>JAICRP010000102.1 GCA_025966445.1 Nocardioides sp.
CTCGGTCCACGAGGAGCAGCAGGATCCCGACCACCACGAGGGTCTCGCGTCGGGCGTCCCCGAAGAAGCCGACCGTCGCCACGACTGTCGCGACGGCCACCAGGGCGCGCCGGCCGAGCGAGTCGGCCGTCGCGGCGGCCCACCCCAGGGCGACGCACCACAGGACCGTCACCGCCTGGTAGCGCTCGACCGGGCCCGCTTCGACGCCGACCAGCGCGTAGCGCACGACCAGGCAACCCACGACGACGGCGGCGGCCACCCGGAACGGGTGCCGGCGCGTCCATCGCTCGACCCAGGGCAGCGCGACCAGCGCGGCCACTCCGAAGTAGCCCCACATCAACGCCTCGAGGAACCAGAACTGCCAGTCGTTGCTCCACGAGTCGGACCCGGTCAGGCCGTTGAGGAGGAGCGCGGTCTGCCAGCGGTAGTCACCGGTCACGAGGGCGACGGCGCCGATCCACAGCGCGGCGGGCACCGCCATCGTGAGCGCGGTCCGGAGGATGCCCCGGATGCGTGCCGTGCGGCCGGGGAACGCCAGCTGGAATCGGGCGAGGTTGTAGCCCGCGATGGCCAACAGCACGTGGGCCCCGCCCTGGAGCTGGGCGATGTCGGCATGGCTGACCAGGATGAGCGTCACCGCCACCGCGCGCAGCAGTACCGACAGGTCGGTCGGGACCGTGAGGCGGCGGGGGCTGCGGCGCGACCGCGCCAGCTCCTCGGGAGCGAGTCGCTGCCAAGTGGGCGGCAGAGTCCCCAACGCCTCACCGAGCCGCGTCGAGGCCTCGACGTACGACAGGGAGTCGCCGCCGAGGTCGACGAAGCTGTCGCGGGTGGTGGCATCGGGGCGGCCGAGCAGGACCGCGTACAGGTCACGGATCCCGTCGGCCGTCGCCGCGGTCGAGTGCTTCGACTCGTCGGACTGGGTGCGTGCGGCGTGGCGGGTCATGGCCGCGTAGTCGGGTTTGCCGGCAGCCGTGCGCGGAAGGCTCGCGAGCCGGACCACCCGGACAGCGGACGCCGGCAGCCTGGTCAGGTCCAGGACGCATCGTCGGGTTCGCTCGACGGCGCGCGGCCGGTCCGTGAACACCCACAGTCGGTCGTCGTGAGCCAGGACCCGCGCGGGGCGGCACCGCTCGCCGAGCACGCGCTCCACGCGGTCGAGGTCGAGCCGCAGCCCGAACAGCTTCGCCTGCCGACCCAGCCGGCCCGTGATCTCCCAGAGCCCGTCGTCGCGCTGGCGACCCAGGTCACCGGTATGCAGCTCGGTCACCTCGGCGCCTCGCGCCAGGTCGGCCGGCTCGAGCGCGTAGCCCAACATCACGTTCGGCCCGGCGTACACCAGCTCCCCCACACCGTCGGACCCGACGCCGTCCAGCCGGAACGCACCCCCAGGGATCGGGACGCCGACGGCCTCGGAGTGCTCGACGGCCAGGTCGGGGGGCAGGTAGGCCATCCGGGCGGTGGCCTCGGTCTGCCCGTACATGACGAACAGGTCCCAACCGCGGCGACGACCGAGCTCGGCATACTCCCGCACACGAGCGGGATCCATCCGTCCGCCCGCCTGGGTCACATACCTCAGCGACGGGACCACCCGATCACGGAAGCCGGAGGCCTCCAGGAGCTCGAAGGTGTACGGCACCCCGGCGAAGCTGGTCGCCCGGGACTCCTCGACGAGCTCCCAGAAGCAGGCATCGGCGACCGACAGGTCGGTGAGCACGACGGCGGCCCCGCTGACCAGGTGGCTGGTCAGCACGGACAGGCCGTAGCAGTAGTGCAGGGGCAACGAGGTGATCGCCCGGTCGTCGTCGCGGATGCCGAGGTACGACGCGATGCTGCGGGCGTTGGCGACGACGTTGGCCAGCGACAACCGCACGAGCTTGGGCGACCCGGTGGAGCCGGACGTGCTGAGGAGGACCGCGAGGTCCGGGTGGAGGTCGTGGCGGGTGCCGATCCGTAGCTCCCGCAGAGGCACACCCGCGACCTGGACGACGTCGGGGCGATAACGGTCCACGAGGTCGGCGTGGCGGTCGGTGTCACCGGGCGCCGCGACCAGCACCGGGTGCCCGCCGGCGAGCGCGGCGAGGTACGTCACGACGCTCTCGACGTCGTTGCCGGCCTCCAGCAGGACCAGCCGGCGCGTCGTCCCGAGCTCGGCCGCGCGCGCGTCGACGCGGGTGGACAGCTCGCCGTACGTCATCGAGACCGACCCACAGTGCAGGGCCACGTCGCCCGACCGGCCGCCGAGCAGAGGATGGGTGAGGGTACGGCGCCCCACCTGGTCGATGGTCATGACGCCGCCGGATCGGGGAAGGCCAGCACGTCGCCAGAGACGCGGAGACAGACGACGGAACCGGGGGCGGGGACGCCGCCGGCAGGTACGCGCGCGATGACGACCGTCTCGCCGCCGCAGACCCGGGCCCGCAGTGTGGCGTCGTGCCCGAAGTAGCTGACGTCGAGGACGTCCGCGAGGATCCCGTCGGAGGCACCCGGTGAGACGCTGACCTGCTCGGGGCGGATCGCGAGGAGCACCGCACCGGCGACGTCGGTCAGCAGGGACACCCGTCCGAGGTCACAGGTGGCCGTGCCGTCGGACGCGGTGCCGGCCAACAGCGTGGCGTGCCCGACGAACCCCGCCACATCCGGTGAGGCCGGCCGCAGGTAGATCTCCGAGGGCGCCGAGACCTGGAGGAAGCGACCCGCTCGCATCACCGCGACCCGGTCTGCCAGCGACAGTGCCTCGCCCTGGTCGTGGGTGACGAGCACGGCGGTGGCGCCGCTCGCTCTGAGCGCGCGCGCGACGGCGCGCCCGGTGTCCTCCCGCAGCCCGGCGTCGAGCGAGGAGAACGGCTCGTCGAGGAGCACGAGACTGGGGTCGGGAGCCAGGGCCCGGGCCAGCGCGACGCGTTGCTGCTGGCCGCCCGAGAGCTCGTGCGGATACCGCTCCGCCACCGACGACGGCAGCTCGACCAGGTCGAGCACGTCTCGCACGCGGGCGCCGCGACGGGAGGCGCGGGGCAGGCCGAACCCGACGTTCGAGGTCACGTCGAGGTGCGGGAACAACGCGCCCTCCTGGGGCACGTACCCGACCCTGCGGGAGCGTGCCGGCACCGGCCGACCGTCGCCGGCGACGACGCGGTCGCCGATCGCGATGGTCCCGGCGTCGGGGTCGAGGAACCCCGCGACCAGCCGGAGCAGGGTGGTCTTGCCGCACCCGGAAGGTCCGAGCACCGCGGTGATGCCGTCGGTCACCTCGAGGTCCAGGGAGTCCAGGACCCTGGTCGACCCGAATGCCTTGGACACCCCGGCGACGCGCAGCCCGCTCATGAGACCGACTCCAGGACGGCGCTCGCGGGAGTACGGAGTCCGTCCCGGTTCGCTGCTCTCGAGAGCAGCAAGGTCGCGGGCACCGAGAGCGCGATGAGGAGCAGGGCGTACGGCGCGGCGGCGCCGTACTCGACCGCCGACGCCCGCGACCAGAACTCGGTCGCGAGGGTCGAGGTGCCGGTCGGCGCGAGCAGCAGCGTGGCGGTCAGCTCGGTGCTGACGGCGAGCGAGACCAGCGCCATGCTGGCGCCCAGGCCCGGCAGCACCAGCGGCAGGGTCACCCGCCGGGCGGTCTCGGCACCCGTGCACCCGAGCGAGCGCGCGACGTCGTCGAGCACCGGCGGGGCGAGCTCCAGGGTCGCCCGGACGCTCACGACAGCCCGCGGCAGGAACAGGATGCAGTAGCCGAGCACCAGCAGGGGCAGGGTCTGGTAGATCGCCGGGAAAGACTCGATCGAGATGGTCACCAGCGCCAGCGCGACCACGATCCCGGGCAGCGCGTTGGCCGGGTAGACGCTGCGCTCCACGGCGGTCGCGAGCGGACCGCGATGGCGGACGGCGAGCCACGCGACGGGGAGAGCTGCCAGGGTGGCAAGCACCCCGCCGGCGACCGCCAGGCCGAGCGTGGTCAGGGTCGCGGCCCCGATGTCGCCTGCGGGGAAGGTGGTCGACGTGCCGCGCAGGAGCCAGCGCGCCAGGCTCGTCAGGGGCACGCCCAGCGACAGCACCGACAGCCCGGCGAGTCCCGCCACGACCAGCCAGGCCCCGCTGCCGAGGTGGAGCCGGGTCGCGGTCCGGCTGACCCCGGCGCCCACCCGCGCCCGCCTGCGGTGGCCCCGCGCGAGCAGCTCGAGGACCAGCAGCAGCAGGCAGAAGACCACGAGGACCAGGGCCAGCAGCGTGGCCGCCGGCCCGTTGAACGTGGTGCGGTAGACCGCCAGGATCCCGGTGGTGAGCGTCGGGTAGTTGAGGATCTGCAACGCGCCGTACTCCCCCAACAGGTGCAGCCCGACCAGCAGCGCGCCGCCGAGCACCGCAGGGCTGATCGTCGGCAGCACCACCCGGAAGAACGTCGCGAGCTGGCGGTGCCCCAACGCGGCTGCGACGTCCTCGAGGCCGGAGTCGAGCCGTCGCAGCGCGGCCACCGTCGGGAGGTACACGAGCGGGTAGTAGGACAGGCTGACCACCAGGACGGCGCCCCCGAAGCTCTGCACGGCGTGCGTGGTCGAGACCCAGCCGTAGCCGTTGACGAAGGCGGGTACGGCGAGCGGTGCGGCCAGCACGCCGTGCCACAGGTTCCCCCCGGGCAGGTCCGTGCGGACCACCAGCCAGGCGCACGCGACGCCGATGACGACGCTCAGTGCGACACCCCCGACGAGCAGCCGCACGGTGTTCCAGAGCAGCTCACCGACCCGCGGCCGGAACAGGAAGTCCACGGCCTCCCCAGGAGGCAGCTGGGCGGACGAGACGACGACGTACGCCAGCGGGAGCAGGCTGGTCGCGGCGACCAGCACTCCCAGCACGACGAGGACCGCGCCCGGACCTCGTGACCCGTCGCGGGCGGCGCCGGTCAGAGGAACCCTGCCTGGGTCATCATCTCGACGACCTTGGCGCCGTCGAGGTCGGAGATCGCCACGGTGGGCGGGTCGAGCGCCGTGAGCGGCTTGACGGGCGGGCCCAGGGTCACGGCCGGGTTGAGCGGGTACTCCAGTGCGTAGCTGTCGGCCAGCGCCTGCTGGCCCTCTTCGCTGGTGAGGTACTCGACGAACTGCTGCGCCTCGTCCGGGTTGTCGCTGGCGGCGAGGACGCCCGCGCCCGAGATGGACAGGAAGGCGCCCGGGTCCTGATCGCCGAAGAAGTAGAGCTCGGTGTTGTCGCTGTTGTCACCGGCCTCGGCCTGGTCGCGGTACCAGTAGTAGTGGTAGATGATCCCGATCGCCGACTCCCCCGCGTTGACCGACTCGAGGACCACGTTGTTGCCGTCGTACGTGGTGCCGTTGGCCTTGATGCCGTCGAGCCACTCCTGGGTGCGTTCCTCGCCCTCGAGGTCGAGCACGGCCGCGACGATCGCCTGGAAGTCCGCGCCTGTGGGCGAGAACGAGATCATGCCGGCGTACTCCGGGTCGGCGAGGTCCATGATCGAGTCCGGCAGGTCGGCCTCGTCGACCATGCTGGTGTTGTAGACAAGGACCGTGGATCGCGCGACGAACCCGGTCCAGTCGCCGCTCTGGGGCCGGTACTGCGCCGGGATGGGTTCGACGGCGGCCTGGTCGAGCGGGGCGAACAGGCCCGCGCCCTCGACCGCCGACATGGCCGGAGAGTTCTCGGTCAGGAAGACGTCGGCCGGCGAGGCGTCGCCCTCCTGCATCAGCTGTGCGGCCAGCTCGGGGTCGCTCCCGTTGCGGAGCTCGACCTCGATCCCGGTCTTGTCGGTGAACTTCGGGGCGATCTCCTCGAGCAGCTGCTCGTGCTGGGCGTTGTACACGACGATCGACGGGCCCTCGTCGCCGGAGCAGCCGGTCGCCACGAGAGCGGTGACCAGGGAAAGGACCATCAGCACCGGGACGCGCTTCACAACGACCTCACAGGGTTAGGGAAGCCTAACCATACAATCCGGCGAGGCCGTGCGGCACAGGGGCCGGACGCCAGCACTCGTCTCGGGGGCCCTGCTCGTCGGGAACCCTGCGTGGAACGGACCGGCGCCAGGTCAGCCGCGAGCGGGGTCCCGCGTCGCCGGCGACGGCGACACCGGCTGGGCGCGGTTCAGGAAGTCGGAGAGCGGTCCCGGCATCTCGGCGCTGCGGTCTCCCCAGTCGTAGACGACGCACGACTTGGCGATCAGGTCGTGGAGGGAACGATGCTCGCGCTGCACGACGATCATCAGCAGGCCGATCCCCAAGAACACCACGCTGAGGGGGAACGCCAGCGTCCTCACGAACATGGCGCGTACCCCCGGTGCCGTGCCGTCAGCCCGTACGACGCGCAGCCCGGCCAGGCCCTTCCCGATCGTCCGGCCGCTGATGGCGAGGCTGACGAAGACGTACATGAAGGCCCAGATCGCGAAGGCAGCGATCCCGAGTGGCGTGGAACGGTCGCCGGACACCGATGTCGACGTGAACATCTGGAGGAGGAAGCTGAACCCGGCGACACCCAACGTGTAGAGCCCACCGATGATCAGCCAGTCGATGACGGCGGCCCCTGCCCGGCTGACCGCCCCCGCATAGTGCCCCGAGACCGTGCGCCGGACCGGCCTGGTCCTGGCGCCACCGACGTCTGGGCGGGGAGAGGCCTGGACTCCCCCGACGAGCCTCGGCGGCCCCTCCAAGCGCTGTTCGTCGCTGCGCCGCATGAGCCTGTCCACGATCCGGTCGGCGACCACGTCCAACCCGACCAGCTGTCGCCGGGCGACGTCGAGGGCAGAACCCGCCATCGAGTAGGTGCTCTCCGCGACGATGTCGGGGATGCCGGAGCGGCGGACGAGCGCCTCGAGGTCGAGGTTCCTCAGCAGGGCGTCCACGTCCACTCCCGCCAGGAGCGTGTTCAGGTCCACCCTCGCCATCAGCGCGTTGACGTCGACCCGCTCGAGCAGCGCGTTGGGGTCGACCCGCGCCACGATGGCGTTCGGGTCGACCCTGGCGACCAAGGCGTCCGGCTCGACGCGGGCCAGGAGCTGGTTGACGTCGACCCGCGCCAGGAGGGCATCGAGGTCGAGGCGACCGACCACGGCGTCCAGGTCGACCCGCGCAACCAGCTCGTCGACGTCGATGCGCCGGACGAGGGCGTTGATGTCGACGGACTCGAGGAGCCGGTCCAGGTCGAGGCGAGCCAGGGCGGCGTCCAGGTCCACCCGGTCGATCAGGGCGTTGAGGTCGATCCGCTCCAGAACGAGGTCGGGGTCGACGGTGTCGACGACCCTCTCCGTCACGGCACCGGCGACCCGGCCGAGGAGGCCCTTGGACTCCCGGCCTCCCGCCGGGGTGGCGGTCATTCGTGCGCCGGCCCGGTCGGGATGCAGGCGAGCGTGCTCACAGCACCGACTCTACGGACGTCGGCACCTCCTGATCGGGAGGTCGCCTTGCGGCGCGCTCACTGGCGGGCGGCGGAAGGGCATGTCGGGGTTGCCCGAGCCCTGGGCGGCCACGTGGACGACTCACACAGGACGAGTGATGTGCGTCGGTCCGGGTATGCGGTGCCATGGGACCGTGACTGCCGACGAGAGCGCCGCCATCCCTCCTGAGCCGGAGTCGCGTACCGGCGATTCCTCAGCCGCCCAGGTGGCCGGGGCGCTGGCTCGCGAGTCGATGAGGCGGCCCTGGTACACGTACGTCGTCTCGTACGCCGTGTCCGCGCTGCTGATCGTGCCGGCGGTGTGGCTGTGCGACTGGATCCTGCCCGGCTTCCACGTGGCCGAACCCGGATGGCCGGTCGTCTTCGCGGCGGTGATGGCGCTGGTCGGCGTGGTGCTGCAGCCGGTGCTGGTGTGGGCGGCCGTGCGGCTCGGTTGGCTCGGCGTCCTGCTCCTGGCCTTCGTGGGTCAGGCGGCGGTCGTCCTGCTCACGGCCGCCATCTTGCCCCACGTCACCGTGGACGACTTCTGGACCGCGTTCCTGGTGGCCGTCGTGGTCGGCCTGGTGAGCACCGTGCTGGGCTGGTTCGGCAGCGCCGGCACCGAACAGGTGCTGGTGAGCCGCCTGGTCGCCTCGGCCCAGAGACGGCCGACGAGGGTGGCCGATCCCGAGGTCGAGGGCGTGGTGTTCGTCCAGATGGACGGGGTTCCCTTCCCCGTGCTGCAGATGGCCGTCACGGCCGGCACCGTGCCCACGCTGACCCGGTGGGTGAGGTCGGGCACGCACCGGCTGCACGAGTGGACGCCCAAGCTGCCGGCCACGACACCGGCCAGCCAGATGGGCATCCTGCACGGAGTCATCGACGGGATCCCGGCGTTCCGGTGGTACGACCGGGCCAACGACCGGGTCCTGGTGGCCAACAAGCCCGCCGACGCCGCGGTCATCGAGGCGGACATGACGACCGGCAAGGGGCTGCTCGTCGACGACGGGGTGAGCATCAGCAACCTGTTCACCGGTGACGCGCCCACGGCGGTGCTGACGATGAGCAGGCGCGCACGCGGCGGAGAGGCGGCGCGGCAGGCGGTTGCCCAGTTCGTGATGTCACCCGCCGGTCTGACCAGGGCGCTCTCCAGGTCGGTCTCCGAGCTCACCCGTGACCGGTTCCAGACCAGGCGTGCCATCAGCCGCGACGTCCAGCCCCGCTGCGAGCGGAACTGGGAGACCGCCCTGCTGCGCTGCGTCACCAACGGCGCGCTGCGCGACCTCAACACGATCCTGGTCTCCCAGCACATGCTCAAGGGTGTCCGCTCGATCTACGTCGACTTCGTCGACTACGACGAGATCGCCCATCACGCGGGCATCCTGAGACCGGAGAGCCTCGAGGCACTCGAGGCCGTCGACGGCGTCCTCCACCAGCTGGAGCTGGTGGCCAGTGCGGCACCGAGGAAGTACCGGTTCGTGATCCTCTCGGACCACGGTCAGGCTCAGGGCGCGATCTTCGCCGACCGGTACGGCGAGGACCTGGCGTCGCTGGTGGCCCGTCTCGCCCGGAGCGACGTCGCCTCCTCCGACGGCTCCGTCGAGGGCTGGGGCCGCACCCGGGCGCTGGTCGGCGAGCTCGCGTCCCCCGACGGCGTCGGCGGCCGCGCGATGCAGTCCGCCGCGAACGCCATGGACAAGGATGACCGCAACGAACCGGACGCGGTCGCCGCCACGCCCGCGACCAGGGGCGCCAAGGGCAGGACCGAGCCCGCCACGGGTGACGAGACCTTCCACGTCTTCGGGTCCGGCAACCTCGGCCTGATCTACGTGCGTGGCGAGAAGGCGCAGCTGACTCGGCGCGAGCTCTCCGAGCGCTACCCCGGGCTCGTCGCCGGCCTGGCCGCACACCCGGGTGTCGGGTTCGTCGTCGTGATGGACGACGACGGCCCCGTCGCCCTGGGCAGCGACGGGTGGCACCGCCTCGACGACGGTCACGTCGAGGGTGTTGACCCGCTGCTTCCGTTCGGGCCGTACGCCCCCGGGTTCGTCCACCGGGTGGCTCACCGACCCGAGGCACCCGACATCTACGTCAACAGCCTGCTGGATCCCGGCACCGACGAGGTGGCCGCCTTCGAGGGTCTGGTCGGCTGCCACGGCGGCCTCGGCGGGTGGCAGGACCGCGCCTGTGCCGTCGTCCCGGTCGACGTGCCCTTCCCCGAGGAGCGGGTGGTCGGCGCGGACGCGATGCACGTCGCCCTCCGCGACATCCTCCGCCACCTCGGGCACCGGCAAGGGATCACCGAGCCCGGCGAGGAGTAGCCCGCTCGATTCGTCTGCGGTCTGCTGCCTCTTTCCCCGCTCAACGGGGCAGACGAATCGACATGGGGACTGCTCGAGGGCGGTCTCGTATGCGTCGAGCCTGGTGAGCCAGCCGGCGGCGCCGATGTCGGCGTACGTCGCGCGGGCCTTGGCGCACCCCCGCGATCGACCGCTGTATGAGCCCGAGGTTCAGGGCAGACGGTACTCCCGGGCGCCCGTCGCGGACACGAGTTTCAAGGAGCTCCGCCGCGCTCAGCCCTTGACGTAGGAGAGCTTCTCGCAGACCAGCCCGTCCCGGAAACCGATGACGTCCACTCCCCGCACGTGGCCCGAGTCCGGGCCGCCCC
>JAICRP010000093.1 GCA_025966445.1 Nocardioides sp.
AGCTCGCGCAGCATCTGCGGGACGAGCTGGAGCTGGTAGTCGTGCACCCAGACGGTGGCGCCCCTCGCCGCCCGGTCGGCGGCCTGGGCGGCGAACCGTCGGTTGACCGCGACGTAGGCGTCCCACCACTCCCGGTGGAACTCCGGCTTCGCCACCACGTCGTGGTAGAGCGGCCAGAGGGTGGCGTTGGAGAAACCCTCGTAGAAGCCCTCGATCTCCTCGGTCGAGAGGGAGATCGGGTCGAGCTGCATGCCGTCGTACTCGAACGGCTGCAGACCGCTCTCGGTGCCGCCCGGCCAGCCGATCCAGACGCCGTTGTTGGACCGCATCACCGGCTCGATCGCGGTGACCAGGCCGCCGGGCGACGCCTTCCACTCCGGCTCGCCGTCGGCCCCGGTGACGCGGTCGACCGGAAGCCGGTTGGCGACGATCACGAGGTCTGCGGGCACACCTCACCTTAGGCGGGTGCCTCGCAAGCCCTGCCCGGGGGTGAAGGGATGGGCGAAAGGGTGTGAAACCCCCTTCCCTGCCCGCGATGACCCGTGGTCTCATGGGGCACTTCGCTCGGTCTCCACACCTCGGGGGGGATGTACGGGGGAGATTTGCCTGCGGCTCGACACGTGGCCGCGGGGGGCCACGTCACGTCGAGTTCAACGGAGCAAACATGAGAAAACCAGTACGTAGTCTTGCCCTGCTGTCCGTGGCCGCACTCGCGGCCGGCATCGGGCTCAGCGGCAGTGCGAACGCCGCCCCGGCCGGTGACCCGGAGATCCTCGCCAAGAACCTGGCCGGACCGCTCAGCACTGCCGTCGCCGCCGACGGGACGGCCTACGTCACCGCGAACTTCGGGGGCACGCTCTACAAGGTCCCGCCGGGCGGCGACGCCGAGGTGGTCTACCAGATCGGCGAGAAGGGGGCCGAGGTCGGTGGGGTGTCGGTGCACGGCGACCGCGTCGTGTTCACGACGACCGGCAAGGCCAAGAAGGTCTACGAGATCGTCGCCGGCGGCGCGCCGCACGTGATCGCCAACGTCGGCAAGTTCGAGAAGAACGAGAACCCCGACGCCAAGGTCGTGTACGGCTTCAAGGGCATCAGCGACAAGTGCGCCGCCAAGCTGCCCAAGGAGATCGGCCCTGCGCAGTACCCCGGCATCGTCGACTCGCACCCGTACGCCACCGAGCAGACCGACGACGCCACCTATGTGGCCGACGCGGCGGGCAACGACATCCTGTCGCTCACCGACAGCGGCATCGAGGTCGTCGCCGTCCTGCCGGCCACCAAGGTCAAGGTGACCGCGGCCGCGGCTGCCCCGCTCGGGCTCCCGGACTGCGTGATCGGTCTGTCCTACAAGTTCGAGGCCGTGCCGACCGACGTCGAGATGGGTCCGGACGGCTGGCTGTACGTCTCCAGCCTCCCCGGAGGCCCGGAGGACGGCAGCCTCGGCGCCCAGGGTCGCGTCTACAAGGTGAACCCCGCGAGCGGCAAGGTGGTCCTGGTCGCCGCCGGCTTCATCAGCACCGTCAACGTGGCGGTCGCCGACAACGGTGACGTCTACGTGTCCCAGCTCTTCACCGGCCAGATCTCGCGGATCCCGGCGGGGACGAGCAAGGTCAAGAAGTTCGCCACGGTGAACATGCCGGCCGGGCTGGAGTGGACCGCGGACGGGCTCTACGCGACGATCGACGCCCTCAAGGGGACCAAGAGCCCCAAGGGCAAGCTCGCGTTCATCCCGTTCAGCTAGGCGCGTCAGACGCGTAGCTGACCCCGATCTGCCGGCGGACGTCGTCCATCTGGCGGATCAGGGTCAGCGTCTGGACGTGCGGGACCAGCGGACTCTCGAGGCGGCCCGCGTGCAGGCATTCCTGCACGTGGGCCGCTTCGTTGCCCAGCCCTGTGCCGATGACGGGCTCGAGCCCGGCGATCGGCTCCGGCTCGCCGCCGGTCGGCGTCCACGTGGCGTGCCTGGCGGCGTGGAACCCGGACGGCACGTCGACGCGACCGTCCGTCGTGGCGATGGTGGCCGTGCACGGCGAGGTCGACGTCATCGATGCGGTCAGGGCGGACACCGCCCGCCCGTGCCGGCCGGCCAGCGCGACGTCGAGGTCGACGCCCTGGTCGCTCAACGTCGCCGTCGCGACGAGGCTGTCAGCCGGACCGAGCATCAGGTGCGCGAACGTGAGCGGGTAGATGCCCATGTCGAGCAGGGCGCCACCTCCGAGCTCGGGGTTGAACATCCGGCTGGACGGCGGCTGCTTCACGACGAAGCCCAGGTCCGCGTGCACCTGCCGCGGCGTCCCGAAGCGGCCCGCGGCGATCCCGTCCCGGATCTCACGGATGACCGGGTTGCAGGCCATCCACATGGCCTCCATGAGGAACCGGCCGGCCGCCGCCGCAGCGGCCACCATCGCCTCGGCCTCCGCGAGGTTGAGGGTGAGCGGCTTCTCGCAGAGCACGTGCTTGCCGGCGTCGAACGCCATCCGGGCGTTCTCGAGGTGGAAGGCGTGCGGCGTGGCGACGTACACGACGTCGACGTCCGGGTCCGCCACCAGCGCCTCGTACGACGCGTGGCCGCGCACCGCGTCGCCGTACTCCCGGGCGAACGCGTCCGCCGCCTCCTGGGAGCGCGAGCCGACGGCGACGATCTCGGCGCCCGGTACCTCGCGCAGGTTGTCGGCGAAGCTGCGGGCGATGCGGCCGGTGGCGAGGATGCCCCAGCGGGTCGGTTCGGTCATGCGCCGAGACTAGGCGTGTCCGGGTGCCCTGGCGTCACCCTGGACATCGGGCGGCCGGACACGCCGAGGCCGAATGACATCCGTGTGATTCATCGCCTACAGTGGTTCGCATGGACGCCGCCACCCACCTGTCCGGTCACCCTGTTGGCCAGCCGGACGAGCAGCCGGGCCTGAGCGACCGCGACCGCGAGATCCTCGAGTTCGAGCGCCAGTGGTGGAAGTACGCCGGCGCCAAGGAGACCGCGGTCCGCGAGCAGTTCGACATGTCGGCCACCCGCTACTACCAGGTCCTGAACGCCCTGATCGACCGTCCCGAGGCCCTCGAGGTCGACCCGCTGCTGGTCCGCCGCCTGCGCCGCCTGCGCGCGGCCCGCCAGCGCCAACGCTCGGCTCGCCGCCTCGGCTTCGAGGTCTAGGGCAGACGATGAGCCAGCGCAGCCGGCTCCGCTCCCGGGGAGAGCGGGGCGTGGTCTTCCCCTCGCCGGTCGTCATCCTGTCCGTCGTGGCCGTCGCGATGGCTGCCATCGCCTACGTCGCCACCCAGGGCCAGCCGCCGACCGAGCGCGAGGTCACCCGGGTCGCCGCCGAACCGTCCCCGTCGGCGACTCCCGAGCCGTCGATGCCGACGACCAGGCCCAAGCCCACCAAGCCCGCGATCGACAAGGGCAAGGTCTATGTCGAGGTCTACAACAACTCCGGCGTCACCGGCCTCGCCGGCGAGGTCGCCGCGTCCGCGACCCAGGCGGGCTGGAAGGTCGTCGGCTCCGACAACTGGTACGGCACCATCCCCGCGTCGTCGGTGTACTACCCGCCCAAGCTGGCCCGCGCGGCCCGGGCCCTGGCCCTCGACCTCGGCATCCGTCGTACGGTGCCGGCCGTCGACCCGATGAAGCTCGACCGGCTCACGGTCATCCTCACCGCCGACCACGCCTGACGGACTCCCGCGCCCGGGGCGGCTCGGTCATGACAGGGTGGACGCGTGGAGTTCACGTCCTCTGAAGGCGAGGAGCGGTACGCCGCCCTGGCCGCCCACGCCGCCGACGTCGTCGTCGGTCTGGACTTCGACGGCACGCTCGCGCCGATCGTCGACGACCCCGAGTCGGCACACATCCACCCCGACGCGGCGCAGGTACTGACCGACCTGGCCGTCGCCGTGCGCGCGGTCGCGGTCGTCACCGGTCGACCCGCCCGGCAGGCGCTGGCGCTCGGCGGGCTCGACGAGGTGGGCGACGCCATCGGCGGGACCGGTCGCGAGCTCTACCTGTTCGGGCAGTACGGCAACGAGCGCTGGTCGTCGACCAACCGACGGGTCATCACCCCGCGGCCGCCACAGGGGCTGGCGACCTTCGAGCGCGAGCTCCCCCGGGTGCTGCGGACCGCCGGCGCGGCCGACGCGTTCGTCGAGGACAAGGGCCTGGCGGTCGCCGTGCACACCCGCCGCCTCGACGACCCCGACGACGCGTTCGAACGGCTGGTGAAGCCCATCGGCGAGCTGGCCGAGCGTCACGGGCTGACCGTCGAGCCCGGCCGGCGGGTCCTCGAGGTGCGCTCGCACGGCATGCACAAGGGCCTGGTCGTCGAGTACCTGATGGAGAACCTCGAGGCCGGCGGCTTCCTGTTCTGCGGCGACGACCTCGGCGACCTCGAGGCGTTCGAGGCGGTCCTCGACCTGCGGCGCCGCGGCCTCCCCACGCTCCTCGTCTGCTCCGCCTCCCGCGAGGAGAACACCCTCCGCGAGCTCGCCGACGTCGTCGTCGACGGCCCCGTCGGCGTCCTCGACCTCCTCCGCCGCCTCACTCACGACGCCACCTCGGGATAGTCCGTGACGTAACTGTCGTGATTCCTGGCGAATGACGACAGTTACGTCACGGACTATCCGGACACCCGCCATCGTCATCCAGCATGTGGATGCGGTGTGCACATCGTGAGACGGGCGACGGTACGGTGAGAGCGCTCATCAAGAGGGACTGAGGGAACGGCCCTGTGAAGTCCCGGCAACCGTCTGCTGCGCCTCCTGCTCCGGAACACTCCGGTGGCAGTCGCGGGAACGGTGCCAAATCCGGCCCGTGGCGAGAGTCGTCACGGGGAAGATGAGGGAGGTCATCCATGAGCACCGTTGTCCGTGAGAAAGCTGCGACCATCCGCGACGGCGCCTTCGGCCACGCCCGTGCCCTCGTCTGTCGCGAGTGCGGCCACGAGGTCGAGCTCGGCCCGCACTACGCCTGTCCGGAGTGCTTCGGACCGCTCGAGGTCGGGTACGACGACGAGGCCCGCGCCCGCGTCACCCGCGCCCAGATCGAGGCCGGTCCGCCCAACATCTGGCGCTACAAGGCGCTGCTGCCCGTCCCCGACGACATCGAGCAGAGCCCCAACACCGAGCCCGGCTACACCCGGCTGCTCCGCGCGCACAACCTCGGCCGCACGCTCGGCATCGACAAGCTGTGGGTGAAGGACGACTCCACCAACCCGACGAACTCCTTCAAGGACCGCGTCGTGGCCTGCGCGCTGAGTGCGGCCCGCGAGCTCGGCGCCACGACGTTCGCCTGCCCCTCGACCGGCAACCTGGCCAACGCGGTGGCCGCCGCCGGTGCGCGGGCCGGCATGAGGACGGTCGTCTTCATCCCCAGCGACCTCGAGAAGCCCAAGCAGGTCAACTCCGCCGTCTACACGGACTCGCTGGTCGCCGTGAACGGCACGTACGACGACGTCAACCGGCTCGCCTCGGAGATCGCCGGCGAGGAGGAGGGTTGGGCGTTCGTCAACGTCAACGTCCGCCCGTTCTACGCCGAGGGGTCCAAGACCCTCGGCTTCGAGATCGCCGAGCAGCTCGGCTGGCGGCTGCCCGACCAGATCGTCATCCCGGTCGCGTCCGGATCCCAGCTGACCAAGGTCGACAAGGCGTTCCAGGAGCTGATCAGGCTCGGCCTCGTCGAGGACAGGCCCTACAAGATCTTCGGCGCCCAGGCCACGGGCTGCTCGCCGGTCGCCACGGCGTACAAGGAGGGCACCGACGCCATCCGCCCGGTCAAGCCCGACACCATCGCCAAGTCGCTCGCGATCGGCAACCCTGCCGACGGCATCTACGTGCTGGACATCTGCCGCCGCTCCGGTGGCGCGGTCGAGGACATCTCCGACGACGAGGTGCGCGAGGGCATCCTGCTGCTCGCCCGCAACGAGGGCATCTTCACCGAGACCGCGGGCGGGACCACGATCGGCGTGCTGAAGAAGCTCGTCGAGACCGGCCAGCTCGACCCCACCCTCGAGACCGTCGCCATCAACACCGGCATGGGTCTCAAGACCCTCGACGCCATCGCCGACCAGGTCGGGGCGGCGGCGACCATCGACCCGTCGTACGCCGCCTTCACGGCGACCGGGATCGGTGCGCGAGACTGAACACCCCACCAGCACTCCAGGAGAGAAGCCACATGAGCGTGTCCGTCCGGATCCCGACCATCCTGCGCACGTACACGGGCGGTGAGTCCGAGGTGTCCGCCGAGGGCGCCGACCTGGCGGCCGTGCTGGACGACCTGGACTCGACGTACGCCGGCATCAAGGGCCGCATCCTCGACGAGGGCGGGCAGCTGCGCCGGTTCGTCAACGTGTACGTCGGCAACGACGACGTGCGCTTCCTCGACAACCTCAAGACCCCGACGCCCGACGGCACCCAGATCTCGGTGATCCCCGCCGTCGCCGGCGGCTGATCGCCGCCGCCGCACGACCTCGTCGTCGACGTGCGGCACGCCCACGAGCACCACGCGTCATCGCGTCAGGCGGACTCCACCCGGACGAGCGCGGCGTTCCCGCGGCCGTCGACCTTCACGACCGCGACCATCGACCCGTCGCCCAGGTCGGCCCGCATCGACGCGGCCTCGTCCTGCGGCAGGAAGAGGCTCTCGATGCCACAGCGCAGCCGCCAGTCCCGGTCGTCGCACGTCAGGTACGGCGTGCCAGACGGGCGCTCGCGGGTGGATGCCCTCGCCACCCAGACCTCGCCGTCCTGCTCGAGCGTGACGTAGACGGTGCCCTCGTCGCCGGGAGTCTCGCGGTCGAGGTGCAGGTCGGGGTACTCGAGGTCGACGTACGCGCCTCGGAACGGGTCGATCGGGTCGACCGGGGCGACGCGGAGGAGGTACTCGTCCCCGGTCAGCCGAGCGGACAGGCGGGGGGCGACGGCGACGCCGACCAGCGCGAGCTGGACGAGCGCGACGACCGTGACCTTGGCGGCGAGCGACCTCATCGGACGGTTCCTTCCTCGTCGGCGAGGCTGCGGGCGAGCCGGCGCCGGGCCCGGTCGGCCACCCAGCCGGTGCCGACGAAGACCAGGCCGAGCAGCACGAACAGCCACGCACCCTGGACGATCGCGGCGAAGACCGAGAACGCCTGGACGGTGGTGAAGAGAACCACGGCGGCCGTGGCCACGAACGTCAGCCGCCTGCTGTCGCGGAGCACTCCGAGGACGGCGAACCAGGCGGAGGCGCCGACGTAGGCGACCACACCGAGCGCCGCGTGCGCCCATCCCGCGGCACCCACCTGGTCGTCGATGTCGAAGTCCGACCCGACCTCCCAGAGCACGAGCAGGACGCCCACCAGGGCGATGACGACGGCGAGCACGGGTTCCAGCCGGAGCTGCCCTCGGGCCAGCACCGCCGACGCGACGGCGACCAGCCCGGCGACCGCCACCACGGCCACGAGCAGCGGGGTCCAGCCGAAGTCCTCGGCGGTGACGAAGGGGAGCGCGGCCACGAACAGCGCCCCGAGCGTCAGCACGGCCCCGACCTCCCGCCACGGAGGCGCGAAGGGGGGCAGCAGGTCCTCGTGCCAGGCGGCCGCGGAGGCGGCGACGGCGCCGGCGGCGAAGACGACCAGCAGCACAGTCAGCGCGCTCGGTGCGTCCCACGTCGTCTGCCACACGAGCCACGACGCGAGGGCGACCAGGCCGACCACGAGCGGGCCGGTGCCGCGGACGGCGTACGCGTGGACGAGTGCGCCCAGACCCCACCAGGCGAGCAGCTGGGGCTCGTAGGCGGGTACCTGCAGGCTCTGGGCCGCCTGCATGATCATGGCCCCGAAGGTGAGCGCGGCGAGGATGCGCACGCAGCCGACGACCGGCGAGGGGATGTCGCCCGCCGATGGCCCGTGCTCGCGGCGGGCCGCCAGCACCTCGCCGACGACGAGGAAGGCCAGCCAGAACGCGGCCACCACGGCGAACCGTACGGGCGGCGGCAGCTGGTCGAGGTTGCTGGCGACCAGCCAGAGGAGGCCGACGCCGACGAAGGCGGCACCGAGGGTCAGGAGGAGTCGGGAGAGGTCGAACCGACGGCTCGGGTGGTACCCCGCAAGGATCGCGGTCGCGGCACGGTCGTCGACGAGCCCGGCGGCCTGCCACTGCGGGAGCTCCGCGGCCAGCCAGTCGAGCTGGGCGGGGGTCGCCGGCCGGGTACGGGCGGGCACGGTGGGTGCGGACGCAGCGGTCATGTCCTCATGGTCGGCCCTGCCGTCGCCGTGGCGCCTGCGTCGTCGTACTCATCCGGCCGTGTCGGTCGTCCCGTCGAGGAGCCGGCGCAGGCCGGCGCGTTCGGCCTCGTTGCCGCAGGCGTCGAGGGCGCGCAGCAGCTCGGCTCGGGCCTCATCGTCGCGGCCGAGGCGCAGCAGGAGCTGGCCGCGTACGGCGGGCAACCGGTGCCCGGACAGGTCCAGTCCGTCCAGGAGCGCCAGCCCGGCCACGGGCCCGTCGGCCTCGGCGACCGCCACGGCTCGGTTGAGGCGGACGACCGGAGAGCCGGTGATCTCCTCCAGCTCGCCGTAGTGCCGGGCGATCCGCGGCCAGTCGGTGTCGGCGGCGCTCGGGGCGACGGCGTGCTCGGCCGCGATCAGGGCCTGGAGGAGGTACGGCGTCCCCGGCGCGCGCGCCCACGGCGTGAGGAGGTCGATGGCCTCCGCGACCTCGTCCGAGCGCCAGCGCCGACGGTCCTGGTCGGGCAGCAGCACCAGGCCTCCGGAGTCGTCGACGCGGGCCTCGCGCCGTGAGTGCTGGAGCAGCATCAGGGCGAGCAGCGAGTCGAGCTCGGCGCCCAGGGGCGTGTCACGGGGGGCGACCTCGCGCAGCACCCGGGCCAGGCGGATCGCCTCGGCCGCCTCGTCCGGCCGGAGCACGTCGGAGCCCGAGCCCGGCGCGTAGCCGGCCGTGAAGGCCAGGTACGCGATGTCGGCGGCCATCGCCAGGCGACCCTCGAGGTCCGCGCCGGTCGGAAGGTCGAAGCTCTCCCGTGCGAGCCGCTTGCGGGCCCGGGTCAGGCGCGCGGCCATCGTGGGCGTCGGGACGAGGAACAACCGCGCGATGTCCTCGGTGGCCACGCCCATCACCAGCCGTAGCGACAGCGCCGCTGCGGACTCCGGGGTGAGGGCCGGGTGGGCGCACAGGAGCACGAGGCGCAACCGCTCGTCGTACCCCCAGCTGTCACCCGTGCTCCCCGCATCGGCCATCACGCGCTGCGCCTCCTCGGTCAGCTCGGCCTCGACAGCGAGCAGCGGCAGCCTCCTCGCGGCGACCGCCTCGGCGCGGAGTCGGTCGAGGATGCGGCGCCGGGCCGCGGTCAGCAGCCAGGCGGCGGGGTTGCCGGGGGTGCCGTCGGTCGGCCAGGTACGGGCGGCGGCCTCGAAGGCGTCGCCGAGGCCGTCCTCGGCGAGGTCGAGGCGTCGGTACCGGGCGACGAGCAGGGCCAACAGGCGGCCCCACTCGTTGCGCCAGGCGTCCTCGACGCTCGACATGCGGATCCGGGTCAGTCGCCCATGTCGACGACGGGCCGTACTTCGACGCTGTAGGCCTCGGGCAGCAGCCTCGCCGCCCCGACCGCGCTCTCGAGGTCGGGCAGGTCGACCAGCCAGAAGCCGCCCAGCTGCTCGACCGTCTCGGCGAACGGCCCCTCGGTCACCGGGCGCCCGGGACCGGGCCGGACCGTGCGTGCACTCTCCGCACGGTCGAGCGCCTCGCCGGCCAGCACCGTGCCGCGCTCCTTGACCGCCTCGGTGAACGCGGTGAAGGAGTCGAAGACGTCCTGCTGCTCGGCGTCCGACAGTGCGTTCCACCGCTCCCAGGTGTCCTCCTCCGCCATCAGGACCAGGAACTTCATGACGACGTCCCGCCCTTCATCTCCCGGACCTCGATGACGCCCTCGCCCCTGCCGAGGACCTTGCAGACCTCCAGCAGGTCGTCGAGGTCGGGGGAGTCGATGAGGTAGAAGCCGGTCAGCTGCTCGACGGTCTCGGCGAACGGACCGTCGGTGACGGTCTGGGTGCCGTCGGCAGCGGTGCGCAGCAGCTTGGTCTCGCGGGAGTGGGCGAGCTCGGCGCCACCGGTGACGCGGTGCCCGCGCTCCTCGAGCAGCTTGGCGAACTCGCGGTGCTGGGCGTACGTCTCCTGGCGCCGTTCCTCGGGCGCGGCCTCCCACTCGGCCTCGTCACCCGGCAGCAGCACGATGTACTGCGACATCGACTGGGTCATCTGGTCCTCCTCGTCGGTGAGTCTGTCATCGCGATGACGGGTGAGGGTGCGTGGAATCGACAGTCACCGAAGAACGGACGTCCTCCGTCACGCCGCACGGGGACATTGTTTGCACTCGCCAGGGGAGAGTGCTAAACATGACGCTGGCACTCTCGTCATGAGAGTGACAACAATCCGGACCGGTGAGCTGAGGTCCTCAGGCGCCGGCGAGCAGGGTTCGCCGGGTCAGCCGGGGCCGTCCGTCGCGGGCAGCGAGCCGGCCACCAGACGCTGAAGGAATCGCACGCATGGCTAAGCTGATTGCTTTCGACGAGGAGG
>JAICRP010000026.1 GCA_025966445.1 Nocardioides sp.
CACCTCGGCCGCCGCCGCGACGCCCGGCCCGGCGACCGACAACGCGCACGCCCTGGCCCGGATGAAGCGCAAGTGGCAGGTGGCGCTGGCGACCGGGCTCGGCCTGATGGTGCTGATGTACGTGCCGCTCTACATCGACACGATGGACTGGCTGATGCCGGCGATCTTCGTGGTCGCCACGGTGGTCCAGTTCTGGGCCGGCCGCGACATCTACGCATCCGCCTGGACAGCCGCGAAGCACCACACGACCAACATGACCACCCTGGTCGCGCTCGGAACCGGTGTCGCCTACGGCTACAGCACCTTCGTCACGCTGTGGCCAGGGACCGCCGAGCGGTGGGGGCTGCCCCTTCACGTCTACTACGAGACCTCGCTGGTGATCATCGCCCTCGTCCTGGCCGGCAAGTGGATGGAGGGCCGCGCCAAGAAGCGCGCCGCTGCCGCTGTGACGGCACTCGTCGGCCTGGCTCCGCGCACCGCGCGCGTCGTTCGCGACGAGCTGGAGGTTGACGTCCCCCTCGAAGACGTCGTGGTCGGCGACGTCGTCCGCATCCGTCCGGGGGAGAAGGTCCCCGTCGACGGGGTCGTCCTGAGTGGGACCTCGTCCGTCGACGAGAGCATGCTGACCGGGGAGAGCCTGCCGGTCGACAAGGGTCCCGGTGACTCCGTCATCGGCGCGACGATCAACACCACCGGATCCGTCCAGATCCGAGCCACGGCGGTGGGTGACGACACAGCGCTCGCCCAGATCATCCGGCTGGTCGAGGACGCCCAGGGCTCAAAGGTGCCGATGCAGCGGCTGGCCGACCGGGTCTCCTCGGTGTTCGTACCGTTGGTGATCCTCGGCGCCATGGCTACGTTCATGTTCTGGGCCGTCTTCGGGCCCTCGAGCGAGAACCTGACGATGGCGATCAGCACGACCATCGCCGTTCTCATCATTGCTTGCCCCTGCGCCCTCGGCCTTGCGACTCCGACCGCTGTGATGGTCGGCACCGGCAGGGCGGCTGAGCTGGGCATCCTCATCTCGAACGGAGAGGCTCTGGAGCAGGCCCGACGGCTGACCGCCGTCGTCCTTGACAAGACCGGCACGATCACCCTCGGCCGACCCACGCTCACCGGCCTCTTCACCACGAACGGGTGGACAGACGCCGAGGTGACCGCCTTGGTGGCCGCCGCGGAGAGCGGCAGCGAGCACCCGGTTGCGCAGGCCATCGTCAGCCACGCACGCGAGCGCGGACTGTCCGTGACCGCCCACGAGTCGTTCGAGGCGATCCCCGGACACGGTCTGGTGTCGGTCGTCGGCGGGCGTGAGCTGCACGTCGGCAACCACGCCCTGATGAGGCGCGCCGGAACCGACGTGTCCTCGCTGGAGGGCTTCGCGAGCTCGGCTGCCAGCCGCGGCGAGACACCCATGTACGTCGCGATCGACGGCCGGCCGGCGGCTGTGATCACGGTCGCCGACACCGTGAAGGCCGAGTCGGCGGAAGCCGTGGCCCAGCTGGAGGCGCTGGGCCTGGAGGTCTGGATGATCACGGGCGACAACCGCGCCACCGCCGAAGCCATCGCGGGCCAGGTGGGCATCAGCAACGTGCTCGCCGACGTACTGCCCGCAGAGAAGGCGGCGGCCGTGGCCCGCCTGCAGGAGCAGGGTCACGTCGTGGCCATGGCCGGCGACGGCATCAATGACGCTGCCGCGCTCGCTCAGTCCGACCTCGGCATCGCGATCGGGACCGGCGCAGACGTCGCGATCGCCGCGTCGGACATCACCCTCGTCGGTGGCGACCTCCGGTCGATCGTGTCCGCCATCGCACTGTCTCGGCGAACTGTCAGCACGATGAAGCAAGGCCTGGTCTGGGCGTTCGCCTACAACGTGCTGCTCATCCCCGTCGCGGCAGGAGCCCTTTACTTCTGGAACGGCCTCATGCTGGACCCGGTGCTGGCGTCCGCGGCGATGGTCATGAGCTCGGTCAGCGTGCTCACCAACGCACTACGACTGCGCCGCTTCCGCCAGCCCCGGTCAGTGGACGAGGTCCTGCACCCTCCGCTGCGCACCCGGGTCGGGCAGTACGCCTACCTGACGGCCGTCGCAGTGGTCGCTCTTGCGATCGGGGCCACCCTGACCGCGGTCAGCCGGATGGACTTCGCCGAGCGTGGCATGAACGGGACGCTCGCGTGGATGCAGGACACCGGCATGCCTATGCGGCCGGCGATGAGCACGATGATGACTGCCGAAGTGCCTGCCACCGAGGCGACCGAGGCAGGTATCGACGTCGACATCCGGCTTCCCGACTCCGTGAGGGCCGGCGTGCGGACCCACATCACCATCGCGGTCACCGACGAGGTCACCGGAGAGCCGATCCGTGACCTCACACGCAGCCACCAGGCATGGATGCACCTCATCGCCACGCGGGAGGACCTCGGCACCTTCGCCCACGTCCACCCCGAACCGACCGGCAGGGCGGGCGAACTGGGCCTCACGCTGACCTTCCCGACCCCGGGCCGGTACGTCGTCAACACCGAGTTCCGCCAGCGCGGCGAGCTGGCCGACGTCCACCAGCGACACATCGTCACCGTCGCGGGCGAGGCCGCCTCTCCTGAGCCGCTCGAGGAAGGTCCACGAACCGTGGTCGTGGACGGCGTGCGCGTCGAGCTGGAAGGCGAGGCCGTCGTCGGTGGTGTCAGCCAGCTGCACTTCTACTTCGCCGACGCGGCCAGCGGACGGCCAGTCGACGACCTCCAGCCGTTCCTCGCCGCGGCGGGCCATGTCGTGGTCATGCGTGGAGACGCGAGGACCTTCGCCCACGAGCACGCCGAGGTCGAGGACCAGGACGGTCGTCCGGTCTTCGCCATGCCCGGCACGGAGTTCGGGCCCGAGCTCGACGTCCACGCCGAGTTCGACGCTCCGGGTCTGTACCGGCTGTGGGGACAGTTCCGCCTCGCCGACGGCCGGGTGATCACCATCCCCTTCACCATCCGCGCGTCCTAGTCCCGCACCCGAACACTCAAGGAGCACCATGTCCGAGACCACACTGCACCCGACTCCCATGGCCAAGGTGCTGGCCAAGGTCGGCGGCCGCCGCGGGCTCGTCGAAGGGGGCATCCCGCCGATCGTCTTCGCCGCCACGAACGCGATCGCCGGCCTGTTGGGTCACGCGGGCCAGGCGCTGCCAGTGGCACTGGGCACCGCCGTGGCGTCCGCGCTGGTGATCGTCGTCCTCGGCGTAGTCCAGGGGGCATCGCTCATCGGCGCTTTGCGCGGCACGGTGCTGCTCATAGTCGCCGTTGGCTTCGCCCTCTGGACCGGGTCCGCACGCAGCTTCTTCCTGCCCGGCATCTATGTGGACGCGCTGTACGCCGTGGGCATCACGCTCTCGATCGTCGTCGGTCGACCGGTGGTGGGTTTCGCCTACTCCCTCCTCTTGGGGCTCGACAGCAGCTGGCGCCGGAACCCGAGACTTCGCACGGCGTTCGCGCTGGCCTCGGCTGCCTGGGCCGCGACGTACGCCGCCCGCACCGTTGCCCAGGTCTGGCTCTACCGGGCCGACCAGACCGAGCTCCTCGCCCTCGCCAAGCTCCTCCTCGGCTGGCCGCTCACCGCCCTAGCCGTCCTGGCGACCCTCGCGGCGGTTCGTGGCGCCCGCTCGGAGACGCCCATCACCGTCTAGCCCGATGCAATCCACGCCGCTCGTCGAGCACGGCCGGTCATCGGCCTGGGCGTCAGGAGTCGAGAAGCTCGTTCATCAGTGTCCTGATCGCGTTTCCGCAGGTCAGAGGCTTGAAGCGGAGGAGCTGGCCTGTAGGCCGGGTTCTGTCCCCGGCGGCCTCGCGGCCGATCGGGGGGCGACCATCCATCTGGGACCACCGTTGCCGGTGGCCTCGTGCGGTCTACCCACGTACTCGGGCGGGCAGCCCTCGGACGTACGTGCGCCGGTGGCCCTGACATCGCTGCCGGGGCCGCCGACTTCTTGACCTTGCTCCGGGCGGGGTTTGCCGAGCCGGCCGGGTCGCCCCGGTCGCTGGTGGTCTCTTGCACCACCGTTTCACCCTTACCTGCCCTCTCCGGCACGCGGCCGTGTCCAGGCAGGCGGTCTGTTCTCTGTGGCACTTTCCCGCGGGTCACCCCGGGTGGGTGTTGCCCACCGCCCTGCCCTGCGGAGCCCGGACCTTCCTCGACGCCCGTCTCACGACGTACGCCGCGGTCGCCCGGCCAGCTCCTCCGCACGCGTCAGCGTAGCCGAGCCGCCGGGCCCGACCGCCCCCGAGAGGCGGTCGGACCCGGCGTGTCAGGGTGCTGGACTCAGCTGAGGTTCAGCGCCGTGTCGTCGACGACGAACGACGTCTGCAGCGAGGAGTCCTCGGTGCCGGTGAAGCTGGCGGTCACCGTGTGGGGCCGGCGAAGGACGACACGTTGAAGGAACGCAGCGTGTAGCCCGAGGCCTTGTTGAGGTTTATGTTCTGTGCCACGAACCCCTCGTGCTTGCCGATCTTCAGCTCCGGCGCGCGACTCTGGATCAGGGCAGCGGCCGCCTTGCCTGCCATCGCCTGCGGGTCCTGGCGCCCCCCGCCGGTGCCAGCACCACCACCCGCGAGGGCCTGGGACCCCAGCGGTACCACCGCGAGCAGCGCTCCCGCGAGCACGGCGGCCGTGAGGCCGCCGAGGCGTCTCCCCGTCATCAGCTGGGACATACCTTCTCCTTGTCCGGGACCCGTGTCGGGCCCGCCGTGAGGGCGGCTCGGTCGTGCCTCACCACCCGCGGCCACGGAACGGAGTGCGCCGGGCCGTCGCGCAGACTTGCATCGGGAGCGCAGACGGTCAACGAGCTGCGATTCTCATGTTTGTGCAATGCACGAACATGAGCCTGCTAGGGGCGAGATAGTCACTTCGGGTCACTACGGATGGTTCGGTTGGGTGATTCCGCGCCGCGGAACGGCGTAGCAGTCTTGGTCTACCTGGGAGGACCGAATGTCCCGAGCGAGCACCCGCACACCCGCGGCCGCCCTGGCCGCGCTGGCGGTGCTCGCCTGTCTCCTGCCGGCCATGCCGGCCCAGGCAGCGGACGACGGCACGTGTGTCGGCAAGGGCGAGTACAGCCGGATCAAGGCCGGCATGACCATCGAGAAGCTCGGCAAGGTGCTGCACGGTCAGCTTCCCTTCGCCGACACCGACGGCAAGGGCAAGCTGCGCTACCGCTGGTACGTGGCCTGCGAGGAGTGGCAGCCCGACCTCGACGTCTTGGTGCGCTACCACCAACCCGTCGTGGGCCGTCGGACCGTCAACAAGAAGGCCCTCGACATCTACGTGCCCTGACCGACCCTGGTCGCTGGTCGAGGAGGGCGAAGGCCCGACACGAGACCTCGGGTGAGGTCAGGGGTTGGTGAGGATCTCGGCCCCGGTCGGGGTGACGACCAGCGTGTGCTCGAACTGAGCGCTGAGCCGCCCGTCCTTGGTGACGACGGTCCAGCCGTCGTCCCACATGACCCACTCGTGGGTGCCGAGGTTGAGCATCGGCTCGATGGTGAACGTCATGCCGACCTGGATCTCGTCGTCGTACATCGGCGCGTCGTAGTGGGGGACGATGAGGCCCGAGTGGAAGGACGTCCCGATGCCGTGGCCCGTGAAGTCGCGGACCACGCCGTACCCGAACCGCTTGGCGTAGGACTCGATGACCCGGCCGACCACGTTGAGCCGGCGCCCGGGCTTGACCGCGTTGATGCCGCGCATCAGCGCCTCGTGGGTGCGCTCGACGAGCAGCCGGGCCTCCTCGGCGACGTCGCCGGCGAGGAAGGTCGCGTTGGTGTCGCCGTGCACGCCGTTGATGAAGGCAGTGATGTCGATGTTCACGATGTCGCCGTCCTCGATCACCCGTGAGTCCGGGATGCCGTGGCAGATGACCTCGTTGACGCTCGAGCACAGCGACTTGGGAAAGCCCTTGTAACCCAGGGTCGACGGGTAGGCGCCGTGGTCGCACAGGAACTCGTGGCCGATCCGGTCCAGCTCGTCGGTCGTCACGCCGGGCTGCACGGCCGCGCCGACGGTCTCCCGGGCTTGAGCGGCGAGCCGACTGGCGATGCGGATCCGCTCGATCGTGTCGGCGTCCTTGACCTCCGAGCCGGTGAAGCGCTCGGGCTGCGGGCGGTCGACGTACTCCGGCCAGGCGATGCCGGCGGGCACGGCACGGCGGGGGGAGATCAGAGCGGGGGCGAGCGGAGTCACCGGACCAGTCTAGGTTCAGCGTCGCGGGTGCCTAAGGTTGGCGGCATGACCGACTCGGACTCCGGCAAGTTCTGGTACTGCGTGAAGCACTCCCGCGTGGAGTCGGGCGAGGACATCTGCCCGCCCATCGACCGGCTCGGCCCGTACGCCACCTCGGAAGAGGCGGAGCGCGCCCTCGCCAAGGCCGCGGAGCGCAACGAGGAATGGGACAACGACCCGAACTGGAACGACGAGAAGCAGTGACGGCCGGCCGGCCCGTCCGGCCCAGGGCCTCGCCCTGGCCGTTCATCGGGATGGCCGGCATGGCGGCGGCGTTCTTCCTGTACGCCGCCTCCGGGCTGGTCGCGCCCTGGTGGGGGCTGACGATCCTGTTGTTCGTCTGGCTCGTGCTGTTCGTGACCGCCTGTCGCTGGTGGACTCCGCACCCGCGGCGGCTGCCCCTGCTGGCGGTCGCCGCGGTGGTGTTCTGGTTCCTCGCCGTCTCCGCCGGCGGCGCCTGGCTGGGCTGGACGGCCTAGAGCCAGCCGTTGCCCTGCCGGTGGTCGGCTCGTCGAGCAGCAGCAGGGGGGTCCGACAGCAGGGCCATCGCGAAGCGGAGAAGTGGATTCGCCGCCGGAGAACTTGCCGACCTTGCGGTCGGCGAAGAGGCTCGCGGTGTAGCGGACGGTCTCGCGAACGACGGTGCCGCCGCCGGATCCCGCCCTGCTCCCTGGGCGACAGGTCACGAGCTGGGGGTGACAGATGTCAGCCGACGGGTCGCACCCGCAGCACGGCGTCGTCGCCGCCGTTGTCGGTCGTGATGAGCAGGCTGCCGTTGGACAGGGAGGTGACGGCGCGGAGCCGGCCGAAGGACGTCAACGCGGCCGGGATCCGGACGTCCACCAGCTTCCCGTTGGAGTCCAGCTTCATGAACAGCACCTCGCTGGCCTTCAGCGCCGCGACGGCGAGGGTGCCGTCGTACCAACCCCATTCCTCGCCCGCGACGAACGAGGCGCCCGACGTGGCGACGGTCGGCGAACCGGAGCTCCAGGCCGCCGCGACCTGCTTGCCCGGGAGGCTCTGATCGGTCATCGGGACGGACTCGTTGTAGCCGGGCACGGGGTTCCAGCCGTAGTCGCCGCCGTTCTTCAGCAGGTTCACCTCGTCGTCGCGGTCGGGGCCGTGCTCGGCGGACCACAGGGTGCCGTCCTCTCGCTGGGCGAGGCCCTGGACGTTGCGGTGGCCGTAGGTGTGGACGTACCGCTGGCGTCTGTTGTTGGCGTTGACGAACGGGTTGTCCGGCCACGGGTCACCGGTGACGGGGTCCAGCATCAGGGTCTTGCCGCCGAGTGACGTCTTGTTCTCGGGGTTCGTGCCGGTCGCCGCGTCGCCGGTGCCGACGAGCAGGGCACCGTTGTCGAGGATGAGCAGCCGGCAACCACCGTGGCGCCCGCTGGTCGCCGGGAAGCCGGCGAGCAGAGTGCGTCGGTACGACGCGCGGGTGGCGGCGGCGTTGAGCTTCCACACCATGATGCGCACGTCGGGCGTGCCCTGGGGGTTGCCGCCGTTGCACGTGTAGAAGCGGCCGTTGTCGGCGAAGGCGGGGTCGATCGCCAGGCCCATCAGGCCGGTCTCGCCCGAGGCCCAGATCAGGTCAGTGGGCATCTGGAGGCGACGGACGTCGCCGTCCTCGATGATCGCGAGGCGGCCGACCCGCTCGGTCACCAGGAACCGGCCCTGCCCGATCGGGTGCACGTCCCAGGGGTGGTCGAGCCCGGTGGCGATCTTCGTGACCTTCAGGCGGGGCGCCGCCTGGGCCGCCCCCTCGCCGGTCTGCGACGGCGCCGAGGACGCCGATGGCGACTCCTCTGCGGTCGTCGATGACGCGGTCACCGACGGGGCCGACCCCTCGGGCTCGGCCTCCGACGTCGACGAGCACGCGGCCCCCGGGACGAGCACGAGGGCGAGCACGGCGGCGAGGAGGCGCGTCATGGGGTCACGCTACGTCAGCGGTCGTCCCGTCACACGGCCTCGCCTACGGTGCTGGGTATGGGGAACCTGGAGCCCCTCGCCCGCACCTATCCCGCCGGTGTGACGAGCTGGATCGAGGTGACCCAACCCGACGTCGAGGCGGCGATCGCCTTCTACGGCTGGTAGTACCAGCGCTCGGTGTCCACCAGGACGCCGTCATGGTCGAAGAGGATGTACTTCTTCACTCATCTGCTCCCTTTCGGTGCGGCTCCGGACGCGATTCGTCTGCGGGTTGCTGCCCATTTCTCCGCTCAGCGGCACAGACGAATCGGGATGTGCGACTACCGACGAATCGGGGTCAGGTGACGGGTGTCAGAAGGTGTGCTCGGGACCCGGGAACGAGCCGTCCTTGACCTCGGCCGCGTACGCGCGGGCGGCGTCGAAGAGGACGCCGTGCACGTCGGCGTACCGCTTGACGAACTTGGCCATCTTGCCGGTGCGCAGTCCGAAGGCGTCCTGCCAGACGAGGACCTGGGCGTCGCAGTCGGGGCCGGCCCCGATGCCGATGGTGGGGATGGCGAGCTCCTTGGTGACCCGTCCGGCGACGTCTCCTGGCACCATCTCCATCACGACGGCGAAGGCGCCCGCCTCCTGGATCGCCTGGGCGTCGTCGAGGATGCGCGAGGCGGTGTCGCCGCGGCCCTGGACGCGGTACCCGCCCAGGGCGTGCTCGCTCTGCGGCGTGAAGCCGATGTGCGCCATCACGGGGATGCCCCCACGCGTCAGCAGCTCGATCTGGGGCGCCATCTCGCGTCCACCCTCGAGCTTGACGCAGTGCGCACCACCCTCCTTCATGAACCGGACGGCGGTGTCGTACGCCTGCTCGGGCGACCGCTGGTAGGACCCGAACGGCAGGTCGCCGACCACGAGCGACCGCTTCACCGACCTCGACACCGCCCGCGTCAGCGGGATCAGCTCGTCCACGGTCACGGGCAGCGACGTCTCGTTGCCGTAGACGTTGTTGCTGGCGCTGTCGCCGACGAGGAGGACCTCGACACCGGCCTCGTCGAAGGTCTGCGCGGCGTACTGCTCATAGGCAGTCAGCATCGAGAAGCGCTCGCCGCGCTCCTTCATCTCGCGCAGGTGGTGGGTGCGGACCCGCTTGATCGGGGCCGCCGCGGGCGCGGGTCCGGTGCCGTAAGGGGCGGTCTCCTCGGGAGTGCTGGTCACCCCAGCAGGCTAGTCCCGCGTCGTACCGTCAGCCCTGTGACGCTGATCGCAGAGGACTTGCTGCTCCTCCTACTGGACGATCAGTCGGGCAAGCCGAACACCAGCCACCTGGACCTCGCGCTGGGAGGCGCCGTGCTGGTCGACCTCGCCCTCGGGGGGCTGGTGGAGGTGGCGAGCCACGGGTCGCTCCTGGGTTCGGCGAAGCTGCGACGAGCACCTGGTGCAATGGTGGGAGACCGGATCCTGGCTGGGGCGCTGGGCGCCGTGGCCGAGAACAAGCCGGCGCAGAGGCTCGTGGTGAAGGTCGGCAAGGGCTTGCTCGAGCCGCTCGCCGAGCGGCAGCTCCGGCGAGGGGTCCTGGACCGTCGTGAGGAGAAGGTGCTCGGCTTGGTGACGCGGACGCGATGGCCGTCCCGGGACCCCTCGCGCAAGGAGGCCATCCGTCGTGCGCTCGTGGTCATCCTCGTCCAGGGCGGACGGCCCGACGCCCGGAGTGCCGCGCTCATCGGGCTGCTCCTGGCTGTGAACCGCCTCCACCGGACTGTCTCGCATCCCGATGCCAGTGCTCGCAGGGTGAAGAGACGAGCCAAGGAGGTCGCCGAGGAGAGCTGGGCGAGCCCGACGATCAAGGACGCCGTCGCCGTGGCGACGGCCGCCACCGCCGCCGCGCATTCAACGGCCGTCAACGGGGAGTGACCGCCAGCCGCGCGTCGTACGCTCGGAGCGTGACCCTGATCGCCGAGGACCTGCTGCTGTTGCTGCTCGACGACGAGTCCGGCAAGCCGCGGACCAGCCAGCTCGACACGGCCCTCGGTGGCGCCCTCCTCGTCGAGCTCGCGCTGTCGGGGGCGGTCACCGTCAGCCCCGAGAAGGCGCCGTCGATCTGGAAGCAGGCAAAGGTCCGGGTCGAGCCCGGCGTCGAGCCGGAGGACTTCGTCCTCGCCGAGGCGATGCGCACCATCGGTGAGAAGGAGCGCTCGGCCCAGGACCTGGTGGTGCGGCTCGGCAAGGGCCTCACCGACACGCTGTGCAGCCGGCTGTCCAAGCGCGGGGTGCTCGAGCGCCGCGACGACAAGGTGCTGGGTCTGTTCCCCCGCACCCGCTGGCCCGCCCGCGACTCCGCCCACGAGGACGACGTGCGCCGCCAGCTCACCGCCGTGCTCGTCGAGGGAGCCGAGCCGGAACCGCGCGTCGGCGCCCTGGTCGCTCTGCTGCACGCCGTCGACCTCGCGCACCAGACCGTGCCGCACGCCGGACTCTCCAACGGCGAGGTGCGCAAGCGCGCGAAGGAGCTGGCAGGGGGTCAGTGGGCTGCCGTCGCGGTCAGGAACGCGATCGCCGCGGTCACGGCCGCCACGGCCGCCGCCGTGGTGGCTGCCACCACGGCCGCCGCCGTCGGCTCCGGGACCTGACCGTCAGGGTCGGTCGCCGAGGTACGCGACCAGCTCGGCGAGCTCCTCGCCCCAGCCCTCGTGGTTGCCGGCGCGGTGCTTCTCGGTGAGGAAGCCGGACTCCCGCACCCGGAGGGTCGTGCCGCCCGCGTCGGTCGGCTTCAGCGTGAACTCGACCGTGGTGACCGGGTCGTCGGTGTTCGACGACTCGTGACCCCAGCTCCACACGAACCGGCGCGGCTCGTCGACCTCGTGCACGTGGACCTCGGTGCGGAACTCCTTGCCCTCGATGACCCACACGAGCTCGCCCGTGCCGCCGGGCCGCACGTCGAGGGTCGCGGACTCGTTGGGGAACCACCGGCCGATCTCCGCCGGGTCGCTGATCGCCCGCCAGACGCGCTCCACCGGGTGGGGCAGCTCGACGGTCCGCTCGATGGCGTCCAGGGGCACGTGTGTGGTGATGTCGTTCACGGGTTCTCCTCCAGGTGTCGGGTCAGGCGGCCGAGGCGGTCGTCCCAGGCGGCGGCGTACGGCGCGAGGAAGTCGGCCAGCTGCCGCAGCGGCTCCGGGTCGACCTCGTGGATCCGCTCGCGGCCGCGTCGCGTGACGATGACCAACCCCGCGGCGGCCAGGACGTCGAGGTGCTTGGTGACGCCCTGACGGCTGATCGGCCGGCCGTCGGCGAGCGCGCCCAGGGATGCGGGCCCGTCCGCACGCAGCTGCTCGAGCAGGCTGCGCCGCACCGGGTCCGCGAGTGCGTCGAAGACGGAGGCCTTCATGCGGGCGACATTAGGCAACCTATCGGTTGCATGTCAATCCATCGACGTCAGCGCGTCAGCTCGTGGAGGAGCCCGCCGATGGCGACCCGGTCGCTGGCCGTGCCCGAGTGGGGAGCGGCGAACCACGCGGCGTACTGGCTGATCTCGTCGAGCCGCCACTCCAGGTCGAACAGGTCGAGCATGGCTGCGTCCAGGCCGGCTGGGGGAAGCCCGCCGTCGACGAGCGTCCGCCAGTCGCGCTCGGCGGGCGCGAGCCGGACGCTCTCCCAGTCCACGAGCAGGGTGCTGCCGAGGACGACGACCTGGTTGCGCTGGTGGGGCTCGCCGTGCGTGACGACCCAGGGCTTGCGTTGCGCCAGCTCCGCCAGCGCGTGGTAGGCCGTCGACCACTCGGCGACCGCGTCGAGACGTCCGCGCAGCGCGCCGCGAGCGCGCTCACCGTAGGGGCCGGAGTCCCACCGGGCGCTGCCCAGCTCGGCGAGGTCGTCGGGCAGCGAGGGCGCCGTGATGGTGCGCCACCGGGGGAGTCCCGGGGGCGGCGGCGCGGCGTGCAGCCGGGTCAGCAACGCCGACGTCGTCACCAGGTCGAGGCTCGGCGGAGTCTCGCCGTTGATCCAGGGCGTCAGCGACAGGGCTCCGCCGGCGAACGGCGTGGTCAGGGTGCCCCCCGTCGACGGCACGGGCGCCACCACGAAGTCGAGCGGGAACATCAACCGCGACGCGGCGGCGTACGCCGCCTCCAACGACGCCGCGTCGTGGTGCGCGCCGAACGAGTCGAGCGTCACGAAGTACGTCGGCCTCCCGCGCACCGAGGCGACCCAGTGGTGGGCGCCGAACCCGACCGGCAGGTGCTCGGCCTCGTCGACCTCGGGCGTCCAGTGGTCCCGGATCGCGGCCAGGACGTCGCCGTCGGACACGTCGGGAGGGGGTTCGCGCACCCGCTCACCCAAGCACGAGCCGGTGCCACGGCGCGGGAGGTGTATCTGAGCCTGTGGACGCGGACTCCCTCTGGGGTACGACGTCTCGGGGCGCCATCACCACTCATGCCTGCACGGGGGATCCGCCATGACCTTGCTCGACCCTGCCCCGACGACCCTGACGCCGCGGCTCGAGCTGCACGTGCCGACGGCGCTGACGCGCTTCCGCCAGCTCCGGGCCGCACTCCCGGGCACGGCGATCCACTACGCCGTGAAGGCCAACCCGCACCCCGTGCTGCTGCGCGCGCTGGTGGCGGCGGGGTCCGGCTTCGACGTGGCCAGCCCGGCCGAGGTGCGGGCGTGCCTCGAGGCCGGCGCCCGCGCGGACGACCTCGTCTACTCCAACCCCATCAAGCTGCGCGCCGACATCGTCTCGGCGGCCGGGCTCGGCGTCCGGCTGTTCGTCGTGGACTCTCCGGAAGAGACCCGCAAGGTCGCCGAGGCCGCGCCGGGGTCGGCCGTGCTGTGCCGGATCGTGACCTCCGGCAGCGGCTCCGACTGGCCGCTGTCGCGCAAGTACGGCTGCTCGACGTCCGAAGCCGTCGAGGTGCTCCGCCTCGCCGCGGGGCTCGGCCTCGACCCCGCCGGAGTCTCCTTCCACGTCGGCTCCCAGCAGCGCGACCCGTCCGCGTGGGACACACCGATCGAGGCCTCGTCCAGGGTCTTCGCCGCCCTGCGTCAGGCGGGACTACGGCCCTGGCTGCTCGACCTCGGCGGCGGCTTCCCTGCGGCGCTGGAGGGTGGGGCACCCGCCCTCGACGCGTACGGCGCGGCGATCCGGCGGTCGCTGCGCAAGCGGTTCGGGTCGCGGCGCCCGCGGACGATCATCGAGCCGGGGCGGTCGGTCGTCGCCGACTCGGGCCGACTCGTGACATCCGTCGTGGCCGTGGTGCACCGCGGCGACACCCGTTGGGTCTACCTGGACGCGGGGGTGTTCACCGGGCTGGTCGAGACCCTCGACGAGGCGATCCGCTACCGCCTCGAGACCGACGTCGACGGACCGACCGGTCCGTGCGTGCTCGCCGGGCCGACGTGCGACAGCGCCGACGTGCTGTACGAGAAGCAGCCCGTGCACCTGCCGCTGGCGCTCACCGAGGGCGACCGGGTCGTGCTCACCTCCGCGGGCGCCTACACCACGTGCTACTCGACCGTCGGGTTCAACGGGTTCGCGCCGTTGCCCACCGAGCTCGTCCTCGGACTGGTGCCTGCATGAACGGGGCCTCCCGCGGAACCATCGCCAGCCACGCGGTGGCGGCCGTCGGCATGTCGCTCCCGTGGCCGCTCCTCGTCCTGCTCGTGTGGGAACGGGCCGGCGACGGCTGGGTCCTCGGCGTCGCGGGTGCGGCGCGGATGCTGCCGTACGTCGCGCTGTCCTGGGCGGCGGGGCGGCTCGCGGACCGCTACGCCCGCGACCGCATCGTCCGACTCACCCTGCTCGCCCGGCTGGCGCTGCTCTTCGTGGTGGCCGCGGCTCTGGCGGTGGGCCAGACCTGGCTCGCCCTCGTGGCCGCGACCCTGGCGATCGCCGCGGCCACCCCGGCGTACCCGGCTCTCGCCGCCGCGATGCCCGGGCTCGCCGGTCCGCAGACAGAGCGCGCGACGAGCCTGTTGGTGACGTGCGAGGTCGCGTCGTTCGTGGTGGGTCCCGCCCTGGGCGGGCTGCTGCTCGCGCCCGCCACTCGGCCCCTGGTGCCGTGGGTCGCGGCGCTGTGCCTGGTGGCGGCGTGGGTGCTGTTCGACGGCGTACGGCTGCCCGCACCCGTCGGCGGTGCGGACACGAAGGCCGGGGGCGTGCTGGCTGCGCTGCGGTCCTCGGCCGTGCTGAGGGGCGCGGTCACCGCCGTCGCGGTGGTGAACGCCGTGGTCGCCAGCGTCGGCCTGGTCCTGCTCCCGCTCAGCGGTGCCTGGGACGGCGTCAGCGAGGGCACCGCGTTCGGGATCGCGACCGGGGCCCTGGGGTTCGGGGCGCTGGGCGGACCTCTCCTCGGCCGGATCGCCGCCCGGTGGGGTCTGGGTCCGCGCGTCTGGCTGTTCGTGCTGGCCGGGTGCCTGGTCGGCGCGGCGGCTTCGTCGTCGCTCTGGATGGCCGTGCCGTTGCTGGCGCTGGCCGGCGCGGCCGCGGTGCAGGTCGAGATCGTCGCCACGGAGTACGTCCAGGGTGCGGCGCCGGACCGGCTGCGGGCGAGCGTCCTGGGGCTGACCGACACGGCGATGGTGACGGCGGCCCTGGTGGGCGCCCTGACCGCGCCGGTCCTGGCCGAAGCGCTCGGTCCGCGGGGCGTGGTGCTGATCGCCGCGGCCGGGAGCGCCGCCGCGGTCGCGATCGTGCGCCGCCCCGCCGTGCGACCGGCAACCATCGGGGAACCGCAGCCTGCGTCCGTCTGAGCAATACAGTGGAGGCGTGGACTTCTGGTCGGCGTACGCCCACGGCTTCGCTCGCGTCGCGGCCTGCACGGTCCCGGTCGCGATCGCGAACCCGGCGCGCAACGCGGAGATCGTGCTCGAGCAGGCTCGCGCCTGCCACGACGACGCGGTCGCGCTCGCGGTGTTCCCGGAGCTCTCGCTGTGCGGCTACTCGGTCGACGACCTCCTGCTGCAGGACACCCTGCTCGACGGGGTGCTCGCGGCGATCGACACGATCGTGGAGGGCTCGGCGTCGCTCCTCCCCGTGATCGTGGTCGGGGCGCCGCTCGTGCACGGCACCCGGGTCGTCAACTGCGCCGTCGTCATCCACCGGGGCCGCATCCTCGGCGTGGCACCGAAGTCGTACCTCCCCACCTACCGGGAGTTCTACGAGCGTCGGTGGTTCGCCCCGGGCGACGACAGGCGCGGCTCGACGATCCGGCTCGGCGTCCGGGACGTGCCCTTCGGCCCCGACCTGATCTTCAGCGCGACCGACCTGCGCGGCTTCTCGTTGTTCGTGGAGATCTGCGAGGACATGTGGGTGCCGGTGCCGCCGAGCGCCGAGGCCTCGCTGGCCGGCGCGACGGTGCTGGCCAACCTGTCGGGCAGCCCGATCACGGTGGCCCGCGCCGAGGACAGGCGGCTCCTCGTCCGCTCGGCCAGCGCGCGCTGCAACGCGGCGTACCTCTCCGCGGCCGCGGGCCAGGGGGAGTCCACGACCGACCTGTCGTGGGACGGGCAGACGATGGTCTACGAGTGCGGTGAGCTGCTCGCCGAGAGCGAGCGGTTCCCCGACGGGCCGCGCCGCGCGGTGGCCGACGTCGACCTCGACCGCATCCGACAGGACCGGCTCCGCCAGGGCACCCACGACGACAACCGCCGTACGGTGGCCGACCGCGTTGCGGCCTTCCGCACGGTCGAGTTCGAGCTGGCCGCGCCGACCGGGGACGTCGGGCTGCGCCGCAAGGTCGACCGGTTCCCGTTCGTGCCGGACGACCCGGAGCGGCTGGCCCTCGACTGCTACGAGGCCTACAACATCCAGGTGTCCGGGCTCGAGCAGCGTCTGCACGCGATCGGCCAGCCCAAGGTCGTGGTCGGTGTCAGCGGCGGCCTCGACTCGACCCACGCGGTCATCGTGGCGGCCAAGGCGATGGACCGGCTCGGCCGGCCGCGGTCCGACATCCACGCGTTCACGATGCCCGGCTTCGCGACGGGGGAGACGACCAAGGGGTACGCCACCAGGCTCGCGAAGTCGCTCGGCGTGACGTTCGAGGAGCTCGACATCACGGCCGCCGCGCGGCAGATGCTCGCCGACATGGACCACCCGTTCGCCGACGGCAAGCCGGTCTACGACGTCACGTTCGAGAACGTGCAGGCGGGGCTGCGCACTGACTACCTCTTCCGGCTGGCCAACCACCGGGGCGGCATCGTGCTCGGCACCGGCGACCTCTCGGAGCTGGCGCTCGGGTGGTGCACGTACGGCGTCGGCGACCAGATGTCGCACTACGGCGTGAACGCCGGCGTCCCGAAGACCCTCATCCAGCACCTGATCCGCTGGGTGATCGCGTCGGGGCAGTTCGACGCGGACACGAACGACGTGCTCGGCGAGATCCTCGAGCAGGAGATCACGCCCGAGCTGATCCCCGACACCGACGGCGTCAAGCCGCAGGCCACCGAGGACACCGTCGGGCCCTACGCGTTGCAGGACTTCACGCTCTACCAGACCATCCGCCGTGGCATGACGCCCAGCAAGGTCGCGTTCCTGGCCTGGCACGCGTGGCACGACGCGGGCGTGGGGGAGTGGCCGCCGGGCTACCCCGACGCCAAGCACACGGCGTACGACCTCCCGGCGATCCGGCACTGGCTCGGGGTCTTCTGCAAGCGCTTCTTCGCCAACCAGTTCAAGCGCTCGGCCCTGCCCAACGGGCCCAAGGTCAGCGCAGGCGGCACGATGAGCCCCCGGGGGGACTGGCGGATGCCGTCCGACGCGAGCGCCGTCGCGTGGCTCGCCGAGCTCGAGGCGAACGTCCCGACCGAGGGTTGAGCGGACCGTGGGGTGGCGGCCGTGAGCAGCCACCCGTCCGACGTGCTCGACCTGCTGGCCGCCACGGGCCAGGAACCCGGCGGCGCGGTCGCGGTGGTCCGTGACGGGGTCGTCGAGTGCGACCACTCGGTCGGGACCCGCGACGGCTCCTCGCCGTGGACCTCCGACACGCTGGTGATGACCTTCTCGGTCGCCAAGCCCTTCGCTGCACTGGCGTTCCTCGACGCCGTGGGCGAGGGTGCCGTCGGCCTCGACCAACCGGTGGCCTCGGTCTGGCCCGAGTTCGGCTGCCTCGGCAAGGACGCCACGACGATGCGCGACCTCCTCTCCCACCAAGCGGGTCTCCCGGCGTTCCCGGCGGAGGCCAAGGACCTCAGGTACGACGACCGCGACGCGCTCGTGGATCTGCTGGCGAACGCGGCGCCGATCCATCGACCGGGCGCCGGCGTCGCCGAGCACGCCCTGACCTACGGTCACCTGTTGGACGAGGTCCTCCGTCGCACGACGGGCGAACCTCTGGCGGAGCGGTTCGCGCGTCTCGCCGACCAGGCCGGCTGGGACCTGCACCTGCGCGTCGAGGAGCGCGACCTCGCGCGCGTCGCCACCCTCGTCGAGCCCCGTGGGACGTGGCGGTCGGGCTACCTCGACGACCCGCGGTGGGGCCCCGCCCTGGGCCGACCGCCCGGGCTGCTCGACGTCGACGTGCTCAACTCCGAGAACTTCCGGCGTACTCCGTTCCCCGCCGTCGCCCTGCACGCCAGTGCCCTGTCCCTGGCGACGTTCTACGACTCGTTGACCGCACCCGACGGCTTCGTCGCCACGCGCCTGGGTCACGAGCTGTGGCGGGCGTACCTCGAACCAGCGGCCGTCGGCCACGACCTGGTGCTCGACCGGCCGGTGACCTGGACCCTCGGGTTCCAGGTCGACGAGGAGGACGGACGGGTCGAGGTGGGCATGGGTGGTGCCGGCGGTTGCTCCGCCTGGACCGAGCCCGCCGCGGGCTTCGGCGCCGCGTACGTGTCTCGACGGCTCGGCACCCACGAGCAGGGTGAGGCGGTGTGGCTGGCCGTCGGCGAGCAGTTCCGACCCTGAGGTGTGTTCGCCCCCGGATGTGCGAGGGTTCGAGACCACGCCCGAGGAGGAGACATGGACCTGTTCGACATCGACGAGACCCAGCACCTGCGTCGCGAGGAGGCGGCGGCCCGGCTGCACGCCCTGGCCGACGCGCTCGGCCGCAACAACGAGGTCGAGTTCGCCCGCGGGAACGGTCGCATCACCGTGCGCATACCCGACGAGGTCGACCTGAAGATCGAGGTCGAGCTGGGCGACGACGGCAACGAGCTGGAGATCGAGCTGACCTGGTGACCTGACACCTAGGTCGCGGACTCCACCTCGTCGAGCATCGCCAGTGACCAGCGATGGACCCGGTCGAGCCTGGCCGCGAACGCCGGGTTGACCAGGGCCATGCCGGTGTACCAGAGGGCGAAGGCGATCTGCCGCACGGCGATGAAGTCGTCCAGGCGCGAAGCGTCGATCTCCCGGTGCTGCCGGTAGCCGTCCAGCAGCGCGTCCCGGAACGGCGCGTACTCCTCCTCGTCCCGCAGCTCCCAGAGGGTGACGGCGAGCTCGTACAGGCGTGGCCCGGTGCCACAGTCGTCGAAGTCGATCAGCTTGACCTCGCCGCGATGGAACAGCGCGTTGCCGAGGTGCAGGTCAGCGTGGATGAGCCCGACGTCGTCGACGCGGTCGAGGTCGCTCATCCGGGCCGCCACCGACGCGAAGCGGGCGCGTACCTCCGCCGGGAGGAGCGCCCAGCAGCCGGCGGCCGACGTCTCGCCGTAGACCATCACGTCGCCGAAGAAGGTCTCGTGGTCCCACCGGATGCGGACGAACTCGGGCGGCGGCGTCCACCCGTCGGCCTGGTGGTGGAGCAGAGCCATCGCTGCGCCGAGCCGACGCAGGTGCACCGGCCGAGCGGACTCCTCCATGATGCGCCCGTCCATCCAGCGGAGCACCGAGCAGATGCGGGTCTGTCCGGCAGCGGTCGCCTCGACGGTCGTCGCGCCGTCGGTGGCCGTGAGCGCCTCGGGGACCGACAGGTCGGTCCCGGACCTGATCGCACCCAACCAGGTGATCTCCGAGCGGATCGCCGCCGACGAGTCGACGTCGCGGCCGTGCCGTTGGGGTCGGTGCACGCGCACGAGGTGCCGCCCGGCGGGGCTGTCGTGGCGGAACGTGGTGTTCTCCCCGTGCGTCACGAACGTGAGCCGGCCGTCCGGCAACGCGTAGCGGTCGAGCGCGGCCAGCGCCACCCGTCGCATCCGCGCGATCTGCGCACGCCGCGACGTCATCGTCTCGCCGGTTGCACGACTCACGGCCGATCCACCTCACCCTCGTCCGGGGCGGCCAGCTCCGCCCCGGGCTTGCCCGCGTCAGCGTATGACCGGACGACCGAGATGTTGAGCGGGAAGTCGATGGCGAGGTCGCGGAACACCAGCGCCGCTGCGGTGGCGGCCGCCTGGGTGGCCTGCTCGGCGACCTCGTCGGCGAGGGCGGCCGGGGTGTGCACGACGACCTCGTCGTGGAGGAAGAAGACCAGGTGCGGGCGGGACTCGAGGGGACCGTCACCGCCCAGGAGCCAGAGCCGGCTGCGCAGGTCGGCGATCCAGCACAGGGCCCACTCCGCGCCGGTGCCTTGCACGACGAAGTTGCGGGTGAACCGGCCGTACGCGCGGCGGTAGCGGGCCAGGCTGTCGGGATCGGCCGGCGGGTCGTCGGGGTCGCGGTCCCAGGAGTCCATCCAGCTCGGCGAACCGCGCCCCAGCAGCGTGCGGACGACCTGGCCGCGCTCGCCGGCCCGGGCCGCGTCCTCGACGAGGCCGAAGGCGTCGGGGTAGCGGCGGGTGAGCTCCGCGACCATGCGCCCGCTCTCGCCGCTCGTCGCGCCGTACATCGCCCCGAGCAGGCCGAGCTTGGCGTCCTTGCGGCTGGCCACGGCCCCGTCGTCGACCATGCCCTGGTAGAGGTCGGCACCGCGCGCGGACCTCGCCAGGGCGCGGTCGCCGCTCATGCCCGCCAACACCCGCGGCTCGAGCTGGGCGACGTCGGCGACCACGAGCATCCAGCCCTCGTCGGCCACGGCCGCGGGCCGGATCTGCACCGGGAACGACAGCGCGCCTCCGCCGTTGGACGACCACCGGCCGGTGGCGGAGCCTGCGGGCTGGTAC
>JAICRP010000015.1 GCA_025966445.1 Nocardioides sp.
CAGCACCTCGGGCCCGCCGTACCGGTCGTGGATCACGGCCTTCACGCCGGCAACCTATCCGGCGGGTCGGGGGCGCTCGTATTTCGAGCGACGGCGTCGGTGTCGGCTGGAAGACTTCTCGTCGATGCCGACTCGTACTCTCGCGCGCGCTCGCGCCTTCCGTCCGCCGTCCCCGTTGGCAGGACGACTGGCGACACAGTCACTGCTGTTCGCCCTGGGCGAGGGCACGTTCATGACGGGTTCGGCGGTGTTCTTCACGCAGATCGTCGGCCTGAGCGCCGCGCAGGTCGGGCTCGGCCTGACCATCGCCGGCGTCGCCGCCTTCGTCGCGGCCCTGCCGGCCGGCAGGCTGGTCGACCGCTACGGGCCCAAGCGGATGTGGGCGCTGAGCGCGACGGGCCAGGCCGGCCTGTTCGCCTTCTGGCCGTTCATCGACAGCTTCTCCGGGTACGTCGCCATGGCGGTCGCGATGGAGGTCGTCGGCTCGCTGGGCGGCGCCGCCCACGGGGCGTACACGATCGACGTGCTGCCCCCCGACGAGCGGGTGAAGTCGCGTGCCTACATGTACTCGGCGCTCAACGTCGGCTTCACGCTGGGGTCCCTGGTCGGCGGCATCGCCCTGGCGTTCGACTCGAACGTCGTGCTCAACGCCCTGCCGTGGTTCACGAGCTGCGTCTTCCTCGTCAACGGCCTCGCCATCCTGCGACTGCCCAACGCCTCGCACGACGAGCGGACCCCCGAGCAGCGCAGGGAGCGACTGCCCGGGCCGGGCCCGCTGCGCAACCCGGGCTGGCTCACCACCACCTTCTTCGGCGGCGTGCTGTGGACCAACCAGGTGCTGCTCAACATCGTCATCCCGTTGTGGCTGGTGGAGGAGACCGACGCCCCGCGCGTGCTGCTGGCGTTCCTGTTCGGCACCAACACCGTGATGTGCATCTTCCTGCCGATGGCCGCGGCTCGCGGCATCAAGGACGTCACGACCGCGCTCCGCGCGGTCCGCGTCTCGACGAGCTTCTTCGTGCTCTCCTGCCTGATCACCCTCGCCACCCACGACACCGTGGGCTGGGTGACCATCGCGCTGGTGTGGATCGGCCACGTCACCGTCACCGGTGCCGAGCTGTACCTGTCGGCGGCCAGCTGGTCCTTCGAGGCCGAGCTGATGGACCCACGTCGCCGCGGCGAGTACCAGGGCGCGGCCGAGTTCAGCGGGACCCTCGGCCGGGTCTGGGCCCCGGCGCTGTACACGTTCCTGGCGATGAGCTGGGGAGCCGGCGGCTGGCTGCTCATCGCCGCGATCGTGACGGCTGCCGCGATCGGCATGCACCCCGCGAGCCGGATGGCGCAGCGGTTCCTGGAACGGGAGGGCCTGGACCCGCACGACTTCGCACCCCCGGAGGAGGCCTCGTCGGTCGTCCCGGCACCGTCGCTGCTGGAGGATCCGCCCCTCTCCCCGGCGGGCGACGGGTTCGGGCCGCCCACGGCCCAACGCTGAACTGTTGACCGGCCCTCGTGGTGCGGTCAGCATGAGTCCGTGGCGACGGTGCTGGAAGCCGACTACCTCGTCGTGGGCGCCGGGGCCGCGGGGATGGCGTTCACCGACGCGCTGATCGAGAACGCCGACGTCAGCGTCGTGATGGTCGACCGCCGACACAGCGTGGGCGGACACTGGCTGGACGCCTATCCCTTCGTCCGCCTGCACCAGGCATCCGCGTTCTACGGCGTGGCCTCGACGTTGCTCGGACAGGGACGCATCCAGGAGGACGGCCCCGAGGTCGGGCTGCACGAACGGGCCACCGCGCCGGAGATCTGCGGCTACTACGGCCGGGTGCTGCGCGAACGGATGATCCGCTCGGGGAAGGTGACCTTCCACCCGAGCTGCGAGTACCTAGGAGGCCGGGAGTTCGTCTCACGGGTGTCCGGGCAGCGGTACGAGGTCGCCGAGCGGGCCCGCGTCGTCGACGCCCGCTACCTCTCGCCCGAGATCCCGGCCACCACCCCGGCCCCCTTCGGCACCGCAGGGGAGGTGCACGTGGTGGCCGTCAACGACCTGGTTGCGCTGGACCACGCGCCGTCGCAGTACGTGGTCGTCGGCTCGGGCAAGACTGCGACGGATGCCTGCATCTGGCTGCTGGACCGAGGCGTCGATCCCGACGCCATCTGCTGGGTCCGTGCCCGGGACCCGTGGATGCTCAACCGGGCCGTGGTCCAGCCGAACCCGGCGATCTTCATCGGCATGGCGGCGGAGATCCTGGAGATCGCGGCCGGCGCGGCGTCGCCCGACGACATGTTCCTCGGTATGGAGGAGGCCGGGGTGATGCTGCGTATCGACCGGTCCGTGACGCCGACCATGGCCAAGACGCCGACGCTCGCCGTGTGGGAGCTCGAGCAGCTGCGCACCATCGAGCACGTCGTGCGGCTCGGGCACGTCGACCACGTGGTGCCCGGCCGTCTGGTGCTGGGTCAGGGCGAGGTCAGCGTGGCCAAGGACGCCGTGGTCGTGCACTGCGCCGCGTCGGGCCTCAGGTATCCCCCCTTGGTGCCGATCTGGGGCGAGCGGACGATCACCCTGCAACCGGTGCGGAGCGGGTTCCCGTGCTTCGGTGCGGCCATCGTCGGACACGTCGAGGCCACGCGCGACGGCGACGACGAGAAGAACAGGCTGTGCCCGCCGTCGCCGTTGTCGAACACGACCGCAGACTGGGCGCGGATGCAGGTGCTCGGCAGTCGGGCGTCGATGTCCTTCGCCGCCGACGCCGAGCTCAAGGCCTGGGCCGACACGACGTCGCTCAACCCGGCGCGGGTCCCCCCGGACATGGCCGACTCCGCCGAGCTGGGTGCGGCCCTGCAACGCTTCCGCACCCATGTCGGTCCGGGCCTGGCCCGCATGGAGGAGCTGTCCGGCATGTCGTGAGCGCTCCGCGCAGTAGTTTCGGAGCGTGCGCCCGACCGAGTCCGACCCACCTGATCCCGGCATCCCCGAGGCAACGATCAACCGCAACTGGACCGAGCTGATCCAGGAGCTGCGGTCCACGCAGACCGGCGTCCAGGTGCTGACCGGGTTCTTGCTGACGGTGCCGTTCAGCAGCCGCTTCGACACGCTCGACGACGTCCAGCGGACGGCTTACCTGATGGTCCTGTCGGGGGCGGTGACCGCGACGGCGGCCATCTTGTCGCCGGTCGCCTACCACCGCATCCTGTTCCGGCGCGGCCGCCGGCCGTGGCTGGTGACGACGGCCAACAAGGTGGCGCGGGTCGGGCTGGTGCTGGTGGCCCTGACCACGTGCGGGGTCGTCTTCCTCACCTTCGACCTGGCCATCGGCCGGACCGGCGGGGTCACGGCATCGATCGTCGCGTTCGTCGGCTATCTCGTGCTGTGGGTGGCCATCCCGCTCCGGGCTCGACCTTGAGGGATCGCTCCCTCGTTAGGGTGGGCCCATGCTCATGTTCCTGGTGATCGCGGTCGTGGTCGGCTTCTGCGCTGCGCTCCTGGCGTGGTGGCTGCTTCGCCCTCAGGGCCGCACGGGGTCCGACAGGGATTGAGCCAGTCCGCCACGACGGTTCGGTGGCCCAACAGATTCGTGGAATCCCTTGTGGACAAGGGGTTCTGAGACGGACGCACTGTCGGTGGTCGGTGCTTGGGTCGTGCTACGTCCAGCACGTACGCCTCTCCTCTCGACCTGGTCGAGCGTGGGCTGGACGAGCTCGCGGCTGTCGACCCGGTCTACCGGACGACGGGTGACGAGAAGGAGCTGCTGCTCCGGACCACTCGACTGATCAGCCGTCTCGAGTGCGAACGGCTTCGCGTGCTCCCGGCCGCCGACGATGTCGCCGAGACGACAGGCGGCCGATCGACCGCGGCCTGGCTGGCGACCCAGACCAGGGACAACCACGGGACCGCACGTCGAGCGTCGGCGCTCGCGTCGTCGCTCAGCTCCGAGTGGCCCTGGGCCGCCGAGGCGTTGGGTGCCGGCGTCGTGAACGTGGCCCAGGCCCGGGTGATCGTGGAGTCGTTGGACGCGCTTCCCGACGAGCTGGGTGACGACCTGACCGTGAAGGCCGAGGCGTACCTGGTCGAGCAGGCAGCGGTGTTCGGGCCGCGGGAGCTGCACCGGCTCGGCCGCGGTGTCCTCGAGCACCTGGCTCCCGAGGGCGCCGACGAGGCCGAGTACCAGCGGCTGCTCGCCGAGGAGACCCGTGCCCAGGCGGCGACGCGTCTGTCGTTGACGCCGCGGCGACGGGTCCACGTCGACGGGTGACCGGGTCACCGCCGAACAGGCCCGCCGGAGGTCCTCGACCTCGGCCGCTCCACCATCCGGCTCCGCAGCGGCGTCGAGCCAGGACGGTCGCGGTGGTAGCAGAGGAACTGCATGGCCGGAGCGTCGCCGAGGCTCCCCGCGCAGGCAAGCAAGAGGCTACGCCGAGAGCAGCCTCCACTGGCCCTCGGAGACGACCTCGACCTTGCCGTCCACGACGCTGATGGCGGTCTCGTCGTCCATCGCGTAGGCCGGACCGTCGATGGTGGCTGCCCAGGCCTCTGCCTCCGCCATGGAGTTGCCGGGCATGCCGTCCGGGGCCAGGTGCGGACAGATCGAGAAGTCGACGAGCCCCAGGGTCTCGTCACTCCCGCTGGGTGACTTCCACCCGACGAAGTCCTCCCCGATGCGGGGGGTCATCACCATGCTGCCGGCGCTGAGCCCGACCCAGACAGTCTCGTCCAGGGACGGCAGGAGATCGACGAAACCGGACTCGCGCATCCAGTGGTACAGGTACAGCGCGTCGCCGCCGGCGACCAGGAGGGCGTCGGTCTCCCGGACCAGAGGCACCCACTTCTCCTCGTCGATGCTGGGCAGCGCGGTGAGCTCCAGCACGCCCATGGACTTCCACCCCAGCTCGACCATGGGCGTCCCGGGTTCGTGTCCGCTGATGAACTCCCAGGGCTTCACACCCGGCCCGAGGTGCGGGTGCCCGTACTGGGCGGTGGGGATGCACAGCGCGGTGGACTCCTCGATCGGCTTGCCCAGGAGGTCGAGCAGCGCGTTGCGGATGCTCGCGTTCTTGACGCCGGCGGAGGTCAGCAGAAGTCTCACCCGCCGTACTCTGCCCGACGAACAGCCGCCGGGGGAGTGGTTGCATGGCCCCATGACATCGGTCGACGCCCCCGCCGCTGACCTGGTCGCCGCGCTGCCCGACGGGGTCGTGGTGACCGACGCCGACGGGATGGAGAAGTACCGCTTCGACTGGTCCCGCGACCAGGCGGCCGGCAGGCCGGCGGCGGTGGTGCGGGCCGAGAGCGCGGAGCACGTGCAGACCGCGGTGCGGTGGGCGGCGGAGCACGGCGTGAGCGTCGTACCTCGCGGGGCAGGCAGCGGGCTGTCCGGCGGCTCGACGGCCGTCGACGGCTGCCTCGTGCTCAGCCTGGAGCGGATGAACGCCGTCGAGATCGACCCCGCCTGCCAGATCGCGATCGCGCAGCCGGGCGCCTTCAACGCCGACGTGAAGCGCGCGGCCGGTGAGCACGGGCTCTGGTACCCGCCCGACCCCTCGTCCTTCGAGATCTGCTCGATCGGCGGCAACGTGGCGACCAACGCGGGAGGGCTGTGCTGCGTGAAGTACGGCGTCACGACCGACTACGTCCTCGGCCTCGACGTCGTGCTCGCCGACGGCACCCTCATCACGCTCGGTGGCAAGCGCATCAAGGACGTCGCCGGGCTGCCCCTGCTGAAGCTCTTCGTCGGCAGCGAGGGCACCCTCGGCATCGTCACCCGCGCGATCCTCCGGCTCGTGCCGGCCCAGTCCGCCAGGTCGACGCTCGTCGCGAGCTTCGCGACGGTCCGCCAGGCGGCCGACGCCGTGGTCGGCATGCGCGCGGTGATGCGGCCCTCGATGCTCGAGCTGATGGACCGGGCCAGCATCAACGCCGTCGAGGACTACAAGCCGATGGGCCTGGACCGCGAGGCCGGCGCCCTGCTCATCGCCCAGTCCGACGCGCCCGGCGCCGCGCGCAGCGAGGAGATGGCCGTCATGCAGGCGACCTGCGAGGCGCAGGGTGCGGAGGTGTTCGTGACCGACGACGCCGACGAGGGCGAGCTGTTCGTGCAGGCCCGACGGGCCTCGTTCCCGGCACTGGAGAGTCGCGGGTCGCTGCTGCTCGAGGACGTCGGCGCGCCCGTGCCGCTGCTGCCCGACCTCCTCGACGCGATCGCCGCCATCGCCGACAGGCACGGCGTGGAGATCCCCGTCGTCGCGCACGCCGGCGACGGCAACACCCACCCCAACATCGTGTACGACGCCGCGGACCCCGACTCGGAGCGTCGCGCCCGCCTGGCGTTCGACGAGGTCATGGGGGCGGCCATCGCCCTCGGCGGGACCATCACGGGCGAGCACGGCATCGGCCGAGCCAAGCGCGGTGCCCTGCCCGCGCAGCTCGGCCCCGACGTGATGGCGCTGAACCAGCGGATCAAGGACGCCCTCGATCCGCAGGGCATCCTCAACCCCGGCGCCGGGTTCTAGGTAGCGTCGGACCGTGATCCACGAGCGGCACCTCTTCGGCCCCGGCCCGTCCAACCCGTACGCCGAGGCGACGAACGCCCTGAGCCGTCCGCTGCTCGGGCACCTCGACCCCGAGTTCCTGCGCATCATGGACGAGACGTGCGAGCTGCTCCGCCAGGCCTGGGGCACCACCAACGCCCGCACCCTCCCGATCAGCGCGACCGGCAGTGCCGGCATGGAGGCGGCGTTCGTCAACACGGTCCATGAAGGCGACGTCGTGGTCGTCGGCGTGAACGGTCTCTTCGGCCAGCGGATGTGCGACGTCGCCGCCCGCTGCGGCGCCGAGGTCGTCGCCGTCGAGCACGATTGGGGGCAGCCGGTCGACGTCCAGCGGATGCTCGACGCCCATCCGGCGCCTGCCCTGTACGCCGCGGTGCACGCCGAGACCTCGACCGGCGTGCGCTCCGACATCGCGGCGCTCGGGGCGGCCAAGGGCGACGCGCTGCTGGTCACCGACGCGGTCACCTCCATCGCCGGGATCGAGCTGCTCGCCGACGAGTGGGGGATCGACGTCGGGTACGCCGGCACCCAGAAGTGCCTCGGTGTCGCGCCCGGCCTCGCGCCGTTCACGATCAACGACCGGGCCTTCGCCCGCCGCGTCGAGAAGCCCCGCAGCTGGTACCTCGACCTCGGCCTGCTGGGGGGCTACGTGGGCGAGGCGTCCGGGAAGGGCGGCCGGACCTACCACCACACGGCGCCGGTGGCGATGGTCGTCAGCCTGCACGCGGGCCTGACCCGGATCGCCGAGGAGGGCCTCGAGAACGTCTGGACAAGGCACCACGAGGCCGGCCGGCTGCTGCAGGACGGCCTGCAGGAGCTCGGGCTCGAGCTGTTCGCGGCCGAGGGCCACCGCCTCCCCGAGCTCACCACCGTGCGCGTGCCCGACGGCGTCGACTCCGCGGCGGTCCGCGCCCGGTTGCTCGAGCGCTACGACATCGAGATCGGCGCCGGCGTCGGGCAGTACGCCTCCACCGTCTGGCGCATCGGCCTGATGGGCCACAACGCCCGGCCCGAGGCGGCCCTGCTCGTGCTCGCCGCGCTGGAGGAGGCGATGAAGGCATGACCGGAACGCACCCACTCGACCTCTTCGACCTCGACGACCTCGTCGGCGACGAGGAGCGCGCCATCCAGCAGACCGTGCGCGAGGTCATGGACAAGCAGGTCCGGCCGCACGTCGCGCAGTGGTACGACGAGGCGTCGCTGCCCGCGCGCGAGCTCGCGATCGAGCTCGGCAAGGTCGGGCTCCTCGGGATGCACCTGGAGGGCTACGGCTGCGCGGGCACCAGCGCCACGGCGTACGGCCTGGCCTGCCTCGAGCTCGAGGCCGCTGACGCCGGCGTCCGCTCGTTGGTCTCGGTCCAGGGCTCGCTCGCGATGTTCGCGATCTGGAAGCACGGCTCGGACGATCAGAAGGAGGCGTGGCTGCCGCGGATGGCCACCGGCGAGGCCATCGGCTGCTTCGGTCTGACCGAGCCCGACGCCGGCTCCGACCCGGCCAGCATGCGCACCCGAGCCCGCCGCGACGGCACCGACTGGGTGCTCAACGGCTCGAAGATGTGGATCACCAACGGCTCCATCTCGGACGTCGCCGTCGTCTGGGCCCAGACCGACGACGGCATCCGCGGCTTCGTCGTGCCGACAGGCACCGAGGGCTTCAGTGCGCCGGAGATCAAGCGCAAGCTGTCGCTCCGCGCCTCGGTGACCAGCGAGCTGGTGCTCGACGACGTGCGGCTGCCCGCCGACGCCGTGCTGCCCGAGGTGACCGGCCTGCGCGGCCCGCTGTCGTGCCTGACCGAGGCCCGGTTCGGGATCATCTTCGGCTCCCTCGGCTCCGCCCGCGACAGCCTGGAGACCGCGCTGAGGTACGCCGCCGAGCGCGACATCTTCGGCCGCTCGCTGGGTTCCTTCCAGCTCACCCAGGCCAAGCTCGCCGACATGACACTCGAGCTCGGCAAGGGGATGCTGCTCGCGCTGCACCTCGGCAGGCTCAAGGACGCCGGCCGGATCACCCCGACGCAGGTCAGCATCGGCAAGCTCAACAACGTCCGCGAGTCCATCGCCATCGCCCGCGAGTGCCGGACCATCCTCGGCGCCGCCGGCATCACGCTCGAGCACCCGGTCATGCGGCACGCGAACAACCTCGAGTCGGTGCTGACCTACGAGGGCACCTCCGAGGTGCACCAGCTCGTCATCGGCCAGGCTCTGACGGGGGAGAGCGCCTTCCGCTAGGTGCGCCTCGGCCGCAGACCCCGCCGCATCACCACTCGTGTCGGCGAGCGGCGGACGACCTCGCGGAAGCCGGCCTTCTCGTAGAGGCTGCGGGACCCGAAGAACATGAAGTCGTCGTGGCTGCGCTCCTGCTTGTCGACGGGGTACGACTCGACGATGCGGACTCCGTGGTCGCGGGCGTGGTCGAGGGCCGCGGCGAGCAGCCGGTGCTGGAGCCGCTGGCCGCGCCACGGCTTGGCGACGTAGAAGCACACGATGGACCAGACGTCGGAGTCGTCGACCGGCTTCATCACCGAGGAACGCCGGAGCTTGAGGTAGTCCTCGCGAGGGCCGAGGCTCACCCAGCCTGCCGGCTGGCCGTCGACGTAACCGACGAGCCCGGGGACGACGCCGGCGTCGACGAGCGAGCAGAGCTGCTCCTTGTTGGTCACCCCGGCCGCTGCGCTCACCGAGACCTGCCCGGTCCTGCGGTAGTACATGCACCAGCAGCCCCGGACGATCGACCCGCCCGGCAGGCCGAACAGCTCTTCCAGGTCGGCCCAGGTCCCGGGCGTGAGGGGTCGGGTCTCGAACCTCATCCGACCAGTCTCCTCGGAGGCACCGACAGGGTCGTAGGGTCTCCGGCGTGAGCAGCGACCTGCCCCCGACGCGCTGGGAGGGGCCGTCCGACATCGGCCGCGGCTACGGCCGCCACTTCGCCGAGCTGATCGCGGGCGGCGCGGACGTCGAGGGCGAGGCTCGCCTGGCCGACGCACTGGCGCCGCGCGGGGCACGGATCCTCGACGCCGGCTCCGGCATGGGCCGGATCGGCGCCGCGCTGCGGCGGGTCGGTCATCAGGCCGTCGGGGTCGACCTCGACGAGGCGCTCATCGAGCAGTCGCGCGCGACCTACCCGGACCTCCCGGTCGCCCGGGCGCGGCTCGAGGCGCTCGACGCGGCCTTCTTCGCGGCCCAGGGGATGCCCACCGAGTACGACCTCGTCGTCTGCGTCGGCAACGTGATGGTGCTGCTGGCCGAGGGCTCCGAGCGGGCGGTGCTGCGGGCCTTCGGCGACCTGCTGGCTCCCGGCGGTCGCATCCTGGTGGGCTTCTCGCTCACCGGCGCGCCGCCCCGGTCGCGGGTCTACCCGGCCGAGGAGTTCGCGGCCGACGTCACGGCCGCCGGGCTGGCGGTCGAGTCTCGGTACGCGACGTTCGACCTGCGGCCCTTCGACCCGGACGCCGACTTCGCGGTGTGGGTGCTCGCGGCCGAGGTTAGCGATCATTAACCTGACGGGTTAGCATCGCCGCATGACGTTCGAGCTGTCCCGCGAGCACGAGGAGTTCCGCCGCAGCGTTCGCGAGTTCGCCGAGGCCGAGATCGCGCCCCACGCGGCGCAGTGGGACAAGGACCACCACTTCCCCACCGACGTCGTCCAGAAGATGGGTGGCCTCGGGCTGATGGGCCTGACCGCTCCGGAGGAGTACGGCGGCGCGGGCGAGGACGGCGACTTCACCAGCCTGTGCGTGGCCATCGAGGAGATCGGTCGGGTCGACCAGTCGATCGGCATCACGCTCGAGGCGGCCGTGGGGCTGGGCATCAACCCGATCCTCACCTTCGGCTCGCAGGAGCAGAAGGACGCCTGGCTGCCCGACCTCGTAGCCGGCCGGAGGCTCGCCGGCTTCGGCCTCACCGAGCCGGGCGCGGGGTCGGACGCCGGCGCCACCCGCACGAGGGCCGAGCTCGACAACGGCGAGTGGGTCGTCAACGGCGCCAAGCAGTTCATCACCAACTCCGGTTCCGACATCACCTCCCTCGTCTCGGTGACCGCCCGCACCGGACAGCGCGAGGACGGCCGCCCGGAGATCTCGGCCGTGATCGTTCCGTCCGGCACCGCCGGCTTCACCGTCGAGCCTGCGTACGACAAGCTCGGCTGGCACGCCTCCGACACGCACGGCCTGACCTTCACCGACTGCCGGGTGCCCGAGGCCAACCTGCTCGGGGACCGCGGCCGCGGCTACGCCCAGTTCCTCGCCACCCTCGACGACGGCCGGGTCGCCATCGCCGCGCTGGCCGTCGGCTGCATCCAGGCATGCCTCGACCACAGCGTGAAGTACGCCGGCGAGCGCCAGACCATGGGCGGGCCCATCGGTCGCAAGCAGGGCGTGGCGTTCCAGATCGCCGACCTCCAGGTCATGGCCGAGGCCGCGCGGCTGCTGAAGTACAAGGCAGCCGCGCTCAAGGACGCCGGCGGCGACACCAAGGACCCCAAGGCGTTCAAGCAGGCGGCGGCGATCGCCAAGCTCTACGCCACCGAGTCGGCGGTCACCGCGACGCGCATCGCGACGCAGGTCTTCGGGGGCTACGGCTTCATGGAGGAGTACCCCGTCGTGCGCTTCTACCGCGACGCGAAGGTGCTCGAGATCGGTGAGGGCACCTCGGAGGTGCAGCGCATGCTGATCGCGCGGGGGCTGGGCCTACCCGTCGAGTAGGTGTTCTCAACCCCTTGAGAACCAGGGGATTCGGGACACCGTCGAGCTTGGCGCCCAACGTCCCGGGGAACGAACCGGTCATGTCAACTGGACACGAGCTGGGCGCCGACCTGGCCGAGCTGTGGGACGCGGGGCAGCACCTGGACACCCGGCGCAGCCCTCGTCCACGCGGGCCGAGCAGAAGATCGTCGACGCCATGACCAACAGCATCGGGTCGTCGCGTGGGCCTTCGACGTCCCCCACCTTGCCGTCGGGGACCTGACGATCTCACTCGACTGCGTGCTCGGCGGCGGAGGCGAGGTCACGCTCGAGCAGACCGTCCCGCTCGGATGAAGGGCCGACGGCGCGCCGTGGAGTGCGAATTCCTCTGCGTGCCCCGATAGCCTCTCCACCGTGGGAGAGGGCTGGAACCGCCTGCTGACCGAGATCGGCCGCTTCGCGGCTGTCGGCGGCATCGCCACCTTCGCGGCGTTCCTGGTCTTCAACTTCCTCGTCCACGGTCTCTACCTGACGAGCGACCCCTGGCTGAGCGGTCGCCCGGTGACCGCGTTCGTGCTCGCGAACTTCGTCGGCATGGTGATCAGCTATCGGCTCAGCCGCTACTGGACGTTCAGGCATCGGCCGCCGCAGCACGCCGACGGTGGGCGCACGGCGTACTTCGTGATCAACACCGTCACCATGATCATCCCGATGGCCTGCCTGTGGTTCAGCCGCAACGGGCTCGGCCTCGACGACCCGTTCGCGGACAACCTGTCCGGCGTGGTGATCGGTCAGCTGCTCGGGCAGGCCGCCCGGTTCTACCTGTTCCGCGAGTACGTCTTCCAGGCACCGGCCGAGATGCACCTCACGGACTTCATGCACTGGACCGAGGAGCAGACCACAGACTCGTCCACGCGTGGCCGAGCTCAGCAACCAGGTCACGGAGCAGCGGCAGACTGACGCCGACCACGTTGTGGTGGTCGCCTTCGATGCCCGTCACGAAGGCGCCGCCGAGGCCGTCGACCGTGAACGCGCCGGCCACCTGCAGCGGCTCACCGGTCGCGACGTAGGCGTCGATCTCGTCGTCGGACAGGTCGGCGAAGTGCACCACGGTGGACGCGGTCGCAGCGGCGACCCGATCGCCCTTCCGAAGCGCGTGTCCGGTGTGCAGCACGCCGGACCGGCCGCGCATCGTGCGCCACCGCTCGCGGGCCGCCGCGGCGTCCTCCGGCTTGCCGAACGGCTCGCCGTCGAGCTCGAGCACGGAGTCGCAGCCGAGCACCAGGGCTCCCTCGGGTACCTCGTCGCGACCCGCCACGGCCGCGCACTTCAGCTCGGCGAGCTGCAGCGCCAGCTCGACGGGCGGGACGTCGGCCACCCGCGTCTCGTCGACGCCCGAGACGACCACCAGCGGTTCGACACCCGCGGCGCGGAACGGGTCGAGTCCTGGCGAGCCGAGGTTGAGGGCCTCCGTGTGGAACTGCCGGAGGTCGAAGGCGTCGCCGCGGCGGGCCCGTACCTCGTCGCGGCACTCCAGCCAGATCCGCTCCCCGACCTTGTACGACGGCGCCTGCCCCGGCCACCCGAGGTACCGCAGCACCTCGTACTGGATGTACTCGTCCTCCATCAGGCAGTGCTCGCGCATGAACTCCAGGCCCAGAGCCGGCGTCCACGTCTCGCCCGGGTGGAACCCGAACGGGTTGTCCTTCGGGATCTCGAGCTCGAGGTGCATGCCGATGTCCACGATCACCCGGGCCGCGCGGAACGCCTGCCCGTCCAGCATGCCCATCTTGTCGCCGGGGTCGGCCAGGTAGCCGAGGTCGTCCATCAGCCGCTCGGCGTACAGGGCCCAGCCCTCGCCGTGCCCGCTGACCCAGCAGACCAAGCGCTGCCAGCGGTTCAGCAGCTCCTTGCGGAACATCGTCTGCGCGCCCTGGAGGTGGTGACCGGGGACGCCTTCGTGGAACACGGTGGTGGTCTCGCGCCAGGTGGCGAACTGGTCGATGCCGTCGGGCACCGACCACCACATGCGGCCGGGACGGCTGAAGTCCTCCGACGGTCCGGTGTAGTAGATCCCCCCGTCGTGGGTGGGCGCCAGGCGGCACTCCAGCCGACGGATCGGTTCCGGGATGTCGAAGTGCACGCCGGCCATCTCGATCACCGTGCGGTCGGACAGCTCCTGCATCCACTGACGGAAGGTCTCGCGGCCCTGCACCAGGCGGGCGGGGTCGGAGTCGAGCACGGCGACCGCCTCGCGGACCGAGCTGCCCGGCCGGATGCGGTCGGCCGTGCCCACCATCTCGTCGTCGAGCCGCTTCAGCTCCTCCCAGCCCCAGGCGTACGTCTCCTCGAGGTCCACCGTGGCACCGAGGAAGTAGCGGCTGCACAGGGCGTACTCGTCACGCCCGACCGCCTCGCGCTCGCGGCCGAGCGGAGCCAGCTCGTCACCGATGAACCTGCCGAGCTCGGCGTACGCCGCCCTGGCGGCGTCCGCGCCGCTGGTCAGGTCGTCGGCCAGCGCACCGTCGGCGTCCAGTCCACCCACCAGCTGGTGGAACAGGTCGGTGCCACCGTCCAGTGCCGTCCACCGGCGGATCTGGGACGCGACCTCGACGAGCTGTCGCTGGGCGGAGACCTGGCCTCGCTGGGCGGCGTCGCGCAGCGTCTCCTGGTACCCCTCCAGCGCCGCGGGCACGGCCGCCAGCCGCAGGGCGATGTTGCGCTGCGCCTCCTCGCCCTCGGTCGGCATCAGGTCGAGGATGCCGCGGACATTCTGCAGCGGGCCCGCGGACACCGACACCTGGCTGGACGTGATGCCGGCCTCGGCCATCTCGACCTTGAGGCCGAGCCGCTCGACGAAGGCGTCCTGGGCCAGCCGCTCGCGCTCGTCGACCGGCACGGCGGCCCGTGCGGCGGCCAGCGCCCGCCGGTCGAGGTCGACGCGCTCGGCGAACCCGGCGGGCGAGAGGTCCGGCAGCCGGTGGTCGTGCCCGGCGATCCCGGCGTAGGCCGCCATGGCCGGGTCCAGGGCCGCGGCGTCCTCGACGTACTGGTCGGCGATCGCATCGACCTGGCGTGGTGCGCTCATGCGGCCACCCTAGGGTCGGCCCCCACCGATTCGTCAGCGGTCCCGCGGGTCCCGGCCGCGGGTTGTCCGCTGACGAATCGGTGTCGGGGGTGGCTCTCAGGCGTCGGAGGCGACGAGCTCGGGGAGCTCGAGCTCGAAGAGGGCGGCGACCTCGGAGGCCAGCAGCTTCGCGGACTTCGGGGAGGACGCCATCGCGAGCTCGGCGCCCCACGCCGCGGCCCGCTCACGCTGGAGTGCCGTGGTGGCCGTCGGCGTCGAACGCGCAGTCACCGACCGTGTGGAAGCTGACCAGCGTGTCGACGACCCGCTTGGCGTTGAGGGTCCTCGATGTAGAAGTCGAACATCGTCGGGCCGCACACGTAGTCGTCCGGGTCGAGGGCCCGCTGGACCAGGGCGCGGGCGGGTACGTCGACCAGGTCGGCCCGCGCCGTGGGTGCTGCCGGTGCGGGGGCCGCGGTGGCGCCCGCGACGGGGACCAGGGCGGTGAGGGCGAACAGGAGCCCGGTGCCGATGGCGACGGGCAGCGCGCGGGCCAGGCGGGTCTCTCCACGCTGTGCTCCTCGAGAGGCTGGCCGCGCAGGCGTGGTGCTCGGCCAGGCCGGGTGGTCACGTCTCACCGCGGGTCACGAAACGGTCACGGCCCCGAGGAGTCCTCGGGGCCGTGACCGGGGGTTCGTCAGTGGCCCATCTCGCGGGCCTTCTTCGGCAGCAGGAACCCGACGGCGAAGGCGACGCCGATCAGCACCACCGAGACGAGCAGGGTGTGCTCGGCGGCCAGGACGTGCCGGCCGGCGGTCGCCGCGGCGACGGGGCCGCCGTCCTCGAGCCGGATGGTGGCGAAGAACAGCGTGGCCAGCGCAGCCACCCCGAGCGAGGCGCCGAGCTGCTGGAACGACTCGAGCAGGCCCGAGGCCGAGCCGACCTCGTGGTCCTCGATCTCGCCCATGATGATGCTGAACAGCGGGACGAAGATCATGCCCATGCCGAGCCCGTAGACGACCATGCCCGGCACCAGCTGGACCCAGCCGATGTCGCTCGCGGCGCGCAGCGAGACGTACAGCACCGTGGTGCCGACGGTCATGATCGCCAGGCCCACGTGGAGGATCGGCCGGCCGATCGCGGTGGTCGCCCAGGCGCCCACGCCCGAGCCGAAGAACGCGCCCACGGCGAACCCCGCCAGGTACAGGGCGGCCTTCATCGGGGTCAGGCCGAGGCCGATCTGCAGGAAGAGCCCGGTGGTCAGCGAGAAGCCGACGATGCTGCCGAAGAAGACCATCGTGAAGACGACGCCGGAGACGTACGACCGCTTGCGCAGCACGCTCAGCTCGACCAGCGGGGTCTCGCCCCGGGCGATCCGGCCGCGCTGGCGGCGGCCGACGACGTAGAGCAGCGGGGCGGCGGCCGCGACGACACCGACCAGCCAGACCGGCCAACCCAGCGTGCGGCCCTCGACCAGCGGGAACACGACCAGGAAGCTGACCACGGCCGTCAGCGCGATGCCGACCCAGTCGAGGCGGGCGCCGCGGTGGGCGGGCTCGTTGGCCGGCAGCACGCGGCGGCCGACGACGATCGCGAACAGGCCGACGGGGACGTTGATCAGGAACAGTGAGCGCCAGTCCGTGCCGAACGGGTCGAGCTCGATCAGGGCGCCGGCGACGACCGGCCCCAGCACCGTCGAGAGACCGATCGCGGGACCGAACGCCGCGAACGCCTTGCCGATGTCGGCCGGACCGAAGATGTCGCGGATCAGCCCGAAGGTCTGCGGGATCATCACCGCCGCCGCGAGCCCCTGGAGGACGCGACCGGCGATCAGCGACTCCGACGACCAGGCGACCGAGCACAGCACCGACGACGCGACGAACCCGACGAGCCCGGTCATCAGCATCCGCTTGCGCCCGAACGCGTCGCCCAGCCGACCGCCGGCCAGCAGCCCGACCGCGATGGCCAGGGTGTAGGCCGCCGCGATCCACTCCAGCGCGGACGCCGACAGCAAGAGGTCGCTCTGGATCGACGGGGCCGCGACGTTGAGGATCGTCGAGTCCAGGATGTTGAGGATCATCGCGCTGAGGATCACCGCGAATCCGATCCACTTGCCGTTGGTGGTCGCTGACTGCTCTTCGGTGACGACCTCGGTGGGCCGCTCGAGGGTGCTCGTTGTCATGCCCCGAAGGTAGGGGTCGATCAGGAACGATTCGTTCCTCATTACGAGTAATGTTCGAGGCATGTCCGAGACCTCCGGCCGCCTCCTCTCGCTGCTGTCCCTGCTGCAGACGCCGCGCGAGTGGCCGGGCCCCGAGCTGGCCGACCGGCTGCACGTCACGACCCGGACGGTGCGCAACGACGTCGAGCGGCTGCGCGCCCTCGGCTACCCGGTGGAGGCCACGCGCGGGCCCGTCGGCGGCTACAAGCTGGTGGCCGGCACGGCGATGCCGCCGCTGCTCCTCGAGGACGAGGAGGCGGTCGCGGTGGCGGTGTCCTTGCGGACGGCCAGCGGGGGCGCGGTGAGCGGCATGGAGGAGAGCGCCCTGCGGGCACTGACCAAGCTCCAGCAGGTGCTGCCCAAGCGGCTCGGGCTCCGGGTCGACGCGCTGCAGTCCCACACGGCCCGCGTGGCGCCGTACAGCCGGGGTCCGGCCGTGGACGGCGGACTGCTCACCCTCCTCGCCGCGGCGGCTCGCGACCGCGAGCTCGTGCGTTTCGACTACAACGACCGGTCGGGGCACGGCTCGGAGCGCAAGGTCGAGCCCTACCGCCTCGTGAACTGGGGGCGTCGCTGGTACCTCGTGGCCTACGACCCGCAGCGCGACGACTGGCGCACGTTCCGCGTCGACCGGCTCAAGGGGACGCGGTCGACCGGCCACCGCTTCCGCCTGCGCGACCTGCCCGCCGACGACGTGGCGACCTGGGTGGCCTCCAAGATCCGCGCGGTGCAGCAGCAGGCGACGGGCAAGGTGCTCGTCCGGCTGCCGGCCGGCGACGTGGTGGCCCGCCTCGGCCCCTGGCTGGAGGGCGGTGGGGTGGAGCCGCGCGGCGAGGACGAGTCCCTGGTCACCATGGGCGCCCGCACCCATGCCGACCTGGCGTTCTGGATCGGCATCCTCGACGCCGACTTCGAGGTCGTCGACTCGCCCGAGCTGGCCGAGGCTGTCGAGCGGCTGGCGTCGCGGTACACCCGGGCCGCCGGATGACGTCGCCGTCCTGGCCCGCGGTCAACGCCCGCCGACTCGCCCAGCACGGCCTGGCGTCCGCCATGCCCGCCGGCACCGGCATGGCCGAGGTGGCGGCGGCCGTGAGCGGCGTGCACGCCCAGGTGCTGTCGGCGGCCGAGGTCTCCGCGGCCCTGCGGGTCGAGGGTGCGACGCGCGAGGACGTACGCCGTGCGCTGTGGCTCGACCGGACGCTGGTGAAGACGTTCGGGCCGCGGGGCACCGTCCACCTGCTCCCCGCGGCCGACCTGGGCCGGTGGATGGCGGCGCTCCGCGCGATCCCGTGGCGCAGCCCGTTCCCCGACGGGGTGCGGTTGACCGACGAGCAGACCCGTGCCGTGGTCGCCGCGATCGGCGAGGCCCTGCGCGGTCGCGAGCTGACCGTCGACGAGCTGACCGAGGCCGTCGGCGACCTGGCGGGCGCGTGGGCGGCCGAACCCGTGATGCCGGCCTTCCAGACGTTGTGGCCGCGCTGGCGGCAGGTCACTGACCGCGCGGCGTACGCCGGGGTGCTGTGCTACGGACCGGACCGGGACCGCAAGGTGACCTATGCGCGGCCGCCCGAGAGCGAGGCGGTCGACCCCGACGGGGCCGTCGCGTGGGCGATCGAGCGGTACCTGCGCTCCTACGGCCCGGCGAGGCCCGCGAGCTTCGCGACGTGGTTCGGCTCGACGGCCGCGTGGGCGTCCGCGCGGATGGAGGCGCACCCGGGCCTGGTCCGCGTGGAGCTGGACGGCGAGCCTGCCTACGACCTGCCGGGGGCGGCGTACGAGGGGGAACCGGCAGCGGGCGTGCGGCTGCTGCCGTACTTCGACGCGTTCGTCGTCGGCAGCCGGCCGCGGCACCTGCTCTTCCCGGGCCGCGCGCGGGAGCGGGCCCTGGTGCCGTCGGGCCAGGCCGGCAACTACCCCGTGCTGCTCGTGGACGGCGAGGTGGCCGGCGTCTGGCACCAGAAGCGATCCGGCCGGAAGGTGGCGGTCACCGTCGAGCCGCTGAGCCGGCTGTCCAAGACCCGGGTCGCTCAGCTCGACGAGCAGGTCACCCGGCTGGGCGCGATCGTGGACGCCGAGGCGACGCTGACGATCGGGCCGGTGAGCGTCGGGCCGCACGCGTGAGCACGCGCGGGTCGGCCAGCACCTCGATCTGCACGACCTTGTCGTCGACGACGGTGAACCCGAACACCACCTTGACCTCGCCGCGGTGCTGCCAGCTGGCGGCCGCGGCGCCGTCGAGCGTCGCCGGCAGGGCCGCGCGGGCGCGGCCCGCGAAGAACTCCGCCACGGCCTGCTGCCCCTGGACAGCCCGGGCGTCGCCACCCATCGCCAGCGCCGCGTCGTCCACGCGCACGGTGGCGTCGGGGTCGAGCAGGTCGAGCAGGGCGGCGAAGTCGTTGTCCCGTGAGGCCTGCATGAACGCGTCGACGACCGCCGCGTCGGCCGCGGCCAGGTCCTCACGGGGCTCGGGCTCGCGCAGCCGGCGCCGGGCCCGGCTGGCGAGCTGGCGGGTCGCGACCTCGGAGCGGCCGAGGACGGGGGCGATCTGCTCGAAGGGCACGGCGAACACGTCGCGCAGCACGTAGGCCAGCCGTTCGGCGGGGGAGAGCGTGTCGAGCACCACGGTCATCGCCTGCCCCACGGCGTCGACCAGCTCGACCTCCTCCTCGGGCGTCATCGCAGTGTCGACGAAGTCGGTCTCGTCGGGCCAGGCCTCCTCGCGGTGCGCGGTCCGGCTGCGGAGCACGTCGAGGCAGATCCGGGACACGACCGTGGTCAGCCAGCCGGGCAGGTTCTCGATCTGCTCCCCTGCCTTGTCGGTGCGGACGAGGCGGAGCCAGGCCTCCTGCACGGCGTCGTCCGCGGCGTGGCTGCTGCCCAGCATCCTCATCGCGATGCCCCGCAGTCGCGGCCTCTCGCCCTCGAAGCGCTCGGCCAAGCCCAAGAAGTTCGATACTGGCTCGTCGGTCACGGTCACATCCTCCTCGGCAGGTCTCGTCTCCCGGATGACGAAGCTGACGACGGGTTCGTGACAGGGTCGGTCGGGTGACCGTCTCGGAACCCGACCCCGACGTCCTGATCACCGACAGCGGCGGACGCATGGTGCGCCTGCGCGACGTCCCTCCGCCGTCTGGACCCGTCGACCTGCCGCTTCTCGAGGAGCACCGCAAGGACGACCTGCCCGGACCGTTCCGCGACTCAGGCGGCCCGCCGTACTGGGAGCCGGGCACCGTCATCACCTGGCACTGGGGTCGCAGCGCCGACGTGATGCGCGTGGTCCGCGACGACGAGCGCGGGCTGGTCGCCTGGCTGCCGGCGGCGTCAGAGGTCCTGGTGCCCGTGCCCGTCGACGGCAAGGGACTGCGGGAGCGGACGCTCGCGGAGCGGGTGGTGCTCGAGTACGAGATGCACGTGCGCACGTGGCGCGGCCCCGGCATCCTGCGGGTCGCGCCGGCCGGGAAGCCCTGGTCGCTCTGGTACTTCTGGAACGACGACGGCGGGTTCGAGGGGCACTACGTGAACCTCGAGCTGGTCCACCGGCGACCGGTCTCCGGCGATCCCCGCGTGCACACCCGCGACCTGACTCTCGACCTCTGGATCGAAGGGGCGGACGTCTGGCTCAAGGACGAGGACGAGCTGGAGGCAGTCGTCGAGGGTGGTCGGCTGTCGGCCGAGCAGGGCGACGTGATCCGGGCGGTCGGCGAGCGGGCGGCGTACGAGCTGGGGCACCTCCGGTCCTGGCCGCTCGACGAGGACTGGGAGTCCTACCGACCTCCGGCGGAGTGGGACGAGCCGCTCACCCTGCCGGACCTGCCGTCCGTCCTGGAGGCGCGCGCCCTGGGATGAAGGTGGCAGCGGCCACGCGGATGCGGCAGAGTCACGGGCGATGCACTTCCCTCGGGTCCGTCTGGTCGCCGCCGCGTCGGCGCTGCTGCTGGGCGCGTCCGTCCTGGCCGGCTGCGGCGTGACGCGCGGCGACACGAGCCGCGACATGCTGATGATCATCCCCAACAGCCCGGGCGGTGGGTACGACCAGACCGGCCGTGAGGCCGTGAGCGTGATGGTCGACGACGACATCACCGGCGGCGACTTCACCGTCGACAACGTGATCGGCGCGGGTGGCTCCTCGGCGATGACGTCGCTGATGGGCAAGGCCGGCGACGAGAACACGATGATGACGGTCGGGCTCGGCGTGGTCGGCTCGCTCTACTCCTTCGGCAGCGACTACCGCCTCACCGACGCCAGCCCCCTCGCGCAGCTCATCAGCGAGCCGGAAGGCGTCCTGGTGCCCGGCGACTCGCCGTACGAGTCGATCGACGACCTCGTGCAGGCCTGGAAGGACGACCCGTCGTCCATCGCCGTCGGCGGCGGTTCGTCACCCGGTGGCCCGGACCACCTGTTCCCGATGCAGCTCGCGCAGACCGTCGGGATCGACCCGAACGACGTCAACTACGTGTCGTACGACGGCGGTGGGCCGCTGACGAGCGCCCTGCTGGGGAAGAAGATCGCCGTCGGCTTCTCGGGGCTCGCCGAGTTCGAGGGACAGATCGAGGACGGCGACCTGCGCGTCCTGGCGGTGTCGGGCGAGGAGCGGCAGCCCCAGGAGTTCCTGACCGACGTGCCGACCCTTCAGGAGTCGGACATCGACCTGGTCTTCCTCAACTGGCGGGGCGTGCTGGCCCCGCCCGGGATCTCCGACGAGCGCCGCCAGGAGCTGACCGACTTCCTGCAGGCCATGCACGACACCCCCGAGTGGGAGGCGGCGTTGGAGAAGTACGGCTGGACCGATGACTTCAAGACCGGTGACGACTTCGAGCAGTTCCTCGAGGAGCAGGACACCCGGGTGACCGACACGCTGCAGGGGTTGGGACTCCTGTGACGACCCCGGTCACGACACCAGCGCCTCGGGTCGACCGGGCCCAGTACGGGCTGGCGGCCCTGCTGGCGGTGGTCGGCGTCTACACGATCGTCGACGCGCGGGGGCTGAACGTCGGCTTCGGCGACCCGATCGGGCCGCGCGTGTTCCCGTACGTGATCGGCGCCGTGATGATCCTGCTCGCCGTGCTGCTCGCGGTCGCGACCTCTCGCGGCGACGTCCCCGAGGCCGAGGCCGGCGAGGACGTCGACCTGACCGTGCGTGCCGACTGGCTCACCGTCGGCAAGCTGGTCGGGGTGATGGTGCTCAACCTGCTGTTCATCAACCTGCTGGGCTGGGCCATCACCGGGGCGCTGTTGTTCGCCGGCTGTGCGTGGTCGCTGGGGAGCCGCACGCTGGTGCGGGACCTGATCGTCGGCGCCGTGATGTCGGTCAGCAGCTGGTACTTCTTCTGGGTCGTCCTCGACGTGCCGCTCAGTCCCGGGATCCTGGACGGCATCCTGTGATGGACACCCTGAACCTGCTGCTCGACGGCTTCTCCAACGCGCTCACGCCCCAGAACCTGCTGTACGCCTGCATCGGCGTGCTGCTCGGGACGTTCGTCGGCGTCCTGCCCGGCATCGGCCCCGCGATGACGGTGGCGTTGCTGCTGCCGATCACCTACGGCCTCGACGCCACCCAGTCGTTCATCATGTTCGCCGGCATCCTCTACGGCGGCATGTACGGCGGGTCGACCACCTCGATCCTGCTGAACACGCCCGGTGAGTCCTCGTCGGTGATGACGGCCATCGAGGGCAACAAGATGGCGAAGGCCGGACGCGGCGCGCAGGCGCTCGCCACCGCCGCCATCGGGTCCTTCATCGCCGGCACGATCGGCACCCTGCTCGTCGCGTTCTTCACCCCCGCGATCGCGGAGCAGGCCGTCAAGATCGGCGCCGCTTCGTACTTCGCGATCATGCTCCTCTCGGTCGTGCTGGTCACCAGCGTGCTGGGGGAGTCCAAGCTCCGCGGCTTCATCGGGCTCTTCATCGGCCTGACCATCGGCCTGGTGGGCCTCGACCTGTCGACCGGCCAGCCCCGGCTCACGGCCGGCATGCTCGAGCTCGCCGACGGGATCGACATCGTCGTGGTCGCGGTCGGGGTCTTCGCGATCGGCGAGGCGCTGTGGACCGCCGCGCACCTGCGCCGCCGACCGATCGAGGTGATCCCGGTCGGCCAGCCGTTCATGCGTCGCGACGACTGGCGGCGGTCGTGGGGACCGTGGCTGCGCGGCACCGCGATCGGCTTCCCGTTCGGGGCCGTGCCCGCCGGCGGCGCCGAGACTCCGACGTTCCTGTCCTACGTGCTCGAGCGTCGGCTGCAGAAGCCGGGCAAGGACCAGGAGCAGTTCGGCGAGGGCGCCATCGAGGGCGTGGCCGGGCCGGAGGCCGCCAACAACGCCAGCGCCGCCGGCATGTTCGTCCCCCTGCTGGCCCTGGGCCTGCCCGTGACGGCCACGGCCGCGGTGATCATCGCGGCCATGCGCACGTACGGCATCCAGCCCGGGCCGACCCTGATGGCCGACCAGCCCGAGCTCGTCTGGACCTTGCTCGCCAGCCTGCTCATCGGCAACACGCTGCTGCTCGTCATCAACCTGCCGCTGGCGCCGCTGTGGGCGAGGCTGCTGCAGATCCCGCGGCCCCAGCTCTACGCGGGCATCCTGTTCTTCGCGTCGCTGGGTGCCTACAGCGTCAACCAGGACCCGTACGACCTGGCGCTGCTGCTGGTCTTCGGAGGTGTCGGCTTCGCGATCAGGCGGTTCGGCATCCCCGTCCTACCCTTGATCCTCGGCGTCATCCTCGGGCCGTTGATGGAGCAGAAGATGCGCGAGGCCCTGGACCTGTCCAACGGCGACATCAGCGGGCTGTTCAACGAGCCCCTGGCAGTCTTCGTGTACGTGCTCATCGTGCTCGTCGTGGTGGCGCCCTACGTGCTCGGGTTCATCCGCTCCAGGAGGTCTGCCCCATGACGGTCGTGATCGGCTACGTCCCCAACCAGTACGGCGAGGCGGCCCTGCACCTGGGTCTGCAGGAAGCCGCGTCCCGCCAGCTGCGCGTGATCGTGGTCAACGCGTCCCGGGGCGACGCCTTCGTGGACAAGAAGTTCGTCACCGAGCAGGCCCTGCGCGACCTCGACGAACGGCTGACGGCGACGGGCGTCGACCACCGGGTGCACCAGTCGGCCGGGGTCGACGTCGGGGACGAGATCGTGCGCGTCGCCGAGCAGAACCATGCCGAGCTGGTTGTCATCGGCATCCGTCCCCGCTCGCCCGTCGGCAAGGTGCTGATGGGGTCGGTGGCTCAGACGGTGATCATGGACGCGCCGTGCCCGGTGCTGACGGTGCGACCCGACGTCCTCTGACCGACGCCGGGCGGCGACCCGGTGCGAGGACGCGGGCCAGCACCCGCGGGTGCATCAGTGACTCGGGCCGGGCCATCAGGTTCTGCACCCGGGTGAGGGCCACGTTGACCGCCTCGTCGTCGGCTGCCCTGTGGATGACCCGGGCCAGGTAGGCGTTGATGCGAGCGGTGCCGGGCGGCCGGCGCCCCGAGGTGGCTGCGTACAGGTAGTCGGCTCCGGTCGCGACCGTCCACGGCACGTCGACGACGCGTCGTGCCTGCCGGGCGTGCCGACGGGTGATCGTCCGACGGTCGAACCCGCCGGCCAGCAGCGTGCCCAGCGCCTCGGCCTGCTGGGCCGCCGACGACATGCCCTGGCCGTAGATCGGGTTGAAGCTGGCCACCGCGTCGCCGACCACGACGTACCCGGCCGGGAGGTCGGTGCGGTCCCAGCGGGTCCGCTCGCTCGCGGGGAAACGGTGCCTCCGAGGTTCGCCGACCCACGGCTTGCGGAGCAGGCGGGCGATGGTGGGGTCGGGCAGGCTCTCGGCGAACGCCAGCATGCCGTCGTACGTCGGCTCGGCGGCGGCGCCGAAGTACCCGCCGAGCACGACCTGCCAGCGCCCGCCCTCGGCCGGCAGGGCGACGCCGATGCGCGGGCAGGACGCGTCGTTCTGGACGACGGCGAGCAGCCCGCCGTC
>JAICRP010000127.1 GCA_025966445.1 Nocardioides sp.
CAGCCCAGTCGAGTCAGCCCAGTCGCCTCAGCGCAGGTAGATCCCGCGCAGGCGACCCACGTCGTGGATCCGGCGCTCGGCGAGCCGGTCGGCGGCGATCGCGGGGGGCACGCCGTCCGACTTGGCCGTCTCGAACACCCGCCGGGTCGTCTCGAAGATGCCGGCGGCCCGCTGCTCGGCCCGCTCGAAGCTGAACCCGTGCAGCTCGTCGGCCACCTGGATCACGCCGCCGGAGTTCACGCAGTAGTCGGGCGCGTAGAGGATGCCGCGCTCCTCCAGCCGCTTCTCCACGCCCGGGTGGGCGAGCTGGTTGTTGGCGCCACCGCAGACGATGGTCGCGCTCAGGGCCTCGACGACCTCGTCGGTGAGCGCCCCGCCCAGGGCGTTGGGGGAGTACACGTCCAGCGGCTCGGCCACCAGGGCGTCGGTGGAGGCCACCGCGCGCACGCCGGCGTACTCGTCGCGGATGCGATCGACGGCCGCCTCGTCGACGTCGGTCACCACGACGGAGGCGCCGTCCTCGGTCAGGTGCCGGACCAGGTGCTTGCCGACCTTGCCGACGCCGGCGATGCCGACGGTGCGCCCGGCCAGCGTGGGCTCGCCCCAGACGGCCTCGGCCGCGGCGCGCATGCCCTGGAACACGCCGTACGCCGTGAGCACCGACGAGTCGCCCGCTCCGCCGTTCGCGACGGTGCGGCCGGTGACGAAGTCGCACTCGCGGGCCACGTGGTCCATGTCCAAGGAGTTGGTCCCGACGTCGCAGGCGGTGAGGTAGCGACCGTGCAGCGACTGCACGAACCGACCGTAGGCGCGCAGCAGCGCCTCGGACTTCATGGTCGCGGGGTCGCCGATGATGACGGCCTTGCCGCCACCGAGGTCGAGACCGGCGAGCGAGTTCTTGTACGTCATGCCCCGCGACAGGGCGAGCACGTCGCGGACGGCCGCGTCGGTGCTGGCGTACGGGTAGAAGCGGGTGCCGCCGAGGCCGGGACCGAGAGCCGTGTTGTGGAGCGCGATGATCGCGCGCAGTCCGGTGGCGGGGTCGTTGCAGAAGACGACCTGCTCGTGCTCGGGGGAGAGTTCGAAGACGTCGGTCATGGAGCCACTTTCTGGTCTGAGCCGCGATGGGTGGGCGGCTCGGTCGGTGGTGTCCCGCGGGCCTGGATCGCAGGCCGACGAGGGCTCCAGCGTATTGCTATTGCTGCATCAGCTCGACCACGGCGTACGACGCGCCGAACATCGCGATCGCCACCACCAGGCACAGGGCGACGAGGAGTGCCGCGGGCAGGCCCGCAGCGCGCGGCGTCGCGCGCAGGGTGCTCGGCGCGGTGTACAGGGTCGCCGGCGCGCCCGGGACCGCGGCGGCCAGCGCCTCGACGAAGGAGCCCACGTCTGGCCAGCGCGCCTCGCGGTCGGGCTCGAGACCGCGCAGGATCGCCTCGTCGACCTCGGGCGACACCTCCACGAACACCGATGGCGCCGGCGGCAGCTTGGCGTTGGTCAGGTCGGAGACGCCGCCGTTGCGGGCCACGTGACCGGTGAGCAGCTGGTAGGCGACCGCGGCCAGGCCGTGCACGTCGGCGCGCTCGTCGACGCCGCCGCCGAGGGCCTGCTCGGGCGCCATGTACGCCGGGGTGCCGACCACGTCGGTCAGCCCGCTGGCGTGGATCAGCGCCTTCGCCACGCCGAGGTCGGCCACCATCAGCCGCTCGCGGCCGAGACCGTCGCTGGTGAGGAGCAGGTTCTGCGGCTTGATGTCGCGGTGCACCACACCCTTGGCGTGCAGCACGGCCAGGCCGTCGCCGGCCTGCCGCACCAGGGAGACCACCCGCTCGAGGTCGGTACGGCCCTCTGCGAGCAGGTCCGCGACCGTGCCGCGGTCGGCGTACGTCATCACGAAGTACGGCGTCCCCTCGGCCTCGCCGATGTCGTAGACGCGGACCACGTGGTCGGAGTCCGCCGCGCGGAGGATGCGCGCCTCCTCAAGGAAGCGCTCGCGGACGTCCTCGCGCTGCGCCCAGTTGTCGGCGAGGGCCTTCACCGCGACGTCCGAGCGGAGCTCGTCGTCGCGGTAGAGCCACACCGAGGAGAACCCACCGACGCCCAGACGGTCGACTCGCCGCAGTCGGCCGAGGCGATCGGGGAGAGACACGCTCGGTATTGTGCCCTCACCCCGCCCGGATCCAGCGGTGGGCCGAACCTCGGGGGAGTCACGTGGAGCAGGACCCGGTCGTCGACCTGGACGCGCTGGCGGCGCGCGCCGCCGACGGTGACAAGGATGCCCTCGACCAGCTGCTCGCCGAGATCCAGCCCCGGGTGCGCCGGATCTGCGGGCGGATGTTGCTCTACCCGCAGGACGCCGAGGAGGCGTGCCAGGACGCGCTGATGCTCGTCGCGACCCGGATCGACACCTTCCAGGGCCGGGCCAAGTTCACCACCTGGCTGCACGCGGTGGCCTCCAACAGCGCCCGCTCGACGTACCGCTCGCTCAAGCGCCGCTCCGCCGAGCTGCCGAGCGACGAGCTTCCGACGGACGCCGACCCGCGGACGACCAGCGTGATCGCCGGCAGCCGCCTCGACCTGCTCGACGCGCTCGAGGTCCTCGGCGCCACCCACCCGCTGCTGGTCGAGGCGCTGGTGCTGCGCGACATCCAGGAGCTCGACTACAACGAGATCGCGCTGCTGATGGACCTACCGCTCGGCACCGTGAAGTCCCGGATCCACCAGGCGCGCAAGACCATCCAACCCCTGCTGATCGCGCAGCTCTGAGGACTATCCCGGTCGTGAGGCCGTGGCGATCACCAGGTCGCCGTGGGTCCCGTACCCGACGAGGTCGCCGCCGGCGCGGGTGCCGTCGAAGGTGACCATCACCCAGTCCTCGTCGGTCTGCGCGAGGGTCGGCCAGGGGATGTTGGAGGGGTACGGCGCGTCGAGGCGGCCGGTCTGGTTCATGGCGAGGTCGTAGACCGGGTACGCCGCCCGGTGCGCCCGCGGGCCGGTGCGGCCGTCGCTGGCGAGCACCACCCACGCGCCGCCGAGGCGGGCCAACGTGGTGCCCTCCGTGGCGGTACGCGTGGTGTCGGCGCCCAGCAGGGTGAGGTCGTCGAGGGTCGGGCCGGCAGCGAGGGCCGGGTGGAACTTGAAGAACCGGCTCGCGCTCACGAAGCCCACGTGCCAGCGGCCGTCGATCCGGACGAGGTGCGGGTCCCACACCCCGACCGACCGCAGCCCGGGGGTGGGCAGGCGGAGAGGGCGGGTGTCGAGGAGGTGGCGACCGCTGAGCAGGTCGGCCTCGGTCTCGGCGAGCGTGACGGCGACGGTGGCGGTACGCCGGTTGCGCCCGGTGTGCCCGTCGAAGTCGCCCCAGGTGCTGGTGGCGACCAGCCAGCGCCCCCCGTCGCGGACCAGGTGCGTGGCGTGGTCGCCGTACGCCCCCGGCTCGCCGGGCCGCCGGAAGAACAGGTCGGCGCGGTGCTCGGGCTCCCAGCCGTCCGGGTCGAGCGACCACACGCTGGTGTGTGCGGCGTCGAAGAAGCCGGGGCCGGCCGACGTCGCGGTGAACAGCAGCCGCCCGCCGTCGCGCAGCGGGACGCCGTCGGCGTCGCTGACGAGCCGGACGTCACGCAGCCCGAGCTGGCCGAAGGCGCCGGCGCGGACGCGGGAGACGGCACCCGCCGCTGCGAGCCCCAAGACTTCGCAGAAGTCCTCGTCGCGGGTGTCCACGCGATCGCACAGGTCGTACCTCGCCCGGACATGCCAACGACCCCGCTCGAGGGTGAGCCCGGTCAGGTGGGTGCCGGTGAGCGTCAGCGCCAGGGCGGCCGGAGCGTCGTCCAGGCGCCCGAACCTCCGGCTGCGGTGGTGCGTCGTGCGCCCGCGAGCCTCGACGTGCAGGTCCAGCACGTCGTCGTGCAGGCGCACGCCCATCCTGGTACGGCCACTGGTGAACGTGAGCGCTGCAGAGCCGCTCGTGGCCGCGACCGCCGCGGCGTACGGCGCCGGCTGGGGCAGCGCCCAGGCTCCCGGACCGTCCGCGCTCACCGTCGTGAAGGCGGGAGCGACCAGGTCGACCGGACGGCGGCGGGCGACGATCTCGAACGACCCGATGCCCGACGACCCCAGCACGCGGGCCAGTGTGGCAGCCCTCGATTGGTGGCATCGTCGTCGGCATGACCCCTGCCGAGCTGCTCATCGACACCTTCGGGCGCATCCGCGACGGCGTGCACCGGGTGCTGGCCGACCTCGACGACGACGCGCTCACCGCGCGCCCCGGCCCCGACGCCAACACCATCGGCTGGCTCGTCTGGCACCTGCTGCGCGTGCAGGACGACCACGTCGCCGAGGTGGCGGGCACCGAGCAGGTGTGGACGAGCCAGGGGTACGCCGGGCGGGCGGGGCTGCCCTTCGACGACGGCGCGACGGGGTACGGGCAGAGCGTCGACGAGGTCGGCCAGGTCCGGGTCGGTGTGGCGCTCCTCGGCGAGTACGCCGACGCGGTCACCGACGCGACGGTGGCCTATCTCGCGGACCTCGGCGCCGACGACCTCGACCGCGTCGTCGATGACGCCTGGGACCCGCCGGTCACGCTGGGTGTCCGCCTGGTCAGCGTGATCGGCGACGACCTCCAGCACGTCGGTCAGGCGGCGTACGCGAAGGGGCTGCTGGGCTGACGCCACGACGCGCACAGGTTTCGCTCAGGGTCGATGGCTACGGTGACGGTTCCCGTCCTCGACCAGAGAGCCCCCACCCGTGTCTCGACGTATGAATCGCCCCGTGGCAGCCGTGTGCGCCGTCCTGCTCGTCCCCGCGCTCGCGGCCTGTGGTGGGACGGAGTCCGGAAGCGACAGCCAAGCCACGACGTCGGAGTCCTCGGCCGCGAGCACCACGGGCGAGCTGGCCGAGGTCTCGTTCACCGGCGACGTGGGTGAGAGCCTCACGGCGACGTGGAACTCCAAGATCGAGGAACCGGAGTCCACCACCGTCACGACCCTGGTCAAGGGAACCGGTGACGCGGTCGCGGACGGTGACACGGTGAGCACCTACCTGTGGGTGGGCAACGGCTCCACCAAGAAGGACGTCTACAGCGACTACGACCACGGCGCGCCCGAGGCGATCGCGAACGGCGACCAGCTCGGCGACGTGTTCGGCCAGCTGTTCTCGGGCGCGACGTACGGCTCCCGGGTCGCTGCCGTGACGACCGCGTCCGAGGTGTTCGGCGCCTCGGCAGGGGACAACCAGCTCGGGGTCGGGGCCAAGGACACCCTCGTCATCGTCGCCGACCTGGTCGAGAAGCAGGAGGAGTCGCCGACGCCGACGGACGACGCCGCGCACGACGCGTCGCCCGACACCCAACCCTCGGTGGTCGAGGAGGGCGGAAAGCCCACCGGCCTGGACTTCTCCGGCATCGACGAGCCGGCCCTCGACACCCCGGTCCAACGCGTCGTCATCGACGAGGGCACCGGCGCGGCCGTCAAGGAGTCCGACACGGTGGAGGTCAACTATCTCGGCTCGACGTACGACGCGAAGCAGCCCTTCGACGAGAGCTTCTCCGGCCAACCGCTGACGTCTCCGTTGAGCGGCCTGATCCAGGGCTGGACCATCGGCCTCACCGGCGTGAAGGTCGGCAGCCGGGTTCTGCTCCAGATCCCACCGGCGTACGGGTACGGCGCGCAGGGCAGCGGCACGATCCCCGGCAACGCCACGCTGTGGTTCGTGATCGACGTGCTCGCGGTGCAGTAGCTGTCGTCAGCCTCGGCCGACGATCGTCTGCCGGGCCATGTACGACGGGGGTGCGACACCGCAGCCCGACAGCAGGGCCGGGGCGATCTCCAGGGTGGAGATCCGCGGCCGGTCGGTCGTCCTCGCCTCCATGCCCCGGGGGTCGTAGACGGCGAGGATGCCCTCGGGCACGTGGTAGGCGGTCGTGCCGGAGCGGTCCTCGATCTCGACGGCCTTCATCCCGAACTCCGCGAGCGGGTGGCGGCCGCCGCCGTACCTCACCGGCGTCGGGCGGTGGTGCATGTTGGCGTGCCCGAGGTCCATCGCGAAGAACCCGTCGTCGGTGCGGCGGTACCGCAGCGGCTGGTCCACGAGCTGCACCTTCATGAGCTCCCGCTCGAACGTCGAGGCCAGGGCGCCGGGGACGACGACGTTCGTCTGCGGAAGCATCGCGGGCCTCGACTCCCAGCAGCCGTCGGGCATGCCGAGGCGCCGCATGAAGGTCGCCAGGTCGACGAGGTAGACCGCCGTCTCCAGCGCCTGGGCCATCGTGGCGCGCTGACCCATGCTCGACGCCGTCCAGACCTGGTACTCCGGGTGGGCGTCGGCGAACGCGACCAGCCGCGCGAGCATGGTCTCGGCCTGGTCCATCGCCCACGGGAGCTCGTCGGCGTGGGCTGTGGTCCAGTCGTCGTCCAGGTCCAGCTCGTCGTAGTCGGTCGGGTACGTCGCTGCCCAGTACCGGTGCATCGCCGACGCCACGTGGTTGCTGAAGAAGGTGCTGAAGTCTGGCCGGCTCCGCTCGAGCTGGGCCATGAACACGTCGAAGGCCAGCACCGCCTGGAACGTCCGCCGTCGCGCGCGTCGCTCGGGCCGTCTCCGCTCAGCAGCCAGCTGGGCCGCGAGGGCGCCGTACGTCGTGACACGGATGCCGAGGGCCCGCGACGACGCGAACAGGCGGGCCGCGCGTGACCAGGAGACCGAGCTGTCGACGTTGCGCGCGGACCTGCGGGACATCGCGAGGTTGAACGCCTGGAACGTCGAGAGCACAGGGGGGTGGGCACGCTCGTCCGCGGCGAACGCGTCGGGCAGGTAGAACGCGTAGGACTCCATGTCGGCCGGGGGCGGTGAGGAGTGCAGCGAGCCACCCACGCCCACCCTCGCGCCCCGCTCGTGGAGCAGCTGCCAGACCGGCGGGTACGCCGCGTCGGCGGCCGCGTGGTCCTGGCCGAGGTCTCCGATCAGGTGCCGTTCGTCCGGAACCCCCCGGTGGACCGACGGCCAGGTCTTCCACGGCGACAGATGACCCTTGTCGGCGGCGACGGTCTCGTACTGCGCGGACCGGCGGAGCATCGACGCGAGCGCTCCGTCGGGTCGCCGGGCCACGTGGTCGTCGACGATGCGCCAGGGCACCTCGTTGAGCTCGAAGAGGACGATTTTCCGAGTCATCGCACCGCTCCCTCCCCCGGAGAGATCCTGTGCCTGGATCCTCCGGAGCGCAACGTCCCTCGGCCCGGGTCGCGAGTCCTGCCCGACCGGGAAGTTCCGGCCACCCGCCGCGGATGGTCCCCACCCGCAGCGGGTGAGGCGGATCCCCTGATGCGATGCGAGTGTCGAAGATCGCCGATGCTGCCTCGGAGGTGTCCGGGGCGCAGCATGCCCGACCCTGGAGGGGCCGATGACGACCAAGGACGCTGATCTGTCGGCTGTCGATCGACCTTGGGACCCGGTCGCCACGACGGCGGCCGAAGTCGCCCAGAAGCTCGACGTCGACCCCGCCACCGGATTGTCGGCCGACGAGGCTGCGAAGCGGCTCGCCGCCAACGGGCCGAACCGGCTGACCGCTGGCAAGAAGGAACCGGCCTGGCGGGCTTTCCTGCGTCAGTACGAGGACTTCATGCAGGTGATCCTGCTCGGCGCGGCGTTGGTCAACCAGCTCGTGACCCAGGAGACGGGAACAACGGTCGTCCTCGCCGGGCTGACCGTGTTCAACGCCGTCATCGGTCTGCGACAGGAAGCCAAGGCGGAGGAGAGTGTGAAGGCGCTCTCCCAGATGATGAAGACGATCGCGCGGGTCCGCCGCGACGGGCAAGCCGTCGAGATCGACGCCGGAGACCTCGTGGTGGGCGACGTCGTCCTGGTCGAGGCCGGCAACCGGGTGCCGGCCGACGGTCGGGTGAGCCTGGCAGCGACTCTGGAGATCGAGGAGGCCGCGCTCACGGGTGAGAGCCTCCCGGTCGGCAAGAACGTCGACCCCGTGCCCGGGGACGAGGTGCCGCTGGGCGACCGGCTCTGCATGGCGTACATGAACACCTCGGTCACCCGCGGTCGTGGCGAGTTCATCGTCACAGCCACGGGGATGGGCACCGAGATCGGGCACATCGCGGACATGCTGGCGAACACAGAGACCAGCAAGACGCCCCTGCAGCGGCAGCTCGACTCGCTCTCCAAGATCATCGCCTCGATCGCCGCGGTCGCCCTGGTCATCGTCGTGCTGCTCGGCCTTGCCCGAGGCGAGTCGTTCGACACCTTGTTCATCACCGGCGTCGCGCTCGCCGTGGCGGCCATCCCGACGGGACTCCCGGCGGTCGTGACCGCCCTGCTCTCGATGGGTACGCGCGAGATCGCCCGCCGCAACGCGATCGTCAAGCGGCTCCCAGCCGTGGAGACGCTGGGCTCGACCTCCGCGATCTGCTCGGACAAGACCGGGACGCTGACCCTCAACAAGATGACCGCGCGAGAGCTGGTCATCCCCGGACACAACCGCTACACGGTCTCGGGCGAG
>JAICRP010000035.1 GCA_025966445.1 Nocardioides sp.
AGCTGTCGATCGGCGTCGACGAGGTCCGTGACCTGGTCCGCCGCTCCGCCCTGGCCCCCGCGGGTCGGCGCTGGCAGGTCATGATCGTCGAGGACGCCGACCGGCTGACCGAGCACGCCTGCAACGCCCTGCTCAAGGCCATCGAGGAGCCGACCGAGCGCACCGTGTGGATGTTGTGCGCGCCGACGGTCGAGGACGTGTTGCCCACCATCCGCTCGAGGTGTCGCCTCCTCACCCTGGCCACGCCGACCGCGGAGGACGTGGCAGCCTTCCTGGTCCGCCAGGACGGCGTGGCCGAGGGCCTGGCGGCGTACGCCGCCCGCGCCAGCCAGGGCCACATCGGCCGGGCCCGGGCGCTCGCCCGCGACGAGGCCACTCGCAACCGCCGCCGCGAGGTCGTCACGATCCCGGCGAGGCTGACCAGCCTGGGAGCGTGCATGACGGCGGCCACCAACCTGGCGGAGGTGACCAAGGAGGAGGCCGACCTGATCACCACGCGGCTCGACGAGCGCGAGAAGGCCGACCTCGACGCGGCGTACGGCGTCGTCGAGCGGGGTCGCCGCCCCCGCGAGTACGCGCCGGCCCTGGCCGCCCTCGAGCGCGCGCAGAAGACCCGGGCCAAGCGCCGCCAGCTCGACGTCGTCGACCGGGGCCTGATGGACCTCGTGTCGGTCTACCGCGACGCGATCGCGGAGGCGACCGGGGCGACGGGGCCGTTGGTGAACGAGGAGATCCGCGGTGACGTCGCCGAGGTCGTCCGCGGCTCGACGCCCGAGCTCAACCTGCAACGGATCGGCTGGATCTTCGAGGCCCGCGAGCAGATGCTGGAGTTCAACGTCCCGGTGCCGCTGGCGCTCGAGAGCATGATGCTCGCGCTCAAGGTCCCCGAGGGCAGCCGGTGAGGAGAGCCGTCGCCGGGCTGCTCGTGCTGGCCCTGGTGCTCGGCGCTGTCGCGGCCGTCGGCTACTTCGTCACCCGCGACGACAGCGCCGGCGCCTACGACCCGGTGCCGCCGGTCGCCGCCGAGGGCACGCCCCCGGCCAGCGAACCTTCGGACCCTGCCCTCGAGCAGTTCTACGCCCAGGAGCTCGACTGGACCGACTGCGGGGACGGCGACGAGTGCGCGACGCTCACGGTGCCCCTCGACTACGACGACCCCACGGGCGAGACGATCGGCATCCACGTCCGCCGGCGGCCGGCGGACGACCAGGACGGCAAGGTGAGCTCCCTGCTGGTCAACCCGGGTGGGCCGGGCGTGGCCGGGTCGTCGATGGCGAGCAACGCCGGCGCGTACTTCCGCCGCCCGTTCCTCACGTACTTCGACATCATCGGCTTCGACCCGCGCGGCACCGGCGAGAGCAGCCCCATCGACTGCCTGAGCGATGGCGACCTCGACGCCTACCTCTCGGGCGACCCTGAGCCCGAGACCCCGGCCGAGGCGACTGCCTACGTCCACACGGCACGCAGCATGGGCCGCGGCTGCGAGCGCCTCAGTCCCGGCCTCGCCTCCCACATCTCCACCGTCGAGGCCGCGCGCGACATGGACGTGCTCCGCGCGGCCCTCGGCGAGCAGGTGATGACCTACTACGGCGCGTCGTACGGCACGCAGCTCGGGTCGACGTACGCCGAGCTCTTCCCCGACCGGGTCGGACGCCTGGTGCTCGACGGCGCGGTCGACCCCACGCTCACCGTCCGCGAGGAGGCACTCACGCAGGCGGGCGGCTTCGAGACCGCGCTGAGCGCGTACGTCCAGAACTGCATCGACTCGACCGACTCCTGCTTCCTGGGCAGCACCGTCGACGAGGGTCTGCAACGCATCCGCGGCCTCATCGACGAGGTCGACGCCGAGCCGCTCGTCGTGGGGGACCGCGAGCTCACGGCCGGCCTGGCGGTCTACGGCATCATCACCCCGCTCTACAACCGCGACTACTGGATCCTGCTCAGCCAGGGCCTCCAGGCGGCCTTCGACGGTGACGGCTCGGTGCTGCTGCGGCTCGCCGACGCGTACGCCTCTCGCGACGCCGACGGCGGGTACGCCGACAACAGCATGGAGGCGTTTCCCGCCATCAGCTGCCTCGACGACCCGTCGGGGATCAGGCCGGCCCAGGTGCCGGGAGAGGTCCCGGAGTTCGAGGAGGCCTCGCCGACCTTCGGCCGGATCTACGCCTGGGGCCTGGTCTCGTGCCGCAACTGGCCGGCGGCCCGCGGGCTCGACCCCGAGCCGCTCGACATCGACGCCGCGGGTGCCGCCCCCATCGTCGTGGTCGGCACCACCCGCGACCCGGCCACGCCGTACGCCTGGGCCGAGGCGCTCGCCTCCCAGCTCGACTCCGGGGTGCTGGTCACCCGCGACGGCGACGGCCACACCGGCTACAACTCCGGCAACGAGTGCACCAGCGTGGCCGTCGAGTCCTACCTCATCGAAGGCAAGGTCCCGCGCGACGGGCTGACCTGCTGACGACCAGGAGGCGCGGGCGACGACCCCCGTACGCGCCCGCGCCCCACGCCTGGTGCTCCTGCCAGCCGGTGTCGCAGCACCCGCCACACCGTCCGAGGTCGGAAGAGCTCGGACGGCCTGTCCACCAGATGGTTGACCCGCAGGAACGCGATCGCCAGGTCCGGGTCGTCGCTGCCCGCGTCCAGCAGCCGGGCGAGGTACGCCCCGACGAGCCGGCTCCGCCACGGCACCCGGCCGTCGTCGTCCGGCACGCCGCCGACCGCGATGGTCCAGGGCGTGTCGATGATCTCGGCGGCCGCCCGGTGGAAGCGGGTGGCGAGCCCGGGACCATCCTGCTGGAGGCATCGGCCGAGAGCGACCGCCTCGATGGCCGCGACGGTGACTCCCTGGCCGTAGACCGGGTCGAACGCGCACAGCGCGTCGCCGACCACGACCAACCCCTCGGGGAAGCTCGTCAGGTCCTCGTAGTGCCGGCGTCGGTTGGCCGGGAAGCGATAGGTCGCGCCCTCGCCGAGCGGCTCCAGCCCGACCAGCGCCTCGGCCAGCCGTGACGAGGAGAGGGTGCCGGCCCACGCCAGGAACTCGGGCCAGGCGACGGGTGGCCGCTCCCCGAAGCGACCGACCAGGCTGACCACCCGGGAGCCACCCTCCTCGGCCAGCAGGATGCCGCCGCGGTGGAGCCCCGGCTGGGCGGCCACCGCCATCGCCCAGGCGGTCGAGCCGTCGAGGGCCTCACGGACGCGGTACGTCGTGTAGCGCTTGTCGACGCGACGGATCTCCTCGGCCGGCGCCCGGTAGCCGCGACGTTCGAGCCACTCCGGCGTCCGCGACCCCCGCCCCGTCGCGTCGACGACGAGGTCGGCGGGGAGCAGGGCGGGCGTGCCACCGTCGCGGTCCTGCACGATCACGCCCACCACCCGGGTGTCGTCGCCCGAGAAGGCCAGGTCGAGCACGGAGGCGTCCTCGCGCAGGGTCACCGCCGGGCTGGCGGAGACGCGCTCCCGCACGTACCACTCCAGCAGCGAGCGGCTGACCAGCAGCGCTTTCAGCCCGCTCTCACGACGGGCCAGCGGCCGCGGCGTGAAGCACCAGACGCCCTCGAGGCCGACGTCGCCCAGGCGAGCACCGCGACCGCTCAGGTCGGCGGTCAGGCCCGGGAACATCTCTTCCAGGATGGTGCGCCCCTCGGCGAGCAGGCCGTGGGCGTGCCGACCCTGCGGGACGCCGCCCCGCGGCTGGGGTCGCGACGGAATGTCGTCCCGGTCGACGATCGTCACCCGCTCGTAGTGGTCGAGCAGGGACCGGGCCGCGAGCAGTCCGGCCATGCTCGCGCCCACCACCACGGCGTGCGAGCGCCTCGCGATCACCCGGCCGGGGCCAGGATGGCGCCCACGAGGCCGGGGACCTGGTCCAGCGAGACCGTCGTGAACGTGGTCGGGTCCGACCCGGTGAGCCGGGCCAGCGTGGCCTTGCCGGCCTCGGGGCTGGGGCAGAAGACCTTCTCGACGTCCTTCTGGCGCACCGTGACGACCGGGTTCGGGCCGACGTTGAAGCGGACGAGGAACTGGGCGCCGAGCTGCTCCGACTCCGGCACCGGCACGACGGTGCAGGTGAACGCCGGCTGGGAGTCGATCTTCACGTGCGGGATCTTGCGGCCGTACTCCGACGTCAGGAGCAGCGAGCCGTCGGAGTTCTCGACGAACGGCGCGAAGACCATGGTGTCCTTGCCCTCGTTGCCGATGAAGGCGTCGCTGCCGTCGCCGGGCGCCCAGATGTTGACGTCCTTGCCCGTGTCACCGACGAGCACGTCGCTGTTGGGCGCCTGGCCCTTCTCGGGACCGCCGATGAGGATGTCGTCGTCGGCGCCGGCGAGCAGGGTGTCACCGCCGAGCTTGCCGATGAGCAGGTCGTCGTTGTCGCGGCCGAACAGGACGTCGGTGTTGTCCATGTGCTGCTTGGCGGCGACGCCGGGCGGCTGGATGAACGGGTTGGTCGCGTTGTCGTTGTCGAGGCCGATGCCGACGTTCTTGGCCCCGGTCCCCGGCAGGATGACGCCGGACGACCCCGCCGCCAGGCCGACGACGAGGGCGCTCGCCCCCACGACCGAGGCGACGATCGCCGCGCTGCGGTGACGTGGGGAGTGCTGGCGGGTGACGGACTTCTGACGCATGGTGGTGGCCCTTTCGTGGCTGGTGGGATGCGACGGCAGGACGCTACGAATCCGGACGGGTCGGCCACATGGGGAAGCCACCTCAGATCCCGCCAGGGGGGCCTCAGACGTGGTCCGGCTCGTTACCCGGGTGACGCCCGCACGAGGCGGGCGCATGATGGACCATGGCCGAACGCTCGGAAGCTCGGCTGGTGGGTCGCGACGCCCAGATGGAGGCGTTGCACGCCGCGCTGGCGCTCGCCGCCGGCGGCCGCCCCACGGCGGTCGTGGTGGCGGGCGAGCTCGGCGTGGGCAAGACCCGCCTGGTGCGGGAGTTCCTCGCGCAGGCCGACGTCGAGGTCTTCGCGGGCGCCTCGGTGCCCGTCGTCGGTGAGCCGCTCCCGTACGCCGCCCTGACCCAGGCCCTGCGCAGCAGCGGCTCGGGCGTGGTCCGGCAGGAGATCCAGCGGTCGCCCGACCTCGCCCGGTTGCTGCCCGGCCAGCCCGACGAGGCGACCCCGGCCGGCTCACGGCTGCGGCTGTTCCAGTCGGTGCTGGGGCTGCTGGGGCGGCTGTCGGCCCACCGTCCGGTGGCCTACGTCGTCGAGGACGTGCAGTGGGCCGACGGGTCCACCCTCGACCTGCTGGCCTTCCTCGCCGCGAACCTCACCCACGAACGCGTCCTGATCGTGCTCACCCACCGCACGGAGTCGGCGGCCGACGACCGGGTGGTCACGTGGCTGGCCGAGTTCGGGCGGCTGTGGCCGGTCGAGCGGGTGCCGCTTCCCCGCCTCGACCGGACGGACACGGGCGCTCTCGTCGAGGCCATGCGCGGAAGCGTCCCGGGCGAGGCACTCCTGGACGTGCTGATGGCCCGGTCGGCCGGGAACCCGCTCTTCGTCGAGCAGCTGGCCCTGACCGCGCACCACGGGGACGCGCCGCTCCCCGAGACTCTGCACCACCTGCTCCGCGGGCGGGTCGAGGAGCTCCCGGACGAGAGCCGGCGCGTCCTCGGCGCGGCGTCGGTCATCGGACGGCGGGCCTCCCTCCCGCTGCTCGCCCGGATGCAGGGAGTGCCTCAGCACGAGCTCGAGGACGCCCTGCGGCCGGCGCTGGCGGCGCGCGTCGTCGAGCTCCGCGACGACGTGCGCCTCGACTTCCACCACCCGGCGTTCCTCGAGGTGGTCTACGGGGAGCTGTTGCCCGGCGAGCGCGTACGCCTGCACCTAGCGGCCGCGGAGGCCCTCGCGGCCGACCGGGAACGGTTTCCGGCGGTGGTGGGCGAGATGGCCCGGCACTGGCACCAGGCCGGTGAGCTCGATCGCGCCCTGCAGGCCTCCCTGCTGGCCGGCGCCACGTACTCGCAGATGTACGCGTTCGGGGACGCCTATGCCGCTTACACCCGCGTGCTCGACCTGGTCGAGCGGGTCCCCCACGTCCTCGACCTCTCCGAGGTACGCCTGTTGGCCGCCGAGGCGGCCCACCACGTGGGCGACCCCGACCGGGCCCGCGAGCTGCTGGAGCTGGTGCGCGGTGACACCGACGACCCGCACACCCGCGCGCTCGCCGCCGAGCGGATCGGTGCGCTGCACCTCATGTACGGCGACGGCGAGGCCGGCGAGCGGGCCTTCGCCGAGGCCCTCGCGCTGGTGCCCGAGGGCGAGACGAGCGTGCTCGCGGCGCGGATCCAGGGTGGGCTGGCGCTGCTCGGGGTCGGATGGTCGCGCCTGGACGACGCGGAGCTCGCGGGGACCGAGGGGCTGCGCATCGCCCGCGCCGTCGGGGCCAGGCGCGAGGAGGGGATCGCCCTCAACGCCCTCGGGACGACGGCGGCTCTCCGCGGCGACCTCGGCCGGGCGGTGGACATGCTGCGCGAGGCGCTGGAGATCGCGCGCGAGGTCGAGGACCCCTGGGACCTCGGCGCGGCGTACGTCAACCTCAGCCACGTGCTCGGGATGGCCGGCCGGCTCGACGAGTGCGTGGAGCTCGGCCGGGTCGGGATCGTCGAGCTGACCCGGTTCGGCCAGCAGCGCGTTCAGGGGAGCCTGCTGCTCAACAACGTCAGCGAGATCCTGGTGGAGGCAGGGCGGTTCGAGGAGGCCGGCACGCTCGTCGCGGAGGCGCTGAGCCGACACCCGCGCGGGATCCGGGCGGCGCCGCTGCTGCGGCTGGCCGCGCACATCGCGATGGTCAACGGCGACCTGACCACCGCCTGGGAGCGCTGCGAGCAGGCCCGGCTGGCGCTCGAGTCCGAGACCGCGCCGGTCTCGTGGATGCGCATCGTGGTGGAGACCGCGGCGGAGATCGACCTGTGGGCCGGCCGTCCCGAGGCGGCCTACGACGCGGTGGCCGACGGCCTCGACCTGGTGGCCGGCACCGACGACGAGGCCCTCGCCGGCACGCTGGTCGCGCTCGGCATGCGCGCGCTGGCCGACGCGGCCACCGTGCACCGCGATCGCCGGTCGCGGACGCGGCTGGCGTCGCAGCGCGCCAGGCTCGAGGCGGCGCTCGACCTGATGCAGGCCCACCCCGCCGCCGGGAGCCAGCCCGAGGACCCGGCCGTGCTCGGGTGGGTGGAGGCCGAGCGCGCGAGGTACGACGGGGACCGGGTCGGCGACCTGTGGGCCGCCTCCGCGGATGCCTGGGCCGACCTGCGGCGGCCGTTCCGGGCGGCGTACGCCCGCTGGCGCGAGGCCGAGACCCGGCTCGCGGTGGGGGTCTCGGCCGAGTCGCTCGGCGCCTTGCGGTCGGCGCACGCGGCTGCGCAGGCGCTGGGGGCCCGGCGCCTGGTCGAGGAGGTCGAGACCCTGGCGCGGTGGTACCGCGCCGACCTGCTCCCCGCCGAGGTCGAGGAGCTGTCGGAGGACCCGTTGGCGGCGTACGGGCTCACTGAGCGGGAGCGGGAGGTGCTGGCGGCCCTGGCCGCCGGGCACACCAACCGCGAGATCGCCGACGAGCTGTTCATCAGCGTGAAGACGGCGTCCGTGCACGTGTCGAACATCCTGCGCAAGCTGGACGTGGACGGGCGGCAGGAGGCGGCCCGGATCGCGCACCGCCTGGGTGTCCACTCGTGAGCGCGTGAGGCCGCCCCTCCGGGATCTGAGGACCACTCCCATGCCGACTGCTCCGTGCGCTTCCCTGCACACGACGGGACCGGGCTCACCCTGCTGGAGCGCTGCGGGGCCCGCGCCGAGCCGGCCTCGGCGCTGATGGACGGCGAGGGCGCCGACCGCGCGGAGGCGGCGTACGCGGGAGAACTTCCCGCGCCCGGTCGAGGCAGCTCAGCGGATCGGTTCGGCCACCGCCCGGATCCGGGCGACGGCGAGCTCGATCATCAGCTGGGCGGCGGGGGAGAGCGTCGCGTTCACGCGGTGCACGATCGCGAACGTCTCGTACTGGCGCGGCCGCAGCACCGTCCACGTCGCCCCGGGAGCGAGCCGCGGCACCAGCTCCGTGGCCGCGCCCCGGTGCACGACGGTGTCGGCCAGCCCGCGACCGGTCAGCTCGATCGCGGTCTCGACGTCCTCGACCTCGATCCGGGTCTGGGGGTTGTGGCCGGCCTCGTGCAGCATCTTGCGCAACGCCAGGCGCATCGAGTCCGTGGCGCGGTAGCTGGTGTCGGCCATCACCAGCTGGGCCTCGGCGAGCCGGCGGGCGGTGACAGGGGTCGCCGTACGTTCCGGGTCCATGGACACGTAGACCAGCTCGTCGCGCGCCACCGGGAGCACCTCGAGACCCTCGTTGGTCGGCGGTGCCGCGATCAGGGCGGCCTCGATCCGGCCGCGCCGCAGGTCCTCGAGCACCTCCGAGGAGTTCAGGCCGATGATCTCGACGCGGACGCCGGGGTAGCGCTCGAGCACGTCGGTGACCAGGGTCGCGCTGACGTACAGCCGTGCGCTCCCGAACATGCCGAACCTGATCGTGCCCGTCTCGAAGGCCTTGACGCGCTGCACGGCCCGCAACGCCTCCTCGGCCGCCGCGATGGTCGCCTCGGCGTGCGGGCGCAGGGTGTCCGCGACGGTGGTCGGCACGACTCCGCGGCCGACGCGGCGGAAGAGCTGCAGCCCGATCGACTTCTCCAGGCTGCGGATCTGCTCGGAGATCGACGGCTGCGCGTAGCCGAGCTCGTCGGCCGCGGCGGTCAGCGAGCCGAGCTCGTACACCGTCAGGAAGCAGCGGAGCTGATGCAGCGAAAGCATAGGTTCTCCCTAGGGCAAGTCTCGGAAAGAGAGGCTACCCCTATGGCACCCAGTCCCCGAGAATTGACCTGTCAGCGCGTTCCGCTCCACCCGAGGGAGGTCACCCCCATGTTCGACCGTCACTGCACCGCCTGCGACCGGACCCAGCTCATCTTCCCGAGCCAGATCCAGGGCGTGACCAACACCGACCACGGCATCCTCGTCAGCTACGTCTGCTGGTGCGGCTCCGAGCAGACCTGGCTCACCGGCTCCACCGGCCACGCCGACCAGCCGGCCCTCGTCGCCGCCTGACCGTCCCCGCTGGTCGAGGAGGTCGCGCAGCGACCGTCTCAGGACCGGTGAGCCGGACGCGCACCTGGATTCGGCGAGCCTCCGGCGTCTCCGTTATCCTCGGCGGGTTGCCCGGACCTGACGTGCCTCGGTACGCAGACCGTCCGGGCAGCGCGCCGCCTTAGCTCAGTCGGTAGAGCGATTCACTCGTAATGAATAGGTCGTCGGTTCGATTCCGACAGGCGGCTCAGCTCGAAGCCCCAGGCCAGAGGCCCCGAACCTCTCCTGGGGCTTCCGTGTTCCCCCGTGCAACCCGGCCGGCCCGCCCCCGGTGCCCGCTGCCGTTGCGGTCTCGGTGCTCCCGCTCATCCGCGTGTGCTGTCTGGCGGCCGCGTTCCTCGTCGGAGACCGGCTCTCCCGGCGCAGTGGCTGGGAGCCGCGATCGATGTGCCAGGTGTCCTCGCCGTCGCGCTGAGGCCCAGCGGCAGAGGAGACGACCACACCTTGGCGACGCGAACGATGCGAAGCGATCGTCGAGTGTCCCGACCTGCGGCTTTGTCGCCTGCGCATGGCTTCTTGTCGTCTGCCCGATCTGCCACTCGTGGTCCTTGTTCCGGGCGCCTGTGGCGTAGGGCACGACCCATCGCCGAGGTCTCGGACTTTGTTCACCTTGCGTTCAGAGAGCACGCCCACTCCGGTCACTGGCCGCTCCTACGTTCCGTACGTCAGGACTTCCATGGACTTCAGGAGAACCACGTGATGAGCATCCGTTTCCGCCGCGCGATCCTTCCCGGAATCGCCGTACTGGGCCTTGCGCTCACGGCATGCGGTGGCCAGGACGACTCGGCGAGTGCGAGTGGTGGAGAAGGGGCGTCCGGCTCGGTTGCCGTCGACGGCTCGTCCACCGTCTACCCCTTGAGCAACGCCGCGGCCGAGCTCCTCAGCGAGGAGAACCCGGACATCCAGGTGACCGTGGGTGAGGCCGGTACCGGTGGCGGGTTCGAGGTCTTCTGCGCCGGACAGACCGACATCTCCAACGCGTCGCGCCCGATCGAGGACGACGAGGCCGCCGCGTGCTCGGACGGCGGTGTCGAGTACACCGAGCTGCAGGTGGCCACGGACGCCCTCACGGTCGTGGTCAATCCCGACCTCGACATCGACTGCCTCACGACCGAGCAGCTCAAGATGATCTGGGAGCCGGGCGCCGAGGGCAAGGTCACCAACTGGAACCAGGTCGACCCCAGCTTCCCCGACGAGGCGATCAGCCTCTTCGGCCCCGGCACCGACTCGGGGACCTTCGACTACTTCACCGACGCCATCAACGGGGAGGAGGGCGCGTCCCGGACCGACTACGAGGCGTCGGAGGACGACAACGTCATCGTGCAAGGGGTGAGTGGCACCCCTGGTGCCATGGGGTACTTCGGCTACACCTACTTCGAGGAGAACTCCGACAGCCTCAAGGCCGTCGCGGTCGACTCCGGCAGTGGATGCGTCGCACCCTCGCCCGAGACGGCGCAGGACGGAAGCTACGTCCCGCTCTCGCGGCCGCTGTTCATCTACGTGAGCAACGCCTCCTACAGCGACAAGCCCCAGGTGGCCGAGTTCGTCGACTTCTACGTCGACAACCTGCCTGACATCACTGAGGCCGCGCAGTTCATCCCGCTCAACGACGAGCAGACGGCGGAGACGCAATCCGCTCTCGACGGTCTCAAGGGCTGACCCAAGCCACTGCTGAAGGGCTCGCGTGACCACCACGACCACCACACCCGCAGGCCCGCCGTCACCGGCGGGCCTGCGGGGGGACCCCGTCGACCTGTCGGGTCGCTCCCGACCCGGGGAGGCCGTGATCAGAGGCGTCCTGTTCGCTGCCGCTCTGGTCTCGGTCCTGACCACCGTCGGCATCGTCATCGCCCTCCTCAGGCCGGCCGTGGAGTTCTTCAGGGACGTTCCTGTCTGGGAGTTCTTGGGTGGCACCCGGTGGGCGCCCAACGACAGCGGGAACCCCGACTTCGGCGTGTGGCCCCTGGTCTCTGCCACCCTGGTGATCACGGTCGTGGCCCTCGTCGTGGCCATCCCGCTCGGCCTCGGCGCGGCCATGTACCTCTCGGAGTACGCCTCGCCGGAGATGCGACGCCGGCTCAAGCCGATCGTCGAGCTGTTGGCGGGTGTGCCCTCCGTCGTCTACGGCTTCTTCGCCCTGACGTTCGTGACGCCGAACCTGCTGCAGAAGGTCCTGCACATCGACGTCGGTTTCACCAACGCCCTGGCAGCCGGGCTGGTGCTCGGGGTGATGATCATCCCCACCATTGCCTCGCTGTCCGAGGACGCGCTGTTCGCGGTTCCGCTCAGCCTGCGTCAGGGGTCCTTCGCCATGGGGGCGAACCGCATGCAGACCACGTTGCGAGTCGTGCTTCCCGCCGCGATGTCGGGGGTGGCCGCGGCGGTGATCCTGGGCTTGTCGCGCGCTGTCGGCGAGACCATGATCGTGGCCCTCGCGGCCGGGTCGAGACCGCACCTCAGTCTCGACCCACGTGAGGGCATGCAAGCCATGACCGGCTACATCGCGAGCACCGCCGGCGGGGAGAACCCGGTGGGTTCCACGAGCTACAACACCCTGTTCGCCGTGGGGCTGCTGCTGTTCGTCATCACCCTCATCATCAACGTCATCAGCATCGCGCTGGTGCGACGTTACCGGCAGGAGTACTGATGGCCGCCTACGCCGAGACCGCCGCCAAGACAGTGCTGGCGACCGCGGGCCGCGACAGGGACCGGTCGGTCAAGTCCCTGGTGTTTCTGGGCCTCCTGTGGTTCTCCCTCTTCTTCGGGGTGCTCGTCCTGGTGGCCCTCATCGTGTCCACGGCGCTCGAAGGCGCACCGCGGTTCGACAGCGACCTGATCACCCGCTACAGCTCGACACTGAGCCCCGAGCGCACGGGTTTCCGGGCCGGCATCCTGGGCAGCCTCATGGTCATCCTGGCCACCGCCGCGATGGCTGTGCCGATCGGTATCGCGGCTGCGCTGCACCTCGAGGAGTTCGCGAACAAGGAGCGTTGGTACAACAAGTTCATCGAGGTCAACCTGCAGAACCTGGCTGCCGTGCCATCAGTCGTCTACGGCCTGCTGGCCGTCGCATTCGTCACCCTCATGGGGATCCATCAGCGTGGCCTGGTGATCAGCGGGGCGGTCGCGCTGTCGCTGCTGATCCTGCCCGTCATCATCATCACCACCCGCGAGGCGGTGCGTGCCGTCCCTCGCGAGATCCGTGACGGCTCCATGGCCCTGGGTGCTACCCGTTGGCAGACCACCTGGAAGCAGACCCTCCCTTCGGCCGTGCCCGGCATCGCGACCGGCACGATCCTCGGGCTCTCCCGCGCGATCGGCGAAGCGGCACCGTTGCTCATCATCGGCACAGCGACGGCCATCCGGTTCGACCCCAACGGTCTGATGAGCCAGTTCACGGCGCTGCCGCTGGAGATCTACTCCACGACCTCGCAGTCCCGTGAGGACTTCCGAGTCGCAGCAGCCGCCGCCATCATCGTGCTCCTCGTCATGATCCTGGCCCTCAACGGGCTGGCCATCTTCATCCGCAACAAGTTCCAGCGCTCGTGGTGAAAGGGACCAACATGTCGACGCATTCCGTCACAGCCTCCTCCCCCGGAACGGAGGCCAACCGGCACACGGCCGGAGGCTCGGTCGGCAGCCTGTCCGACGTGGCCCAGGAGATCGAGCGTCACCTGCCGGACAAGCTCATGGACCCGATCATGGAAACCAGTCTGCTCAACATCTACTACGGCGACTTCCACGCGGTGCACGACGTCAACCTGGCGTTCGGAAGGAACGAGATCACCGCGCTCATCGGGCCGTCCGGTTGTGGAAAGTCGACCGTGCTGCGCTCGCTGAACCGGATGAACGACCTCGTCCCCGGCGCGAGGGTGGAGGGAGCTGTCAACTACCAGGGGCAGAACATCTATGCGCGCGGCGTAGACCCGATCGCCGTCCGGACCCACGTGGGGATGGTGTTCCAGAAGCCGAACCCATTCCCGAAGTCCATCTACGACAACGTCGCGTACGGCCCGCGAGTCACCGGCATGAAGGTCGATGACATGGACGATCTCGTCGAGGGCGCGCTGCGCGGGGCGGCGCTCTGGGACGAGGTGAAGGACAAGCTCAAGCAGTCGGCCTACGGCCTTTCCGGAGGGCAACAGCAGCGGCTCTGCATCGCCCGGACCATCGCCACGAAGCCGAACGTGATCCTGATGGACGAGCCCTGCTCGGCCCTCGACCCGATCGCCACCGCCCGTGTCGAGGACCTGATGCTCCAGCTGACGCAGGACTACACGATCGTCATCGTCACCCACAACATGCAGCAGGCGGCCCGGGTCTCGGACCGAACGGCCTTCTTCACTGCACGCCCCGACGAGACCACCGGAAACCGCACGGGTCTCCTGGTCGAGTACAACCTGACCAAGCAGCTCTTCAGCCAGCCATCGGACCAGCGAACCGAGGACTACATCTCCGGTCGCTTCGGCTGAGCCTCCCTCGTCCAGCTCTCCGCGAGGAACACCGACATGACGATGCACGAGGACGCGAAGGTCTTTCCCCGCCACCAGCGGGCCCTCCAGTCACTGGATCGGTGGACACAAGCCAGTGGTGCGCCCCTGCTCGTCATCGATCCGATCGGCGACGGGGAGTCGTTGCGTGTGGGGATGGCCTCTCGTGGTGTGCACGTCACCTGGGTCAGGTCGGCACTCGACGGGTTGGTCGAGTTCGGCCGCACCAATCCCAGGGCCGTCATCGTGTCTCCCTACGTCAGCGACCTCCCAGCGGTCGACCTGATCGCGACCGTCCGTAGGCACTCCAGTGTGATCGTCATCGCCTGCCTGCCCTATGGCCCCGACGCCGATGCCGGGCCGCTGGTCCTTGCGGGGGCGAGAGCCATCGTCACGTTGCCCTACACGTCCGAGTCGGTGTGGGGCCTCTTGCATGACCTCGATCCCGGCTTGGACGAGCACGCCCTGACGTCCTACGGGCCTCTTGAGCTCGACGTCGCGGCCTACACCGTCCGCGTGCGGGGGGCACGCATCCCGGACCCGCCGCCCCGCGAGTTCGAGCTGCTGCGCGCCCTGGTGCAGCGCGCGCCGGAGATCGTCAGTGATGAGGACTTGGCGGTGGCCCTCTGGGGCACGCATCGCCGTGGGGGACGCGACAACACCATGTCGGTGCATGTACGGCGCCTGAGGACTCGTCTGGAGGGCATCGCCGACATCCGTCGCGTCCGCGGGCGCGGCTACGCGCTGGCGTTGACATGAGTCCAGCTTTCGGATCGGCCGGCGGCGATTGTCCGCCGCCGGTGCTGGACGCTGGTGCACATCACGGTCCGCAGGACGGCATGTGCGTGATGGAGGCCGTCAGCGTCGTCGCCGGACTCCCGTGGACCGACTCTCCCGCCTGCACGAACCCGACGCTGGCCCTGGCGGCGCAACTCATCAACGACGCCCTCGGCGACAGGACCCGCGCTTGCCTCGTTGACTTGGTGCCGGCCCTGAGCCGAGCCAGTGGTCGCGACATCGACACCGACTGGCGAGTCGTCGAGGCAGCTTGCCATTTCGCCGCCACGGGCCGCACCCGACGCCGCAGCCGCACGATGAACCGATGGATGTGGCTGGCCAAGCGTCTCGACGTGGCCGCTCTGCGCGCGCCCATGGCTTGGGTGGTTCGCCAAGGCGCCGCACGCCGAGCAGTGGAGGCCGCTGTGGTCTCGGTGCTCACCGGTCGCGACGGCGATCCCGAGACGCGATCCGTCGAGATGCTCGCGCGGCTGACGAACGCCGCCGTCTCACACGGTTCCCTGGACGGGGTCGCCGTCCCCACGCGGGAAGGAGTGGATCAGTCGCGTTCGCGACGGCGCTCGAGGAGCACGGTGTCCCGCCAGACGCCGTCGAGCTCCGCGATCCGCGGGCGGACGGCCAGGGTGCGGTAGCCGGCCGAGTGGTGCAGTGCGATGGAGGCGCGGTTCTCGGGGAAGATCGACGTCTGCAGGGTCCACAGGCCCCCGGCGTCGGCCTCGGTGACCTGGCGGTGGAGCAGGGACTTGCCGACGCCGCGGCCGCGCGCGGTCTCGGTGACGTAGACGCTGGTCTCGGCGACGCCGGCGTAGCAGTTGCGGTCGCTGACCGGAGCGGCGGCGGCCCAGCCGACCACAGCGTTGTCGAGCTCGGCGACCCAGGTGTGCCCCGGCAGCCACTTGTCGGTCAGCCTGCGGGCGGAGGGCACCTTGGTCTCGAACGTGGCGTTGCGGGTCGCGACACCCTCGGCGTAGATGTCGCGGACGATCTGGAGGTCGTCGTCGCTCATTGCCCGAGTGGACACGTCGGCGGGCAGGTCCTCGGGGCAGCAGGGCAAGGTGGCCAGGGTGCCCATCACCACGTCGGCGGCGTGGGGGAGGCCGGTGCAGCAGGCGGGGTTGACCGAGACGATCGACGCCGTGCCGACCTTGTCGACGGCGACGAACCCGACCTCGGCGAGCTTCTTGACGTGGTGGGAGCACGTCGACTGGCTGATCCCGAGCGCTTCGGCGAGGTCGCCGACGCGCATGGCCCCGGAGCGAGAGGTCGAGACGGTGTGCAGCAACCGGACTCGGGTCGGGTCTGCGAGTACCGCGAACCAGTCGGCGTACGTCTCGGCGGAGCGCTCGTCGAGCTCGACCGTACGGTCCGTCGCGGGGGCGCAGTCGTCAGGGCCGCAGGCTGCAGGGTCACTGATGTCGATGATGGTGAGGGCCTGTTCGGTGACGGTCACGCGATGATCTTAATCGATACCCCTCGATGCTTGCATCTATCGATGACAGTCGATATGGTCATGCATCGACACGCATCGATAGATCTTTCGAGGAGACACGCCATGACCATCGCCGACGAGCGCATCCCCGCAGTCGCCAGGCACGCCGGCCACCCACTCGTCGTCGTCGGCGCCGGCCCGGCAGGGTTGGCCGCTGCAGCGCAGGCCCACGCGCGGGGGATCCCGACCGTCGTGCTGGAGTCCGGTCCGTCGGCCGGCTCCGCGGTGCTGGAGTGGGGCCACGTGCGTCTCTTCTCGCCCTGGTCGGAGCTCATCGACCCCGTCGCCGAGAAGCTGCTGACCGAGAGCGGCTGGACCAGCCCCGACCCGGCGTCGTACCCCACCGGACGTGACTGGGTCGAGCGTTACCTGGCGCCCCTGGCCGCCCAGCTCGTGCAGCAGCCGGAGGTCGAGGTGAACTACGCCCACCGGGTCGTCGGTGTCGCCCGCGCCGGCCGCGACCGACTGGTCGCCATCGGCCGTGACGAGGTCCCGTTCACCGTGCACGTCGCCACGCCCGACGGCCGGAGGACCATCACTGCGTGTGCGGTGATCGACGCTTCCGGCACCTGGGGCACCCCCAACCCACTCGGCGGCGACGGCTACCTGGCCGACGGCGAAGCCGAGAACGCTGACCGGATCCGCTACGGGATCCCGGACCTGACCGATCCCGCAGTGGCGGCTCGGTACGCCGGCAAGCACGTGGCCCTGGCCGGGCGGGGGGCTTCGGCCCAGAACGTGCTGGTGGCCATGACGTCCCTGGCCAGCACACAGCCGGGAACCCGGGTGACCTGGCTGGTGCGGCGTGGCGACACCGACAAGGCGTTCGGGGGCGGCGACAACGACCGGCTGGTCGCCCGCGGGGCCCTGGGCAAGAGCGCCCAGCACGCCGTCGAGGACGGTCCCGTCACCACCGTCACCGGTTTCCGGACCAGCATGGTCACCAGCCGCGAGGGCCGCCTCACCCTGACGTCGATCGACGGTCAGCAGGTGACCGATGTCGACGAGGTCGTCGTCGTGACCGGTTTCCGCCCCGACCACTCATGGCTCTCCGAGGTGCACCTCGACCTCGACGGCGAGCTGTCGGCCCCGACCGGCCTTGCTCCCGAGATCCACCCGGCGTACCACTCCTGCGGCTCGGTCTCACCGCACGGCGCCAACCTGCTGAGACAGCCGGAGGGTGACCTCTACCTCGTCGGCATGAAGTCCTACGGCCGGGCGCCGTCGTTCCTGACGCTGACCGGGTACGAGCAGACCCGCAGCGTGGTCGCCGAGATCGCCGGGGACTACGAGTCCGCCGACCGGGTCGAGCTGGTCCTGCCCGACAGCGGCGTCTGCGGCGGCTCGGGACTGTTCGAGGATGCTCCCGCTGCCGGCGGTTGCTGCGGACCCAGCGTCACGGCCGCGCCTGAGCTGCTCACCGTCGGCGCACCCGTGGCAGCCGCCGTCGGGGCGGCCCTTCCTCTCGTCGAGGACGAGCGGCCCACCGTCCAGACTGGCTGCTGCGGCTGACCGAACCACCGCAGTGACCCGACACGTCACCGACCCACCTCGCGTCGCATCCCGACCCACGTCCGGGCTGCGGCGCGAGGTGGTCGTCCTCTGCGCCACCGAGATCGCCAACTGGGGCGCCCTCGTCTACGCCTTCGTCGTCGCGTCCAGCACCATCGCGGCCGCCGAGGGCTGGCAGCTCACCCACCTGCTCGGCGCCTTCACCGTGGCCCAGCTGGTGGCTGGCTTCGCCGGGGTCTGGGTGGGACGCCGCATCGACGCGGTCGGTCCCCGAGCGCTGATGACCGCCGGGTCCGTCCTCGGAGCCGTCTCCTTGGTGGTGGTCGCGTCGAGCACGTCGTTGCCCGCGTTCTACGCCGGCTGGGGGCTCGTCGGCCTCGCGATGTCCGCCATCTTGTACGCGCCCGCCTTCGCCGCGATCACCGGCTGG
>JAICRP010000081.1 GCA_025966445.1 Nocardioides sp.
CCGGTCCGCTGTACTTCGGCAAGCTCATCGACAACGCCGAGGACATCACCGGGATCGCCACGGGCTACTACGTCGGCGCCGTGCTGATGGTGGCCGGCGGCATCGTGGCGGCCTTCCTCGGCGTCAAGGCCGAGGGCAAGTCGCTCGAGTCGTTGGCCCAGCCGCTGACGGCGGAGGACGCCGACGACCCCGGCCCGACCAGTGACGACGAGCACAAGACGTCCCAGCCCGCCTGACCACAGGAGGTTCCGATGACACCCATGCCGCCCCCCAAGGCCTCGACCGAGGGGCCCCGCGACCGTCACGTCCACCACGAGATCGGCCAGCTCGTCCGGGCCCTCCAGGGCCAGGGGCCGCAGCGCCCCGAGGAGCTCGCCGCCCTCGTCGGGTCGGACTACTGGGAGAGCAACCGGTTCGACCGGGCCCTCGCCCTCGCTGTCAGCGACGGTCTGATCACCCGCCGGGGCGACGGGCGGGTCGCCGCGATCTGACCGCTGGGCTCGGAGGTTTCGAGGCTCAGGCCTTGATGGCCTTCGCACCTCAACCACTGCGACAGGGCCCGGTGGTTGCGGTGCGAGGAGCGCCAGCGACGAGCCTCTCGACCTCCGAGCCTGGGCGGGTCAGTCGAGGCAGAACTCGTTGCCCTCGGGGTCCTGCATCACGATGTGGCCGGCGTTGACGAGGCCGTCGGCCTCCACGCGTCTGACTCGCGTCGCGCCGAGTGCCACCAAGGCCTCGCACTTCGCCTCCAGGGCGGCCATCCGCTCGTCCCCCCGGAGGCCGACGGCCGCTCGGACGTCGAGGTGCACGCGGTTCTTGGCGGTCTTGCCCTCGGGCACCTTCTGGAACCACAGCCGCGGGCCCTGGCCGTCAGGGTCGACCGAGGCCGAGGCGTCGTTGCGGTTCTCCTCGGGGATGTTCCAGGCATCGAGCGCCTCGTCCCACGTCTCGTACGGCGGTGGGGGACTGTCGAGCCGGTAGCCGAGCACCTCGTTCCAGAACCGCGAGAGCGCGGCGGGGTCGGCGCAGTCGAACGTGACCTGGATGGTGAGCGACATCAGGCAGCCTTTCCGTCGGTGCGGTGAGCGTAGAGGTCGCGGAGCAGGGCGATCTCCGCGCCGTGGTGGATCACCTCGCGGTGGATGTGCAGGACGAGGACACCGAGCGGCTCGTCGGCGTACGGGCCCTCGGCCGGGCCGCACGGCCGCGCCAGGCCCTCCTCGCCGAGGCCGCGGACCCCCTCGACCCAGCGCGCGTACCCGTCGTCGACCTGGGCGAGGGCACCGTCGGCCGTGGAGGGGTACGTCCACGTCTCGTAGTCCGCCGGCGGACCGTCGAAGTGGGAGGCGACACGCGCACCGAGGACGCCGACCACGAGGTGCGCCAGGCGCCACGAGATCGTGGTCACCGGCGCCGGGACCGGCTCGGGGTACGCGAAGTCGATCGTGGTGCGCTCGCCGTCGACGTGGACGTTCCAGGCCCCGCGCACCGGCTCCCACAGGTACTCGTCGTCGGTGAGCCCCTCCAGGCGCGGGCGGAGCTGGCCGTTCCAGTGGAACTCGAGCTGGTCGAGGAGGAGCCGGTTCCAGTCCAGGTCTGTCGTGGTCGTCATGGGAACCACGTTGCCACGCCTAGCGGACAGGATCGGTCCGCTATCGATGGCATCCTCGGTCCATGGGTGACACCACCGAACGAGTCCTCCGGCTGCTGGCGCTCCTGCAGCAACGCCCGGTGTGGACCGGTCCCGAGCTGGCCGACCGGCTCGGTGTGACCACCCGCAGCGTGCGCCGGGACGTCGAGCGGCTGCGCGCGCTCGGCTACCCCGTCAACGCGACCCAGGGTGTCGGCGGCGGCTACCAGCTGGGCGCCGGGATGGCCTTGCCGCCGCTGCTGCTCGACGACGAGGAGGCGATCGCGACCGCCGTCTCGCTGCGCCTCGCCGCCGGCGGCACGGTCGCCGGGGCCAGCGAGGCCGCGGTGCGGACGCTCGCCAAGCTCGACCAGGTGCTGCCCGCGCGGCTGCGGGCAGAGGTCCGCGCCGTGCACGACGCCATCACGACACTCGAGGGCGGGCGCGTCGAGGTGGACGCCGACGCCCTGCTCGCACTCGCCCGGGCGGCGCGCGACCGGCTGCGGGTCGAGCTGACCTACACGGCGGCCGGTGGGGAGCCCGCCGTACGGCGCGTCGAGCCGTACCAGCTCGTGGCCACCGGCCGGCGGTGGTACCTGCTCGCCTTCGACCTCGACCGGGACGACTGGCGCACCCTGCGCCTGGACCGGATGGGCGACGTCCGCGCCACGACGTTCCGGTTTCCGGCGCGGGAGGCGCCGGACGCCGCGGCGTACGTCCAGCGGTCGGTGACCGTGAGCCCGTACCAGCACGAGGCGAGGGTGCTGGTGCACGCGCCAGCCGACGTGGTCCGCGAGCGGATCCCGCCCACGGTGGGCACCGTCGAGGCCGTGGACGACGGGACCTGCCTTGTGGTCGCGGGTGGCAACAGCCTCGAGGCAGTCGCGTGGCACTTCGGCAGCCTGGGCCACGCCTTCACCGTCGAGGCACCCGAGGAGCTGCGCGAGGCGACGGCAGCCTTCGGCGCCCGGTTGGTGGCCGCCGCAGTTGCCCCCACTCCGTAGGCTGACGTCATGGGATGGGTGCTGCTGGTCCTCCTCGTCGCGGCGATCGGCGCGGCCGTGCTCGCCTCGCGCAGCAGCAAGCGCAAGGAGCTGGAGCGCAGGGCGGCAGAGCTCGAGCCGGTCAAGAAGCTCGCCTTCGAGGACATCACCGCGCTCGGCATGGAGCTCCAGGACCTCGACGAGGATCTCGCCGGGCACGAGCTCGACAAGGGCATGCGGGCCGACTACCAGCGGGCTCTGGACGCCTACGAGTCCGCGAAGTTCTCCGGTGACTACATGACCAAGCCCGACGAGATCACGAACGTCACCAAGATCCTCGACGACGGGCGGTACGCCATCGCGTGCGTGCGCGCCCGGGTGGCCGGTCAGCCGCTTCCTGCTCGCCGGCCGGCGTGCTTCTTCGACCCACGGCACGGCATGGCTGTCGAGGACGTCCCCTATGCCCCGCCCGGCGGCGTCGAGCGCGACGTCCCCGCCTGCGAGCTGGACGCCGAGCGCGTCAAGGCCGGCGCCGATCCTGACACCCGCCTGGTGATGGTCGGCGGGGAGCGGGTGCCGTACTGGCAGGGTGGCCGTGCCTACGCGCCGTACGCCGCCGGGTACTTCGGCGGCTTCGGCCCGATGGAGTGGATGTTCATGGGCGTGATGTTCGGCGGCGGGTTCGACGGCCTCGGTGAGGGTCTCGGCGACCTGGGCGACGGCATCGGCGACGGCATCGGCGAGATCGGCGACGGCATCGGCGGGATGTTCGACGGCTTCGACTTCTAGCGCGAGTCGGCGCTTCTGCAGGCCAGATCAACGCCGAGTCGGCGCGTCTGCAGTGCGTATGAACGCCGAGTCGGCGCGTCTGCAGCCTGAGGCGGCGGGTGTGCAGGCCGGATGCAACCGCTCGCGACTGCAGATGCGCCGACTCGGGCCGTGTACGGCCTGCAGATACGCCGACTCGGACCCGTCACGGCCTGCAGACGCGCCGACTCGCGAGGTCGTGGGTAGCCTCCGTGGCGTGACCTCGCCGCACTCGCTGTACGCGACGACGCTTGGTGAGCAGGGCTCCTGGGTCGTCTTCTGCCACGGCCTGTTCGGCCAGGGCAAGAACTGGACCCAGGTCGCGAAGGTCGTGGCGCAGCGGCACCGCGTGCTGCTGCTGGACATGCCGCAGCACGGGCGCTCGCCGTGGACGCCGGACTTCGACTACCTCGACGCGGCCGACCAGGTGGCGGCCGCGCTGCCGGACGGGCCGGCCGCGGTCGTCGGCCACTCGATGGGCGGCAAGATCGCCATGGTGCTGGCGCTACGCCATCCGGAGCGGGTCGAGCGGCTCTGCGCCGTCGACATCGCCCCGGTGGCGTACGACAGCGCGCACTCCTTCGACCGGTACGTGTCGGCGATGCGCGGGCTCGACGTCGCCACCCTGACCGCGCGCGCCGACGCCGACCGAGCGATGACCGAGGCCGCCCCCGACCCGGTGGTGCGGGGGTTCCTCCTGCAGAACCTGCGCCGCTCCGAGGACGGCACCGGCTGGCACTGGCAGCCCAACCTCGAGGTCATCGGCGACCGGCTCGACGTGATCACGGGCTGGCCGGCCGAGGAGCTGACCGGGGTCGCCCCGTACGAAGGCCCCGTGCTGTGGGTGCGCGGCGACCGGTCCGAGCACGTGCGCGACGAGGACGCCGAGGCGATGGCGGCGTACTTCCCACGCGTCCGCAAGGTGACGGTCAAGGGCTCCGGGCACTGGGTGCACAGCGAGCAGCCCGCGGCGTTCACCAGCGTGGTGCAGCAGTTCCTGGGCGACTGATCAGTCCCACCAGAAGTACCACTCGTGGCCCATGACCAGGGGGACGTAGTCCTCGAGGCTGCCGACGCCCTGCTCGACGTTGTCGGGGCAGAAGGCGTAGTGCTCCCGCGCCAGCAGCTCGGCGTGCGCCGGGTCGGCCGGCGGAGCGGAGACCACCAGCTGCATGACGTCGAAGCCCATGCCGACGAGCACGGCCCCGAAGCGGTCCTCCCAGCTCCGCAGCGGGTCGGAGCCGCCAGCCCGCGCAGCCGGTAGTCGCGGGCCTGCTCGTCCTCGTCCTGCGAGGCAGCCGCGGCGGAGGCCTCGCCGAGGAACGCGAGCACGTCGCGCGGCTCCGCCGGGTCGGGTCCCGCCAGCTCGCCGTCGAACCACGGGCGCGACAGGTCGCCGTCGTCGAGACCGTTGGCCAGCACGGGCCAGAGCCCGGTGTCGGGGAACTGACCGGCCAGCCTCGCCCACAGGGCGGCGTGGTCGCCGACCCTGTCGGTCACCCACGCGATGGGCGCGTCGGTACCCTCCGGGACCACGGGACGCCCCGGCGGGAGCCCGAGACCATCGACGGCGTCGAGATCACCGAGCGCGGCCGGCGGGGTTCGCCGGGAATCAGCGGTTGCGAGCGCGGTAGGCCGCGACGGCGGCCCGGTTGCTGCACGTGGTGCCGCAGAAGATCTTCGAGCGGTTGCGCGAGAGGTCGAGGACGATGCTCGCGCAGTCGTCCTGCGCGCAGACGCCCAACCGCGACAGCTCGTCGGCCCGGATGACGTCGATCATGGCCATCGCGGTCTCCGCCGCGATCCGCTCGTCCAGGGGCGTCTCGGGGTCCACCACGTGGAGGTGCCAGTCGAACCGGTCGTGGCGGACGAGGCGGGGGACCGCTCCAGCCTCCGCCAGCAGGTCGTTGACGATGCCCACGGCGTCGTCGCGCTCGGCGGTCAGCAACGTCCGCAGGCGCGGTCGCAGGCGGCGTACGGCGTCGAGCTCGGCGTCGTCGTGGTCGTGGCGGCCGGTGTAGCCGAACTCGTCCCAGAACGCGTCGAGCTCGGTCATCGACGTGAGGGTGTCGGGCGGCTCGGCGGAGTTGACCAGGGCGACCGCGGCCCGCAGCGAGAGCGCCGTGTCATGTGCGAAGACCACGTTGACAGGTTACACGAGCGGGCGTAGCGTCATGTGTCATGGCGACGATGACTCATGACACCGCACGGACGGCCCGGTCGGGTCGGACGCTGGCGGGGCTCGCCTTCGCGCTGGTCTCGGCGGCGTCGTTCGGCCTCTCGGGCGCCCTCGCCCGCCCCCTGCTCGACAACGGTTGGACGCCGGGCGCGGTGGTGATCGCCCGCGTCGGACTGGCCGCCCTGGTGGTCGCACCGTTCGGCATCCGGGCCCTGCGCGGCCGCTGGTACGTGCTGCGGGCGAACGCCCGCACCCTGCTCGCCTACGGCGCCGTCGCGGTCGCCTCCACCCAGTTCTTCTACTTCTCGGCCGTCGCGCACATGGAGGTCGCTCCGGCGCTGCTGATCGAGTTCACCGCGCCGGCGGCCGTCGTGGTGTGGCTGTGGCTGCGGCACGGGGAACGTCCGGGTCGGGTGACGGTGGTCGGTGCCGCGCTCGCGACCCTGGGTCTGGTGCTGGTGCTGGACCTGTTGTCGGGGGCCGACCTCAACGTCCCCGGCGTGCTCTGGTCGCTGGCCGCGATGGTCGGGTGCGCGACGTACTTCGTGATGTCGGCCGACGAGGACAACGGCCTGCCGCCGATCACCCTGGCCGCGGGCGGCCTCGTCGTCGGGACCGTGACGCTCACCCTGCTCGGCTTGGTCGGGCTGCTCGACCTGGCGACCTCGACCGAGTCGGTCACCCTGCGCGGCACGACGGTCGACTGGTGGGTGCCCATCCTGCTGCTGGGCGTCGTGACCGCCGCCGTCGCGTACGTCACCGGGATCGCGGCCATCAGGCGGCTGGGCTCGCGGCTGGCGTCGTTCGTCGCACTGGCCGAGGTGCTCTTCGGCGTGATGTGGGCGTGGGTGCTGCTCGACGAGCTGCCGCGCCCGGTGCAGCTGCTCGGCGGCGTGCTGATCATGGCCGGGGTGGTCGCGGTCAAGCTGGGGGAGCGGACTACCGCCCGTCCTGTCGCCTGATGAACACCTCGCGGGTGATCAGCAGGATCGCCGCCGCGGTCGGGATGGCCAGCAGCGCGCCGACGACGCCGAGCAGGGCCGCGCCCACCAGGGCCGCGATCACCGTGACCGCGCCCGGGATGTCGACGGACCGGGACATCACGCGCGGGTAGAGCACGTAGTTCTCGAGCTGCTGGTAGATCAGGTAGAAGATCACGCACGCGACGCCGATCTTCCAGTCGGTCGCGAATCCGATCGCCGAGACGACCACGGCGCCGATGGTGGCGCCGATCATCGGGATCACGTCGAGCAGGGCGACCACGAACGCGAGCGCCACGGCGTACTCGCCCAGCCCCACCGCGAACAGGAAGATCAGCGAGGAGACACCTGCGCAGAGCGCGACGACGAACGCGCCGGCGACGTAGCCGCCCACGCTCTCGATGACCCGGTCGCCCAGCTTGCGGACCCGCTCGCGGCGCGAGGCGGGGGCCAGGCTGTAGAGGGCCGTCTTGGTCTTCTCGAGGGAGGACAGGAAGTACAGCGTGAGCACGATGATCACGAAGGTGTTGGCCAGCGCCCCCAGCACGCGGAGGCTGAGCCCCAGGACGCCGCCGAAGAGGCCGGACGTGAACTGTCCGTCCTGCACGTACTCGCGGACCTTGTCGATGACGTCGAACTGGTCGTCGAGCTCCTGGACCTGCCGGTTGCGCTGGAGCTGGTCGAACCACTCGGGAGCGTTGTCGGTGATCTCCGCGACCTGCTTGGTGATGACCGGCACGATCGCCCACAGGAACAGCGCCACGCCGCACAGGAAGAGGATGATCACCATCGACACGGCGAGGCTGCGTCGGAGGCCGCGTCGCTGGAACCACTCGACGCTGGGGTTGAGGCCCGCGGCGATGAACAGCGAGACGATGATGAGGATCAGCACACCGCCGATGCGCTCGAACTCGTGGAACAGCCATCCGGCCACCACGAAGCCGAGGCCACCGAAGAAGCCGATGTAGAACGGGGAGTGCCGGTCCAGGCGGGGGCCGGGCCGACCGAGGGCGGCGTCCGGCTGGTCCTCGTCGGGGTCGGCCTCGCCCTGCTTGTCGGCCTCGGGCGCCTTGGTGGCCACCTTGGCTGGTCCGGGGGCGGAGCGCGCGGCCGTGGGGGGAGGGCCGGCGGGCTTCCGGCGTCCGAAGATCAAGCGCCGGCCTTGTCGTCGGAGTCGTCGCTGCTGAAGCCGGCGACCACGTCACGCAGCGAGGCCAGCTGGGCGGTGATCGCGTCGCGGCGCTTGCTGATGCGGTCGACCTCGGCGCGGATGCTGGCCAGCTCGCGCTGCGCCTCCGCCTGGGCCGTCGTGCCGAGCGAGTCGGCCTGGGTCCGCGCGGAGGAGACGATCTGCTCGGCCTCGCGGCGGGCCCGGGACAACGTGGCCTCGGACTCGGTGTGCGCCTGCTCGCGGTGCGCCGTGGCCTGCGCCGTCGCCTCACGGGCTCGCTGCTCGGCGGCGGTCGCCCGCTGCTCGGCCTCCTCCACCAGCCGCGTCGTCTCGGCGGTCGCGCTGGCGTGGTGCTCGGCAGCCTCGCGGGCGAGCCGCTCCTTCTCGACCGCGAGCGTCCGGCGGGCCTCCTGGACCTCGCGGTCGGCCCCGGCCCGCACCTGCTCGGCCTCGCGCTTGGCCGTGACCCGCAGGTCGTTGGCCTCCTGCTGGGCGCCGAGCCGGACCTGGTCGGCCTCCCGCTGGGCGGCGGCCTTCACATCGGCCGCCTCGGTCCGAGCCAGCGCGCGCTCCTGCTCGGCGTCGGCCATGATCCGGGCGCGGGTCTCGTCGAGCTCCTTGAGCTGGACCAGCCGCATGTCCTCGGCCTCGCGGCTCGCGTCGGCGCGCGTCGCCTGGGCGTCGCGCTGTGCCTGCTCGCGGATCTCGGCGGCGTCGCGCAGGGCGGCCGCGCGGACCTCGCCGGCCTCCTCCTCGGCCAGGCGCAGCATCGCCGTGGCGCGGCCGCCGAGGCCGGCGTACGACGGGTTCTTGTTCTCCTCGAGCTCGCGCCGGGCGGTCTCGAGCGACGTCTCCAGCTCGCGGACCTGGCTCTGGGCCTGGTTCAGGCTCGCGTCGAGGCGCTGGCGGTCGCCGGCCAGCTGGCGCAGGTGGTTGTCGACCGCGGCCTTGTCGTAGCCGCCGCGACGCACGGTGGGCAGCGAGGCGCTGGCGGCTGCGGCGGCGGGGGCAGTGGGCGCAGCCGGTGGCATCACGCGCTGCTGCGGTGTGGGCTGGGGTGCGGGCTGCGGTGCGGGCTGGGCGGTCTGGCGCGCGTGGACCTGAGCGGCCTCGGCGACGGTGCCGGCCGGGGCCGGCGGCGGCGTCTGCGGGCTGGGCCGCTCAGGCACCGGCTCGCCGGAGAGAGGAGCGATGGGCTGGGTCTTCGTCGGCTCGCCCGGCCCGTCCATGGGCGGCATCACCGGCCGTCGCTGGGGGAGCGGCTGGGCGCCGGTCGCCGCGGGCATCACCTGGGTGCGCTCGGCGTCGGGATCGCCCGCGACGTCCGCGGTCTCCTCGGTCAGGTCGTCCTCGGGGTCGTCGTCGAAGATGGACAGGCCGCGGTCACTCATGCAGCCCAGTCTCCACGATCGGCAGGGGTCCGCCCACCCCGCCTCGCGGGGGGCTCGTGAGAACGGGACGCTCAGACGCCCCGGAAGCGGTTGATCGCCTGCTCGTGGGTGGCCCGCAGCTCGCCGTCGCGGACCCCGAGTCCCTCTTCGGGGGCCAGGCAGAGCACGCCGACCTTGCCCTGGTGGGCGTTGCGGTGCACGTCGAGGGCGGCCTGGCCGGTCTCCTCGAGCGGGTACGCCTGGGACAGCGTGGGGTGGATCATTCCCTTGGCGATCAGCCGGTTGGCCTCCCACGACTCGCGGTAGTTGGCGAAGTGCGAGCCGATGATCCGCTTGAGGTTCATCCAGAGGTACCGGTTGTCGTACTGGTGCATGAAGCCGCTGGTCGAGGCGCAGGTGACGATCGTGCCGCCCTTCCGGGCGGCGTACACGCTGGCTCCGAACGTCTCGCGGCCGGGGTGCTCGAAGACGATGTCGACGTCCTCGCCTCCCGTGAGCTCGCGGATGTCCTTGCCGAGACGGCGCCACTCGGCGGGGTCCTGGGTGTGCTCGTCCTTCCAGAACCGGTAGCCCTGCTCGGACCGGTTGATGATGAGCTCGGCGCCCATCGAGCGGCAGACGTCGGCCTTCTCGTCGTTCGAGACGACGCAGACGGGGGTGGCGCCGCCGTTGAGGGTGTACTGCGTGGCGAAGCCGCCGAGGCCACCGCTCGCGCCCCAGATGAGCACGTTGTCGCCCTGCTTCATGCCGGCCCCGTTGTGGCTGACGAGCTGGCGGTAGGCCGTGGAGTTCACCAGACCGGGTGATGCGGCCTCCTCCCACGTGAGGTGGTCGGGCTTGGGCATCAGCTGGTTGGACTTCACCAGCGCGAGCTCGGCCAGCCCGCCGAAGTTGGTCTCGAAGCCCCAGATCCGCTGCTCGGGGTCGAGCATCGTGTCGTTGTGGCCGTCGGGTCCCTCGAGCTCGACGCTCAGGCAGTGGGCGACGACCTCGTCGCCGGGCTTCCAGAGGTGCACGCCCGGGCCGGTCCGCAGCACCACGCCGGCCAGGTCCGAGCCGACCACGTGGTACGGCAGGTCGTGCCGCTTGGACAGCGGGCTCAGCCGGCCGTAGCGCTCGAGGAACGAGAACGTCGAGACGGGCTCGAAGATGCTCGTCCAGACGGTGTTGTAGTTGATCGCGCTGGCCATCACCGCGACCAAGGCCTCGCCCGGGCCCAGCTCGGGCACGGGGACGTCGTCGAGGTGCAGGGACTTGCGCGGGTCCTTGTCCCTGCTCTCGAGCCCCTCGAACATGCCCACCTCGTCCTTGTGGACCGTCACGGCCCGGTAGGACTCGGGTACCTCGAGGGCGGCGAACTCCTCGCCCGTCGTGTCTCCGGCCAGGATGGCGTCGCGGATCTGCTGCACGGCGTCAAGTTACTTGTGGGTCGTCGTCCGTGGGCGTCCTTGTGCGACACCTAACACGCCGAGTCGACGGTCAGGCGGGTTCGACCAGCTCGACGAGCACCCCGCCGGCGTCCTTGGGGTGGACGAAGTTGACCCGCGAGCCTGACGTCCCTCGCCGCGGGACGTCGTACAAGAGGCGGACGCCCCGGTCGCGCAGGGTGGCCGACACGGCGTCCACGTCCTCGACGCGGTAGGCGAGCTGCTGCATGCCCGGGCCGGAGCGGTCGAGGAACTTGGCGATCGTCGAGTCGGGGGAGAGCGGGGCCAGCAGCTGGATGCAGGAGCCGGAGTCGCCGACGGCGACCATGGCCTCGCGCACGCCCTGCTCCTCGTTCGTCTCCTCGTGGACCGTCTCCATGCCGAAGGTGTCGCGGTAGAACGCGATCGCCTCGTCGAGGTCGGGCACGGCGATCCCCACGTGGTCGATGGCGGTGAAGAGGTGACCATGCCAGGCGTCAGGGAGGCTCATGCGGCCATCGTGCTGCGGGGGGAGGACCGGGAGCCACGCCCTGTGACGTTTTCCTCATGCGGGGCGGGTCGCGCGGCCTCGCCCGTACCGAGCCCCGTGGGTATCGTCGCGAGAGAGAGTTCAACGATCTGCAGGAGGCACCCATGTCCGGATCCGTCATCGTCGCCGGCGCTCGTACGCCCATCGGACGGCTGCTCGGCGGACTGAAGGACAAGTCGGCCGCCGACCTCGGCGGTGTCGCCATCGCCGGTGCCCTCGAGAAGGCCGGTGTCTCCGGTGACCAGGTCGACTACGTGATCATGGGCCAGGTCATCCTGGCCGGCGCGGGCCAGAACCCGGCGCGCACCGCCGCCGTTGCGGGCGGCATCCCGATGACCGTCCCGTCGATCACCATCAACAAGGTGTGCCTGTCGGGCATCAACGCCATCGCCCTGGCCGACCAGCTGATCCGTGCCGGGGAGCACGAGATCGTCGTCGCCGGCGGCATGGAGTCGATGACCCAGGCTCCGCACTTCCTGCCCAAGTCGCGCGAGGGCGTGAAGTTCGGTGACGTGAAGCTGGTCGACTCGATGGCCTACGACGCCCTCTTCGACCAGTTCACCTCGCAGGCGATGGGACTGCTCACCGAGGAGTGCAACGCCGCCGGGGCCAACCTGACCCGCGAGGAGCAGGACACCTTCGCGGCGTACTCGCACCAGAAGGCCGCCGTCGCCTGGAAGAACGGCGTCTTCGCCGACGAGGTCGTCCCCGTGGAGATCCCGCAGCGCAAGGGCGACCCGGTCGTGGTGAGCGAGGACGAGGGCGTCCGGGGCGACACCACCGTGGAGTCCCTCGGCAAGCTCCGCCCGGCCTTCAGCAAGGACGGCACCGTCACCGCAGGATCCGCCTCGCAGATCTCCGACGGCGCCGCGGCCGTGGTCGTGATGAGCCGGTCCAGGGCCGAACAGCTGGGCCTGCCGGTGCTGGCCGAGATCGGCGCCCACGGCACCGTCGCGGGCCCCGACGCATCGCTGCTGTCCC
>JAICRP010000172.1 GCA_025966445.1 Nocardioides sp.
GACGGCAAGTGACTTGCACTTCGCGGCGTCGATGGTCTCGAAGCGGAGGTTGTCGAGGAACACGGCGCTGTCGAGGATCGAGTCGCCCTGGTCGAAGATCGTCAGGTACAGCGAGTGCACCGAGCCGACCGCCACGGGTGCCCGGGCGGTGAGCAGCGGGGTCGCGCCGTCGTAGATGGTGCCGAGCCCGGCCGCGTCGACCATGGCGCTCGGCCCGCCGGCGTCCACCGAGATGACGTCGCCCGCGCCGCCGGCGAAGTTGCCCGGTGCCGTCACGGTCTGCGTGGCCGGGTCGGCAGCGACGGACCACGTGTCCAGCTGGGCGATGAACGCGTCGTTGTAGTTGGTGTTGACGTACTCGGGGTACTCGTCGGAGAGGAAGCGGAAGTCGAAGGCCAGGCACGCGGTGCTCGCGGCCGGCAGGTCGACCCGGACGACCTGGTAGTCGTAGACGCCGGGACCGATCGGCGTCGCGGGCACGCCCCAGCCGTAGCCGTCGCCACCGGCGACGTTCGGGTCGTCGGCCAACGCCGCGTTGCCGCTGGTCAGGATCGAGTAGGTGGGCCCGGAGGTCGGGAAGCCGGCCAGGGGGCTGTCCGAGACGGCCGTGGGACACGGGTCGTCCACCGTGGCGGGGTCTTCGTCGTCGCAGTCGTACGCGACACCGAAGCTGGCGGCGGCAGGCGGTACGGCGGACAGTGCGGTGGCGAAGGCGACCGCATCGGTCGTCGTGGTGACGACGGCGTTGGCCGCCGTCGTGGCCAGGAGGCTGAAGCCCGCGACTGCGGCCAACAGAATCCCCGGGGCGCTCTTCCGGCGTCCCCCGAATACGGTCATGTGATCTCCCTTGTGCGCGCGATCGGCTAGCCCGAGACGTCCCAGAGGAGTCCCCCCGTGGCGCGCTGAGACAGCCGGCATCGACCTGTCTAGACAGGGATGGGACGGCCGTCGGGAGGGTCAGGCGAACAGGTCGTCGGCGTCGGTGATCCGGTAGGCGTAGCCCTGTTCCGCGAGGAACCGCTGACGGTTCTGCGCGAAGTCGGCGTCCACGCTGTCGCGCGCCACCACCGCGTAGAAGCGGGCCGTCCGGCCGTCGGCCTTGGGGCGCAGCAGCCGACCGAGACGCTGAGCCTCCTCCTGGCGTGAGCCGAAGGACCCCGACACCTGGATGGCCACCGCCGCCTCGGGGAGGTCGATGGAGAAGTTGGCCACCTTCGAGACGACGAGCAGGGAGATCTCGCCCGAGCGGAAGGCCTCGAAGAGCCGCTGCCGCTCCTTGACCGGGGTCTCGCCCTTGATGACCGGCGCGTCCAGGTCGGCGGCCAGCTCGTCGAGCTGGTCGAGGTACTGCCCGATGACCAGCGTCGGCTCGCCCGAGTGCTTCTCCACCAGCAGCTCCGCGACCCGCGTCTTCGCCGGGGTGCAGGACGCGAGGCGGTACCTCTCCTCGGGCTCGGCCGTCGCGTACGCGAGCCGTTCGGACTGGCTCATGGTGACCCGGACCTCGACGCAGTCCGCCGGGGCGATCCAGCCCTGCGACTCGATGTCCTTCCAGGGGGCGTCGTACCGCTTGGGGCCGATCAGCGAGAACACGTCGCCCTCGCGGCCGTCCTCGCGCACGAGGGTCGCAGTCAGACCGAGACGGCGGCGGGCCTGGAGGTTGGCCGTCATCCGGAAGATCGGGGCCGGCAGCAGGTGGACCTCGTCGTAGACGATGAGGCCCCAGTCGCGGGCGTCGAGCAGCTCGAGGTGGGAGTAGACGCCCTTCCGCTTGGTCGTCATCACCTGGTACGTCGCGATGGTGACGGGACGGACCTCCTTGACCGAGCCGCTGTACTCGCCGATCTCGTCGGCCGTGAGGGAGGTCCGCCGGAGGAGCTCGTCCTTCCACTGCCGGGCGCTGACGGTGTTGGTGACGAGGATCAGGGTCGTCGCCTTCGCCTCGGCCATCGCGGCCGCGCCGACGAGGGTCTTGCCCGCGCCGCACGGCAGCACCACGACGCCCGAGCCGCCGTGCCAGAACGACTCGACCGCCTCGCGCTGGTACGGACGCATCGACCACTCCGTCAGGTCGAGCTCGATGGGGTGCGCCTCGCCGTCGACGTAGCCGGCGAAGTCCTCGGCCGGCCAGCCCAGCTTGAGCAGCGCCTGCTTGAGGTTGCCGCGCTCGGAGGCGTGCACCACCACGGAGTCGTCATCGAGCCGCTCGCCGAGCATCCCCTGGATGCGCTTGGCTCGCAGCACCTCCTCGAGCACCGGCCGGTCGGTGGAGACCAGCACCAGCCCGTGGACGGGGTGCTTCTCGAGCCGGAGCCGGCCGTAGCGCGCCATCGTCTCCGCGACGTCGACGAGCAACGCGTGCGGGACGGCGTACCGGCTGTAGGTCAGCAGGGTGTCGACGACCTGCTCGGCGTCGTGACCGGCGGCGCGCGCGTTCCAGAGCCCGAGCGGCGTGAGGCGGTAGGTGTGGATGTGCTCGGGACTGCGCTCGAGCTCCGCGAACGGAGCGATCGCCTTGCGGCACTCGGCCGCCTGCTCGTGGTCGACCTCGAGCAACAACGTCTTGTCGCTCTGCACGATCAGGGGGCCGTCGTTCACCGCCCGAGTCTAGGGAGCCGCTCCAACGGGTGGGCCCACGACGCCGACCGGGTGGCCGTCGTCGAGGACGGGATGATCCCCGAGCTCGGCTCGCACGACGAGCTGGTCGCGGCCGGAGGGTCGTACGCCGCGCTCTGGGACAGCTGGAACGGCACGCACTGACCCGCGCCGCCTCGACCCAGCGATCAGAGCGGCGGTGCGGCCTTCTGGCGGGCGCGGTACGCCGCGACGTTCGCCCGCGACGAGCAGCGGTCCGAGCAGTAGCGGCGCGAGTGGTTGGGCGAGGTGTCGACGTAGACGTTCGTGCAGTGCGTCTCCGAGCAGACCCCGAGCCGGCTGGGGCCGAGGTCGCACACCAGGGTCGCCAGGCCCAGCAGCGACTCCCCGACGAGCAGCTCGGCGACCGAGGCGGCCTTGGTCGCGACGTGGAGGTGAAGATCGGAGGTGTCGTGGTCGGCGATGCGCGGAGTGATCGGGTGCCGCACCATCGCCTCGTTGAGCAGGTCGACGGTCGTGCGGACGTCGCCGGCGTCGGCCGCCTCGAAGACCGGCCGCAGCTCGCGCTGGAACCGGCGCAGCGTCGTCACGTCGCGTTCGGTGACCTGCGGGTGCAGCCACTCGCGACCGAGCAGGACCGCCACCAGGGCCTCCGGGTCAGACAGCTCGGCGTTGAGCAGCCGCGCCGAGCCCTCGGCGTACCGGACGAAGTCCACGCCCCCGATGGTAGGTCGGCTACCCCGCGGGGCTGGGCTGCGCGACCACGAGCATCACGTCGCCGAGGGTCGGCTGGTCGCCGATCGCCCGGGAGACCCGCTCGTGGTCGAGGCGGCCGCGGGTCAGCCGGCGGGGCAGCTCGCGAACCGTGGCGGATCGCCGGGCCAGCGGGACGTACGTCCACACCAGCGCCTGCCGGGTGACGAACTTCCCGATGTTGCGCGCTCGCCGGCGGCGCTCGAGCCGGGCGTCGGGGTGCCACGACCAGAAGGTCGACTCGTCGCGCACCACGAAGCCGGCCTCGGCGAGCGCCCGGCGCATCGACGGCCGCGTCCAGTACACGATGTGAGAGACGACGATCTGTCGCCAGGCGAGCCCGTACCGGCGGGCGGACGGGCTGCCGAAGTCCAGCGTCGCGACGACCAGCTGACCGTCGGGAGCGAGCAGCGAGCGCATCGTCTGGAGGTCGCGGACCGGGTCGTGCAGGTGCTCGAGCACGTCGGTCAGGACGATGATGTCGAACGTCGCGGCCCGGGTGATGACGTTGTCCTCACCCGCGCGGCAGTCATCGAGCGTCCCCGTGTGCACCGTCAGGCCCAGGGTGTCGCGGGCGTAGTCGGCGAACTTCGGGCTCGCCTCGACGCCGTACGTCTCCCAGCCGGCCCGGCGTGCCCCGACCAGCAACCACCCGGCTGCACACCCGATCTCGAGCAGCTTGCCAGTGCCCGGCTTCAGGGAGACCACACGCCGCGCGAAGCCGGCCCAGTGCTCGCGCTCGTGCTCCGACACCTCGACGTAGTGCGCGATCTCGAAGTCGTTCGGCTCGGTCTGCGAGGCGTAGTAGTCCGAGATGGACTCCGCGGACGGGTACGGGTTCGGATACGCCGCGGTGCACCCCTGGCAGCGCACGATCCGCCATGTCGCCACGGGCGGGGTGCTGCCGAGCTCGTACGCGCGCCTGCCGTCGTCGCCGTAGTCCGGGAACGGCGCGAGGAAGAGCGGATCGAAGCTCGGGCTCGCGCACACCGGGCAGGTCGTCGAGGACATGCGGGGAGCCTAGTGTCGGACGGGGCCCGTCGCGGCCAAGTCCTGGAGCTCCCGCACCCACCCGTCGTCCTTGGGCCACGTGGACTGCACCAGCCAGGTGACCCCGGCGTCGGCGTACTCGTCGGGCGGCACGCCGTCGGCCCACGGCACGACCAGGTCCCAGCCGGGCCGCGGGTGCTCGCCGACATACGCCGCGAGCTCGTCGGGCGCCAGACCGCGCCCGATCGGCACGTACCCGTCCCAGGGTCGCGCCCGCACCACCGGGCGCCGGTTGGGGGCGACGCCGGCCACCCAGATCGGGACACGGGGCCGCTGGACGGGCAGCGGCCGCATGGTCGCGTCCACCCGGTGGTGGGTGCCGGCGATCTCGGCCCGGCCCTCGCCGACCAGGCCGGCGACCACGTCAAGAGCCTCGTCGAGGATCGCGGCGCGCACCCGGGCGTCGGCCTCGTCGCCGAAGTCGCCGAAGTCCACGTCGGGCGGCTCGCCGAGGCCGACGCCGAGCACGGCGCGCCCACCGGAGAGGTGGTCGAGGGTGACCAGGTGCTTGGCGACCACCCACGGTCGCCGTCGCGAGAGCGGCGTGACCATCGTCCCCAACAGCATCCGCTCGGTGACCTGGGCGATCGCCCCCAGCAGCACCCACGGGTCGTGCACGTCCTGCACGTCGTCCCAACGCAGGTGGTCCCAGAGGAAGAAGCCGTCCCAGCCCGACGCATCGGCCGTGCGGGCCAGGTCGACCACGACGGCCGGGTCGGTGAAGGGGGGAACGCTCAACAGGTAGCGCATCCCGCTCACGCTACGTGGCCGCCACTGGGGTGACGGTGGTGATGCGGTGCACGGCGAAGGTACGGACCTCCTCGCTGCGGTGGTCCAGGGCCGTGAGCATCCCGCCGTCGAGGCCCAGCGGGTCGACGATCCGCTCGGTGCTGGCGCCGTGGTTGTCGACGTAGCCGATCAGCACGGAGACCCGCGCCGCCACGGCCTGCCGTAGCGCGGTCATCGAGTCGCTCGGCGTGAGGGCGGGGAGCCCGGCCGGCCGCTCGGCGACGGCCCGGTCGCCGGCCCGGATCGCCGCGATCACCCGGGCGACGGACGCCGACTCGCGGGTCGCGCGTTCGGCGGCGCCGCGCTCCTTGGGCGTCCGCGCCCGCAACGCGTCGGGCCGGGCGACGTGCAGCGACCCGTCCGGTGCCTCCACGGCCGGCGCCGCGCCCATCTCGCGCAGCCGGGGGAGCAGCACGTCGAGGGGCGTGGTGCTGATGACGACGGTCGGGGCGATCCGGCGCAGCCCCAGGAACGCCGCCTGCGGATGCGCCAGCAGCTCGGACAGCGCGGCCTCGTCGTCGGCCCGGAGGAACGCCTCGGCGTGCCCGACCCGGACGGTCCCGTAGGTGCGGGCGGTGTCGTCGATGAGGTACGTCAGCGGCTGGGGGACCGGGGTCCGGGAGACGTCGGCCACGAACGCGTGCAGCTCGGCCGCGGTCCAGCCGACGTCGAGCGCGCGGCGTACGGAATGGGCGGTGAACCGGTAGACGGTCGCCCCACCCCGCGACTCCACCTCGGCCGCCAGCTGCAACCGGCGGGCCAGGTCGGGTTCGAGCGGGCCGGGGGCCACGGCGGTCAGGTCCGCCTGGAGCAGCACGTGGTCCACCGGCTCCGGGAGCAGGGGTGCGAGGAGGGGCGCGGGATCGTCGCCGGCGAGCAGCGCCCGGGCGTACGCCGGCATCCCGCCCAACGCGACCAGCCCCAACGTCGTCGCCTCCCGGAGGGCCCAGACCACCTGGTCGCCGCGGGAGCGCGGGCGGCGGGGACGCAGCCAGGCCAGCCGCGCGACGAGCGAGGCCGGTCCGGTGCCGGCCGCCAGGACGTGCCCGTCCGCGATCGCCCCGATCTCCACGAGAGCGGACCGGCGGGTGTCGACGGCGAACACGCTGGTGTTCTCTGGTGCCAGGGCGGCATGCGTCCTGCCCGCGGCGTCCCGCAGCCCGACCAGGCCGGGCAGGCGGCTGGTGCCCCACCACGCACGCGCCACCCGCGACCAGCGCTCCGCCGTCGGCAGGCGGGTCCAGGCGTCGAAGTCGTCGGTCGGGGCGAAGACCGCGTTCCCGTCCTCGTCGTAGCGGCTCGCGAGCAGCCGCGCCTCGGCCGCGACCTCCACGAGCAACCCCGCGGTGGCCTCGTCGACGTGCAGGTGGGATGCGACGGCCTTGAGCTCGCGCACCCCCAGACCCCCGGCGCGCAGCTCGGTCGGCGGGGTGGCACCCCAGTGGTCGAGCAGCAGCTCGAGACGGCGGACCACCTCGAACGCCGCGCCGGCCGCCGTCCGCTGCACCAGCGCCGCGGGCCGCTCGGCCGTCGCCAGCGCCGGGACCACGTCGACCCGCTCGCGCGTGGTGTGCCCACCGCGCAGGGCGACGCTGACCTCGCCCGGCACCCAGACCTGGCCGCCCGGGCGCGGCGAGAGCAGCCGCCGGGCGAGCAGCTCCTCGGCCGGCGTGGCGGCGTCCTCCGGGAGGACGGTGTGGCGGGCGGAACCGGCAGTGGCCTCGCCACCGCTCTCGTCGACGTGCTCCAGCAGCGCCCGGGCGGCGGGACTGAGCTCGGCCAGCAGCGCGGCGACCTCCTCCTGACCGGGGCCGTCGGGGGTGAAGGGCCGCAGGCC
>JAICRP010000235.1 GCA_025966445.1 Nocardioides sp.
CTGCTCAGCGACTTCTTCCCGGCGACCACCGGCGAGATCGTCCACGTCGACGGCGGCTTCCACGCGATGGGTGCCTGAGCGGCTTCGGTAGCGTCGCCCGCGTGACGTCCCTGGTCGAGCTCCGGGTCCTCGAAGGGCCCAACCTCTACTTCCCCCGCGCGGCGATCAAGCTGACCCTGGACATCTCCGGGCTGGCCGAGGTGCCGACGGAGAAGGCGACCCGGCTCGCGGCCAGGATCGGGCTGCGGAGCTCGCGTCCGGGGGAGCCGGGGAGCGGGTTCCGGCAGCGGTTCGCGGCCCGGGCGGTGTCGCGGCTGGTCAGGTCGGTGGCGCACGAGTCGGGGACGAGCCGGCTGGCGGTGCGCGTACGGCCGACCAACGACCCGCACCAGCTCGTCGTCGCCTACCCCTGGCGGCACCGCGAGCGAGCCCAGGAGATGGGCCGCGCGGTGGCCGCGGTGCTCGACGAGCTGCCCGCGGCCGACGTCGACGAGGCGGTGGGTCGGGCGGCCAAGCGAGTCGCCGAGGCGCCGAACGGCGAGGGCCCGACCACCATCACCCCTCGCATCCCCGTGGTTGCGGTCACCGGGACCAACGGCAAGACCACGACCAGCCGGATGATCGCCCACATCGCGCGTACCTGGGGCAAGCACGTCGGCTGGTCCAACACCGACGGCATCTACATCGACGGCGTCCAGGTCGAGGCGGGTGACTACTCGGGGCCGAGCGGAGCGGGGCGGGTGCTGGCCCACCAGGACGTGGAGATCGCCGTCACCGAGACCGCCCGCGGCGGCATCCTGCTCAAGGGCATCGGGCTGACCCGCAACGACGTCTCGGTCGTCACCAACGTCAGCGCCGACCACCTCGGGCTCCAGGGCATCGACACCCTCGACCAGCTGGCCGAGGTCAAGGCCGTCGTCCCGCACATCACGCGCAAGGGCGGCTGGGCGGTGCTCAACGCCGACGACCCGCGGGTCTTCGCGATGCGCCAGAACATCTCGGCCCAGCCCTGGGTGTTCTCCCGCGACCCCGACTCGCCCGCGATCCGCGAGGTCCTCGGCCACGGCGGCCGGGCCACGACGGTGATCGACGGCTGGGTCTCGGTGCTCACGCCCCACGCGGACGCGCTCCCGCTCGTCGAGCTCGTCGACGTCCCGATGACGCTGGCGGGGCTGTCGCGCTTCAACGTCGAGAACACGCTGGCCGCCGCGTCCGCCGCCCTCGCGATCGGCATCCCGCAGGACGTCGTCGTGGCGGGCCTGACCAGCTTCCGCCCCGACTCCGAGCACAATCCCGGCCGCATGAACTTCTACAGCATCGGCGAGGTCTCGGTCGTGCTGGACCTGGCCCACAACGAGGCCGGGCTCGAGGCGATGCTCGAGATCATGAACGGCGTACGGCGCCCGGGCGCGCGGGTGCTGCTCGGCCTCGGCGCCGTGGGGGACCGCCAGGACGAGCTGCTCGAGCGGCTGGGCGAGATGGCGGGGATGCACGCCGACGTGGTGACCATCGGCCACAAGCGCGCGTACCTGCGAGGCCGCGAGCAGGGGGAGATGGACGACCTGTTCCGCGCCGGCCTGGAACGGGTCGGCATGACCGACGTGACGTCGTACGACACCGAGGTGGAGTCGCTGGCCGCCATGGTCGCCCAGGCGGAGCCGGGCGACGTGGTCGGCCTGATGTGCCACGCGGAGCGCCAGGAGGCCTACGACTGGATCGCCCAGCACGGCGGCACGGCCGATGCTCCGCGCACCCTCGCCGCCAAGGTCCGTCGCGCGACCGGCTGACCAGAAGTGGGAACTGGCTCGGTTTCCAACCGGGTCTTCGGTTGAATGGGCCCGTGGGGGAGTGGCCGTGACGTCAGCGCTGCGCCCCTACGTGCCCGACGTGGCCGCCGAGTGGCTCGTCGGTGACGCCGACGAGCGGCACCGCAGCGTCGAGGGGACGCTCGCGTTCGTCGACATCTCCGGCTTCACGGCGCTGGCCAGGCGGCTGACGCGGCAGGGGACGGTGGGCTCCGAGGAGCTCAGCGACATCCTCGACGCCACCTTCGGAGCGTTGCTCGCGCACGCCCGCCGGGAGGGCGGAGACCTCGTGAAGTGGGGTGGCGACGCCGTGCTCCTCCTCTTCACGGGCGAGCAGCACGCCGTCCGGGCCGTCCGCGCCTCGGCCGACATGCGCAGTGAGCTCCGCACGGTGGGGCGGACGAGCTCGTCGGCCGGCGGGGTGAGCCTGCGGATGTCGGTGGGTGTGCACAGCGGCCGGTTCGACTTCTTCCTCGTGGGCGACCCGCAGATCCACCGTGAGCTCGTCATCAGTGGGCCGGCGGCGAGCCGGTGCGCCGAGATGGAGGTGCTGGCCAAGGCTGGCCAGATCATGCTGAGCGAGGCCACGGCCGAGCTGCTGCCACCTGCCCTTGCCGGGGAGGCCGTGGGCGAGGGTCGCCTGCTCCGACGCCGCCCACCGGACGGGGAGTCGTCCCTCGTCTCCGTCGACGTCGGTGAGCTCGACGTGGCGGAGCTGTTGTCCCCTCCCTTGCGTGCCCACCTCCTCGAGGCCGCAGGGAGCTCGGAGCACCGCACGGTGGGCGTGGCCTTCGTCGAGTTCTCCGGCACCGACGACCTGTTGGCTCGGGAGGGACCGGAGACCCTGGCGGCAGCGCTGGACGCCGTCGTGCGCAACGCCCAGGAGGCCTGTGCGGGCCGCGGCGTCACCTTCCTCGAGAGCGACATCAACCGCGACGGCGGCAAGCTGATGCTCGTCGCGGGCGCCCCCGGAGGCGGCCGGGACGTCGAAGACCGGATCCTCGGGGTGGCCCGGCTCGTGGTGGACCGAGCGGGCGTACTGCCCCTCCGGGCGGGCGTCAACCGCGGTGGGGTCTTCGGCGGAGACTTCGGGCCCACTTTCCGCCGGACGTACTCGATCAAGGGCGATGCCATCAACCTGGCGGCCCGGGTGATGGGGAAGGCCCCGAGCGGCGGGGTGATGGCCACCGAGGCTCTGCTTGAGCGCGTGCGGCGCCAGGTGCGCACCCGCGAGGTGCCCCCCTTCATGGTCAAGGGCGTCAACCGTCCGATCCAGGCCTCCCTGGTCGACTTCGTGGGGCGTCACGGCGAGGGCGAGTCGACAGCCGAGCCCACCGTCGAGGCCGTGGTGACGCCCGTACGCGAGCGCGAGCTGGCCGTCGTCCGTCCGCTCGTCGAGCGGTCGGCGCTGGGCTCAGGCGGGGTGGTCCAGGTCGTCGCCGACGCCGGGCTCGGCAAGTCGGCCTTCGCCGCCGCGGTCGCCCAGGAGGCGTCCGCGCACGCGGTGCATCGGGCGATCTGCGGGCAGTTCGGCGGCGCGACCGGCTACAACGCCGTACGACGGCTCCTGCGTGACGTCCTCGGCCTCGACGGAGGAAGCCCGAAGGCGGTGCAGGTCGAGGCGCTGCGCGCCCTCGTGACGGACCGCTGCCCTGACCTGCTCCCGTACTTCCCGCTGCTGACAGTCGTGCTCGACGCGGCGGTCCCCGACACCCCGGAGACCCGGGACCTGGGTGAGCGGTTCCGCGCGGCCAAGCTCGTCGAGGTCGTGGTGGCCTTCCTCCACGTCGTCCTGGACAAGCCCACGGTCCTCGTGTTCGAGGACGTCGAGGAGATGGACGACTCGTCCGCCGCCATCGTGACGGCGATGGCGGAGATCGTCGGCGAACGACCGTGGCTGCTGGTCGTGACCCGTTCCCGAGCGACCACGGGGCTGCGGTTGCCCGAGGAGGTCGCCGTCGAGGAGGTGGAGCTCCAGCCGTTCGACCACGCCGAGTCCGTGGCCCTGCTGGAGTCCTGGACGGTCGAGGAGCCGATCAGCCGGCACCTGGTCGAGGCGATCGCGCTGAAGGCCGGTGGCAACCCGCTCTTCATGGAGGCGCTTCTCGACGTGGCCCGCGAGCGCGGGACGGTCGCCGACCTGCCCGACTCGTTGGGGGCGGTCGTCGCCGGAGAGATCGACCGGCTCACCCCTCGTGACCGCACGGTGCTTCGATTCGCCTCGGTCCTGGGGGACCAGTTCGCCTTCTCCTCGCTCCACGAGCTGGTGAGCGACGAGGGGTGGAACCTGGAGCCCGGCGACCTGCACCGGCTGGACCAGTTCGTCCAGCCTGAGGGCGACAACGAGGTCTGGTGGCGGTTCGCCAACGCGGTGGTCCGTGATGCCGCGTACGCCGGCCTGCCCTTCCGGCTCCGGCGGCGGATGCACCGGCACGTCGGCGACGTGCTGGAGAAGATGACCGCCGATCCCGATGCGGTGGCAGGGCAGCTCGCCACGCACTTCGTCGAGGCCGGGGACCACGCGCGCGCCTGGCGGTATGCCCGCCGGGCGGGGGAACGGTCCCGCGCGGCGTACTCGTACGCCGAGGCGCTGGACGACTACCGCCGGGCGGTCGACGCCGGCCTCCAGGTCGACGACGTCCCGCAGACCGAGATCGCCGACGTGCTCGAGGCGACCGGCGACGTCGCCGACCTGGCCGGTCTCTCGCGTGAGGCGATCGCGTCCTACCGCCGGGCCCGGGGGTTCGCCCGGGCCGATCCCGTGTCGGTCGCCTCGCTGATGTTCAAGGAGGTGGGGATCCACCAGCGCATCGGTCAGCTGA
>JAICRP010000086.1 GCA_025966445.1 Nocardioides sp.
GGTTGCCGCTCTTGCCTTCAGCCGACCATCTCGTCCACGACCAGCCTCGCCGACGACGGGCACCCCTTGGTGAAGCCGTAGAACGGCCCGAAGTCGCGCGTCGAGGAGAACCCCGTGATGTAGAGGTCCTCCAGGGACGTCTCGAAGCCGGGGCTCAGGTCGGGGAACCCGTCGGTGACCGAGACCCGGTCGATGACGCCGGCGAGGTACGGCACGTTGCCGAGGTCGGCGCGGTAGCCGGACGCGAACACGACGAGGTCGACGGTGAGCTCCTGGCCGTCGGTGAGCGTCAGCGCCACCTCACCATCCCCCGCCGTCACCGACACGACCTCGGTACCCGGCCGGCTGGTCACCACCTCGGGGCGGAGCCGCGGCGTGAGCCACCACTCCAGGGTCAGCCGGCCGACCTGCCAGAACTGGAGCGCGATCTCCTGCTGCCGGGTCGCGGGCAGGTTGCGCCACCAGCCGCGCTCGGCGAGGGTCTGCTCGACCAGGGGGTCGACGAACTTCCAGCTGACCTTCTCGAACGTCGGCGTCTCGTGCCGGTGCACGACGTCGACCCGCGCGGCACCGTGGTCGCAGAGCAGCGCGGCCCACTCGTACGCGCTCTGGCGGCCGCCGATGATCGCGACCCGCGTCCCTGCCAGGTCGTCGAAGTCGACCAGCTCGCTGGTGTGCCGGCGCCGGTCCGCCGGTACGTCGTCGTACCAGGCCGGCAGCTGGGCGTAGTGCGCGATGCCGGGTGCCGCCAGCACCTTGTCGGCGGCGATCGTCGAGCCGTCCTCGAGGGTGGCCGCGAACGTGCCGTCCTTGGTCAGCTCGGTGACCATCCGCTGGTCGGGCGCGAGGTGCTTGCGCTCGGCGAACCAGTCCGTGTGGTCGAGGAAGACTCCGATGGGGATCGGGTCGACGTCGGCGGGGGACAGCCCCGCGTGCTCGAAGTACGCCTCGAAGGAGTCCTGGCCGGCAGCGTCCAGCGACCAGTCGGGGCCGGACCTCAGGAACATGCCCTCGGGCATCTGGTCGCGCCAGAACGCCATCGGCCGACCGAGCACGTGGGTGTCGATGCCGCGCTCCTGCGCGTACGCCGCCGCCGAGTAGGCATAGGGACCGGCACCGATCACCAGGAGGTCGGTGCGGAGGTCGGGATCCGTCACCGGGGCAGCGTGTCACAGCCGTCGTAGCGTCGCCCGCCTGTCGACGAGGTCGGCGACGTGCCGAGGCTGCTGCGCCGTGCGTGGGAGGACGAGCTCGACGACCGTCGATGACAGCTACGCGTGACCGCCGAACATGGAGGTGACCGAGCCGTCCTCGAAGACCTCCTTGATCGCCCGCGAGAGCAGCGGTGCGATCGAGAGGACCGTCAGCTTGTCGAAGTGGTTCTCAGCCGGGATCGGCAGGGTGCTGGTCACCACGACCTCCGCGGCCGAGCAGTTCTTCAGCCGGTCGACGGCCGGGCCGGAGAGCAGCGCGTGCGTGGCGGCGATGACGACGCCCGCGGCGCCGTCGGCCATCAGCGCCTCGGCGGCCTGCACGATGGTGCCGCCGGTGTCGATCATGTCGTCGACCAGCACGCAGATGCGGTCGTCCACCCGGCCGACGACCCGGTTGGCCACGACCTCGTTGGGCCGGTCCTCGCGGCGGGTCTTGTGGATGAACGCCAGCGGCGCTCCGCCGAGGGCGGCCGACCAGCGCTCGGCGACCTTGATCCGGCCGGCGTCCGGCGAGACCACGGCCAGCGGCTGGTCGCCGTACTTCTCCCGGACGTAGTCGGCCAGGATCGGCAGCGCCATCAGGTGGTCGACCGGACCGTCGAAGAAGCCCTGGATCTGGTCGGCGTGGAGGTCGACGCAGATCAGCCGGTCGGCGCCGGCGGTCTTGAAGAGGTCCGCCATGAGGCGCGCCGAGATGGGCTCGCGGCCACGGTGCTTCTTGTCCTGACGGGCGTAGCCGTAGAACGGCTGCACCACGGTGATCCGCTTGGCCGAGGCACGCTTGAGCGCGTCGACCATGATCAGGTGCTCCATGATCCACTCGTTGATCGGCGCCGTGTGGCTCTGGATCACGAAGGCGTCGCAGCCGCGGACCGACTCCTCGTAGCGGACGTAGATCTCGGAGTTCGCGAACTCGTAGGCCGAGGTGGGCACCAGCTTGGTGCCGAGCTGGGCGGCGACCTCCTCGGCGAGCTCGGGGTGCGCCCGTCCCGAAAAGACCATCAGGTTCTTCTTGGTGGTCTTCTTCAGTCCGCTCACGGGGGCTTCTCTCCTGGGCCGAGGCACTGCCGGCAAGGTAGGGCGGGGAAGGTACGCCCGAGTCTCCCCCACCCTGGTCGTCGCCCGCACGCCCGGGTCCACGATCGCTTGCCTGGGCGGACTCGGCCGCCTCGGCCTGGGACGTGCCCGAGCGCTTGCTCTGCACCCAGCCGGCCAGGTTGCGCTGGGGGCCGCCCGAGACGGCCAGCGCCCCCGGCGGCACGTTGCGGCGCACGACGGTGCCGCCGCCGGTGGACGCACCGTCGCCGATCTCGACCGGGGCCACGAACGTGTTGTTGGAGCCGCCCCGGAACCAGCGACCCACGACCGTGCGGTGCTTGGCGACCCCGTCGTAGTTGGCGAAGATCGTGCCGGCGCCGATGTTGGCCTGCTCGCCGATCTCGGCGTCGCCGACGTACGACAGGTGCGGCACCTTCGCGCCCTTGCCGATCTGGGCGTTCTTGGTCTCCACGAAGGTGCCGATCTTCCCGGCGGCGCCGAGCAGGGTGCCGGGGCGCAGGTAGGCGAACGGCCCGACGCTCGCACCGGCACCGACGACCGCGAGCTCGGCATGCGTACGGACCACGCGGGCAGCGGCCCCGACCTCGCAGTCCTTGAGGGTGCTGTCCGGGCCGATCACCGCGTCCTCGGCGACCATGGTGGCCCCGAGCAGCTGGACCCCGGGCAGGAGGGTGACGTCCTCGGCGAGCTTGACGTCCGCGTCGATCCACGTCGTCGCGGGGTCCATCACCGTGACGCCGTCGCGCATCCAGCGGGTGACGATGCGGCGGTTCATCTCGCGGCCCATGGCGGCGAGCTGGACGCGGTCGTTCGCGCCCTCGGTCTGGCGTACGTCGTCGATCGCGAAGGCGCCGACCGTCAGGCCGTCCTCGCGGGCGATCCGCACGGTGTCGGTGAGGTAGAACTCGCCCTTCGCGTTGTCGTTGGTCAGCCGCGGCAGCGCCCCGACCAGGAACTCGGCGTCGAAGGCGAGGATCCCCGAGCTGATCTCGGGGATCTCGCGCTGCTGGGCCGTGGCGTCCTTCTCCTCGACGATCGCCTCGACGTCCCCCTCGTCGTTGCGCACGATCCGGCCGTAGCCGAACGGGTCGGCCACGACGCCGCTGAGGATGCTCACGACCTGCTCGGCCGCCCGGTGGTCGGCCACGAAGCGGCGCAGCACCTCGCCCTCCAGCAGCGGGGTGTCCCCGGTCGCGACCAGCACCGTGCCGCGGGTCGTCCCGCTCGACTCCAGCGCCACGCGTACGGCACCGCCCGTGCCGTCGAGCACCTCCTGCACGGCCAGCACGGCGTCCGGCACCAGCGCCTGCACGTGCGGACCCACCTGCTCGCGCTGGTGGCCGATCACGGCCACCACCCGGTGCGGTTCGACCGCCCGGACCGCCATCAGGACGTGGCCGATCATGCTCCGGCCCCCGACCTGGTGGAGGACCTTCATGGTCTTGCTCTTCATCCGGGTGCCGCCACCGGCGGCCAGGACGACGACGGTCAGCTCGTCAGCTTCGCTCATGCTCCCCGGGTAGGAGTCGAACCTACGTCGCTAGTCCTGATTCAAAGTCAGGCGGGCCCTGCCGGCAGACCAACCGGGGATCGGTGCCGGCTCAGGATAGGCCTGAACCGACGAAGGCCGACGAGGGCCGACTAGGGTCGGCGCGTGGACCTGCCCGTGATGCCGCCCGTGCAGCCGATGCTGGCGAAGTCGGTCAAGGGGATCCCGGACCCGGCCAGGTACGGCGGCCTGAGCTTCGAGCCCAAGTGGGACGGCTTCCGATGCATCGTCTTCCGCGACGGTGACGAGGTCGAGCTGGCCAGCCGCAACACCAAGCCCCTCACCCGCTACTTCCCCGAGGTCGTCGCGGCCATCAAGGAGCAGCTGCCCGAGCGCTGCGTGCTCGACGGCGAGATCTTCGTCGCCGTCGGCGACCGGTTGGAGTTCGAGACGCTCCAGGAGCGCATCCACCCCGCCGCCTCCCGCGTGAACCTGCTCGCCGAGCAGACCCCGGCCGGCTTCGTGGCCTTCGACCTGCTGGCCCTGGGCGACGAGTCGTACGTCGGGCGTCCGCTCGTCGAACGTCGCGCGGCGCTCGAGGAGGCCCTGGGCGGGCTGGAAGGTCCCTGCTACCTCACGCGCACCACCGAGGACGCCGCGGTCGCCGAGCAGTGGTTCAGCGAGTTCGAGGGGGCCGGGCTCGACGGCGTGGTCGCCAAGCCGCTCGGAGCGGCGTACGAGCAGAACGCCCGCACCATGCTGAAGATCAAGCACGAGCGGACCGCCGACTGCGTGGTGGCCGGGTACCGCGAGCACAAGACCTCGACCCCGGAGCGGCGACTGCTGGGCAGCATGCTGCTCGGTCTCTACAACGACGGCGAGCTGCAGCACGTCGGCGTCAGCGCGAGCTTCACCGAGAAGCGCCGCGCCGAGCTGTGGCAGGAGCTGCAGGAGCTGGTCGTCCCGATCGAGGACCACCCGTGGGGCCGATGGGCCGAGTTCCTCACCGCCAACCCGGACCGGGTGCCGGGCACGCAGAGCCGCTGGAGCCAGGGCAAGGACCTCAGCTTCACCCCGTTGCGGCCCGAGCGCGTGGTGGAGGTGGCCTACGACCACATGGAGGGGCGCCGGTTCCGGCACACGGCGCAGTTCCGACGCTGGCGTACCGACCGGGACCCCGAGTCGTGCGGATATGAACAGCTCGAGGAGGTCGTCTCCTACGATCTCGGCCGTATCCTCGGAGTGGAAGGAAGAGACAGACCATGAGCGGTACCTATGACGTGGTCCTGCTGGTCGAGCAGGCCTTGACCGTGGTGGACGCCCGCCAGGTGCTCTCGCTGCACGAGGAGCTCGACGACCCGGTCGTCTACCACGTGCTGCTGCCGCTCGAGGACGCCGCCGCCCGCATCGAGGCATCGATGGGCGGCCTCTCCGGCGGCGAGCTGATGGGCAACCCCACCATCGGCATGCACGAGGCCGACATCGAGGCGGTCCGCAAGGACAGCCAGGAGCATTCGAACGACGAGCTCTCGACGACCCTGGCCGCCCTCCGGGAGGCCGGTGGCACGGCCGACGGCAAGGTCGTCGGCGACGACCCCATCGACGCGCTGGCCGCCGAGGTGTCGGCCGTCGACGGTCGCGAGGCCATCATCCTGACCCGCTCCCACGTGGTCTCCGAGTTCTTCCACCTCGACTGGACCTCGCGGGCCCGGCGCAAGATCGGCGTCCCGGTGCTGCACCTGCTCGAGCACGAGAGCTTCGACGAGCAGGCAGGCGGCGGCGAGGGTGTCACCGGCGTCTGAGGACGGCCCGGTCGGCCTGGCTACGATCGCCGGGTGAAGGTGACCCGGCGGCTGCGCGACCAGCTCGGCACGGTCGCGCGCGAGGCCGCGGAGCAGGCGCGCGAGCGTCTCGGGCGCGGCGAGGAGGATCAGGCCGCGCCGGCCGCCGACGCGCCCGGCAACCGCCCGCGGGCGGCGTTCGCCGGCGTCCTCGACGGGCGGCACCTCTGGCTCGCCGTCGACGCGACGCCCGGCACCTTGGCCGTGCGCGAGGCCGGCACCGACCGGATCGTCTCCCTCGACACCGACCTGGCCGAGGACGACCCGCGATACCGCTCCGTGCGCAGCGACCTGGGACCGCTGACCGGGGGCGACGGCAGGTACGACGTGGTCATCACCGCCCCGGGCGGCAAGCTGCACCGCGTCTGGACCCCGCCGCTGGTCCGCAACGAGCCCGTCCGGGTCCCCCCGGGTGACGAGGTCGCCTGGTCCCTCGCCCGCACCGAGGACGGCACGCTCCAGCTGGTGCGCGAGCCCGCCCCCGCCGGCGCGTTCCTGCTCGACGTCGCGTCCGCGCCGGACGACACCATGACCCTCCACCTCGGCGGGGCGCCGGAGGGCGCCGAGCTGCGGCTCGTGGACGACGCGAGCGGCGAGGTGCTGCTGACGCGGCCACTGACCGTCGACGCCGGGATGGCGGTCGCGACGATCGTGCCGGCGGACGTGCCCGAGGGCGTAGGTCTCTCGGCCAGCGTCTACGCCGGCGACCTCCCCGTACGCCGCCGCGCCAACGACCTGGCCAGGCCCGACAACGCGGTGATGCTGCCCCAGGTCCAGAACCCCGACGACGACGGACCGCTGTTCTCCCTGGTCCTCCGCTGGCTGCCCGACGGCGTGCTCCGCGTCCGCCGCCCGAAGGGGGCCGGCGCGTGAAGATCGGCTACCTGGTCTTCAACCTCGACGGCATGGGCGGCACGTCGCGGTCCGCCATCACCCAGGCCAACGCGCTGGCCGGCGACCACGCCGTCACCCTGCTGTCGGTCACCCGCAGCGGCGAGCGGCCGCACTACTGGATCGACGAGCGCGTCAAGGTCCGCTACCTGGTCGACGTGCGCGAGGGTCGGGACCCGTCGGTGCCCGGGGTCGAGCTGGCTCCGTCGCAGGCCCGGGCGCTGCACTCGCGCGACTCGCTCGTCGTCCCGGATGCCTGGGACGGCCAGTTCACCGCGCTGTGCGACGTCGGCCTCGAGCACGTGCTGCCCGGCGTCGGGCTCGACGTCCTCGTCACGGTCACCCCGGGGCTGCTGGCCGCAGCCATCCAGCTGCTGCCGCCAGAGCCGGTCGTCGTGCACCAGGAGCACCGATCCACCTCCGACCGGTCGTCGGGTCTCGAGCCGCTGCTGAACTTCGCCCCGCGCGCCGACGTCGTCGCCGTCTTCACCCCCGCGATGGCCGACTGGGTCCGCGAGCAGCTCGGCGACTCCACTCCCGAGATCGCGGTCGTGCCGAACCCCCTGCCTCTCGGCTTCACCCCGCGCTCGCGCCTGGACAACCCGCTCGTGATGACGGCCGGCCGGCTGGTGAACGAGAAGCAGTTCCCGCGCCTGATCGAGGCCTTCGCACAGGTCGCCGACCAGCTGCCCGACTGGCGGCTGCGCATCTACGGCACCGGCCCGAAGCGGCAGGAGCTGCTGCGCCACATCCGCAAGCTCGGCCTCTTCGACCGCGTCGAGCTGCCTGGCGCCGTCGCCGACATGCGCGGCGAGTGGGCCAAGGCCAGCATCTGCGCGCTCACCTCGCGCGCCGAGGGCTTCCCGCTGGTGGTCCAGGAGGCGATGGCGGCCGGCGTCCCCGTCGCCAGCTACGACTGCGCCTCCGGCCCGCGCGAGATCATCCAGCACGAGGTCAACGGCCTGCTCGTCTCGCCCGAGTCGATCGCGGGCATGGCCTCGGCCCTGCTGCGGCTGGCCACCGACGACGACCTGCGCCGCGCGCTCGGTGAGGGCGCCTTCCGCACCTCCCGTCAGTACGACGCGTACGCCATCGCCGAGCGGTGGGTCGGCATCTTCAGTGCCGCGCGCACACGGCGCACCGTCGCCGGCCGGCTGACCCCGCGCGTCACGGCCCTGGTGGACGCCAAGCCGGTCCCGAAGGCGGCGGCGGAGGCGGTCGCGGCCACCGGCGTGACGCCGGCGCAGGCGCGCGAGGAGACCCTCGGCTGGGCCGTGGCGGCCGCCACGGCCAGCAGCGACCACTGGCTGGTGATCCCCGCCCACGAGTCGGGGAGCCCGGTCGTCGTGGTGCCGATGGCCGACCGCGACGCCTTCCTCAAGGAGCTCGGCGACCCGGGCGCCCCGACGTACCTCTCTCTGCGCGACCCCGACCAGTACGGCTGGCCCGAGCGTCGCGGCCCGATCTTCCGGCTCGGCGAGGACCTCCGACGCGGGATGACCCCGCGGCTGTTCGTGGAGCCGTGGCCGGTGGTCGACGAGCAACGGCAGCTGGTCGGGCAGGGCTGCTCGGTCGAGGTGCAGTTCTGGGAGCGGCACCCCGACGGCGCGCTGGTCTCGCCGCGGCCCAACCGCTACACGAACCGGATCCCCGTGGGCGAGGAGCTCGTGCCGCTGGAGATCGACGGCGTGGCGGTGCGGACGCTGCCGTTGATGGCCGCGCCGACCGTCAACGAGTGCCGCTTCCCCGTCGACGTCGTCTACACGTGGGTCGACGGCGACGACCCCGAGTGGGACGCCGCGCGCCAGGCGCGGATCGCCGGGATGGAGGGCACGGCCCAGACCCGCGAGGCGAGCGGCCGGGCGCGGTTCATCTCGCGCGACGAGCTGCGCTACTCGCTGCGCTCGGTGCACCTGTTCGCGCCGTGGGTCCGCAACATCTACGTCGTCACGAGCGGCCAGGTGCCGGCGTGGCTCGCGCTCGACCACCCCGGCGTGACGGTCGTGTCGCACGCCGAGATCATGCCGGCCGACGCGCTGCCGACCTTCAACTCGCACGCGATCGAGACCTCGCTGCACCACATCCCCGGGCTGGCCGAGCACTGGCTCTACTTCAACGACGACTTCTTCCTCGGCCGGCCGCTGCGGCCCGAGGCGCTGTTCAGCCCGGCCGGGCTGTCGTCGGTGTTCTTCGCGCAGAGCACGATCGGGCTCTCGGACCTGCCCGACTCGGCACCCTGGCTCAAGGCCGCGTGGAACAACCGCCGCCTGCTGCAGCACGCGTTCGGCGCGGTCACGACGAACGCGCTGGCCCACGCGCCGTACGCCGTCCGCACCTCGGTGCTGCGCGAGATCGAGCAGCGGTTCGCCGACGTCGTCGGCGCGACGACGCGCTCGCCGTTCCGGTCCGACACCGACATCTCGACGCTGAGCTCCTTCGCCCAGCACTACGGGCTGCTGACCGGGACGGCGTACGCCGCCGAGGCCGACACCGAGTTCGTCAACATCGCCAACCCCGACCTCGACTGGCAGCTCTCGCAGCTGCTCCACCGCGAGCAGGACTTCTTCTGCCTCGGCGACCACCACGACCACGGCTTCCGCCAGGGCCGCCTCGACGAGCTGCTGACCACGTTCCTGCGCGAGTACTTCCCCGTCGCGGCGCCCTGGGAGAAGGACGCCTAGCCCTTCAGGCGGGCGATCTCGGCCTCGGCCTCGGCGAGCTGCTTCTTCAGCTTCTTGCGGACCTTGGCCACTTGGGCCGTCGTCTCGTCGAGCGCGATGGCGGCCGACGACTCGTACAGCTCGACGTACTCCTCGCGAAGGGCGTCGACCCGTTTCATCGCGGCCTCGTCGTCGGGCGTCTCGACGAGCACGTTCATCGCGTCCCACGAGCGGTCGGCGAGGTCCACCAGGTTCGGGGCGACCTCGAGGCCGTCCCAGTCGGGCTTGGAGCGGTTGAGCCCGGCGTCGATGAAGTCGTCGACCGGGTGGTGGCCGCTCGTGTCGTTGTACGTCAGCCCCAGCTGCGCCCCGGCACGCGTCATGGCGGCGCGCCAGTCGCCGATCAGGTCGTAGTACGGCACGAACGCCCGCGGGTTGCCGCGCGTCACGCGCTCGGTCTCGAACGCCGCGTTGACCCAGGCCGCCACGTTGGTGGTCTCACGCTGACGGCGGAAGTGGCGGTCCATGTCGCCGAGGTACGCCGTGTCGCGCGACCGCACGACCTGCGCGGGGTGGCGCAGCATCGTCAGGCTCGTCAGCTGGGCGCCGAACTCGGCCGCCATCCGCTGCCAGAGGTCGTACACCCAGTAGGCACGGGTGTCCTTGAGCAGGATCTGGGTCTCGCCGGTCCCGAGCTGGTCGCGCAGCCAGGTGCGGAGCTCGTCCTCGACCTTCGGGGTGACGGCCTTCTTGGCGATCCTGCCGGCGTTCGGCCGCGAGTCGATCGTGCGGACGGGGATCGGGTTCAGCAACCACTTGTGGAACTCAGCCACCCACAACGGCTCGTAGTAGCCGCGCGGGTTGCGCTCGTCGGTCTCCACCTCGGGCTGCGGGATGTAGAGACCCAGCCGTTTGAGGGTGCCCGCGACGCTGCTCGTCCCGCTCCGCCCGGAGCCCGTCACGACGACGAGCTTCACCTGGCCCTGACTTGGGTCTGCCACGGGTCGAGCGTATCGGGCGCTAAATCAGGTGCGGACCCGCTCGGGGCGCTCCTACCCTGGACGACGTGGGAATCCAGGAGTGACCGCAACCAGGCCCCGTCCGGTGGCCTGACGACCGCGTACCCGCGTCGGGAGTGACGTCTCGGGGTACGCCGGTCAGGCGTCCACTCCCGCCCCGGAGCCCGTCGTGCCCACCCTCTCTCCTGCCGCCCGCCTCTACTCGCGCGCCCGCCGCAACCTCCTGCCCCGACACGTTCGCCTGGTGGCCGTCGCCGGCCGCTGGCAGCACGCCCACCTCGAACGCCTGGGCGTCCAGCCCGAGGTCACCTTGCGGTGCGGCGACGTGCCGTACGTCGCGACGAACGAGATCTCCGAGAAGATCCTCGCCCGCCTGCACCCCGGCCTGACGGCGCCCGCGCTGCTGTCCGTGGTCCGGTTGCCGGTGTGGACGCCCGCCGAGGTCCTGCGCCCCGACGCGCGGTTGCTGCTCGTGGCCGACGGGATCGAGTACGCCGGCAACCTCGGCACGCTCGTCCGTACCGCCGACGCGGCCGGAGCCGACGGGCTCGTGCTGACCAACGCCACCTGCCGGCTGACGCACCCGAAGGTCTTCGAGGCCAGCCGCGGCACGGTGCTCACGCTGCCGACGGTCGAGTACGGATCGGTCGCGGAGGCCCGCCGCGACCTGGCCTCGGCCGGCTTCACCGCGTACGTCGCCGACCCGGCCGCCGCCGTCCCCTACCTGGACGTCGACTACGCGCACCAGAAGGTCGCCGTCGTCGTCGGCTCGGAGGGCGCCGGCGTCGCGCCGGAGTGGCGCACCCCGGACCTCACCCGCATCTCGATCCCGATGCGCGGCACCGCCGACTCCCTCAACGTGGCCGCCTCCGCCTCGATCCTGCTCTTCGACGCCCGCGCCCGGCTCCGCTGACCCCGATTCGTCAGCGGTCTGGGGGGTCCTCGCCGCGGACCGGCTGCTGACGAATCGGGGTGGCCAGCTCGACCGCGATGTCGAGGTGGCCGGCGTGGCGGGCGTACTCCTGGAGCACGTGGAAGCAGATCCAGCGCAGGCTCGGCGGCTCGGAGCCGTGGAAGCGTCCGCCGGTCGAGGCGACCGCCTCGGCGTCGTGCGAGGCGAGGATCGCGCGGGTGCGGGCGGCGTACTCCCCCA
>JAICRP010000247.1 GCA_025966445.1 Nocardioides sp.
ACCTCCTCCGAGATCGCCAGCACGTCGTCCTGGTCGACGAAGCTCATCTCGATGTCGAGCTGGGTGAACTCCGGTTGCCGGTCGGCGCGGAAGTCCTCGTCGCGGTAGCAGCGGGCGATCTGGAAGTCGCGCTCCATGCCGGCGACCATGAGCAGCTGCTTGAACAGCTGCGGGCTCTGCGGCAGGGCGTACCAGCTGCCGGGCTGCAGCCGGGCGGGCACCAGGAAGTCGCGGGCGCCCTCCGGGGTGGAACGCGTCAACGTAGGGGTCTCCACCTCGACGAAGTCGTGACGGTCGAGGACGTCGCGAGCCGCCTTGTTGACCTTGCTACGCAGGCGAAGGGCGGCGTTGGGACCGCTCCGGCGGAGGTCCAGGTAGCGGTGCTTGAGGCGGGCCTCCTCCCCCACGTCGCCCCCTTTCTGTGACCCGGCGTCGTCGATCGGGAACGGCAAGGGAGCAGCGGCGCTCAGGACCTCGACGGTGTCGGCGATCACCTCGATCTCGCCCGAGGGCAGGTTCGGGTTGGCGTTGCCCTCGGGACGCAGCTGGACCGCGCCCGTGACCGAGACGCAGTACTCGCTGCGCAGGCTGTGCGCGACGCTCTCGTCGCGGACGACCACCTGGGCCACGCCGCTGGCCTCCCGCAGGTCGAGGAAGGCGACGCCGCCGTGGTCGCGGCGGCGGGCGACCCAGCCGGCGAGGGTGACGGTCTGGCCGGCGTCGGCGGCCGTGAGGGTGCCGGCGTCGTGGGTGCGGATCACGAGGGTTGCTCCAAGCTGTTGATGACGGGGCTGACGATCGTCTGGTGGAGGTCGGTGGCCGGTGGGTTCCAGGATTCGGGGTCGGCGTCGACCTGGTCTCCGCTGCGGATGTCCTTGACCTGGTGGGTCCCGTCCTCCTGCTGGAACCAGACGAACGGGATGCCGCGCCGCTCGGCGTACCGGATCTGCTTGCCGAACCGCTGCGGGCTCGCAGCGACCTCGGTGGGGATGCCACGACGGCGCAGCCGGTCGGCCAGCTCGTGGGCGGCCGGGCGGGCCTCCTCGTCGGCGAGCGCCACGAGCACCGCGCTCGAGACGGCGCGGCTGCCGGCGAGCACGCCGTCGGCGACGAGCGGGACGAGGGTGCGGGAGACGCCGAAGGAGATGCCGACGCCGGGGTACGTCGTCCGGCCGTCGCTGGCGAGGGCGTCGTAGCGTCCGCCGCCGCCCACGGACTTCAGCCGTTCGTAGCCCGTCATGAAGATCTCCACGACGGTGCCCGTGTAGTAGTCGAGGCCGCGGGCGATCCGGAGGTTGGCCTCGACGGTGACGTGGTCGTTCACCACGTCGGCGCAGCCGTCGACGACCGCTGCGAGCTCGGCGAGGCCGGTCTCGAGCAGCTCGTCCTCGACGCCGAGGCCGCGGACGGTCTCGACGAACGACGTGTCGGCCACGCGGATGCTTGCCAGGGCCAGGCACGTGTCGGCCTGCTCGGGCGTCGCCCCCGCAGTCTCGACCAGCAGCGCGGCGACGGCGTCGGCCGGCTGCTTGTCGAGCTTGTCGATGGCGCGGATGGCGGCGGGTACGTCGGGGACGCCCAGGCCGCGGTAGAAGCCCTGGATCAGCTTGCGGTTGTTGACCTGGAAGGACAGGGCGGGCAGGGGGAGGCCGTCGAGGGCCTCCACCATGACGCGCACGACCTCGACGTCGTGGTGGAAGGGCAGCTCGTCGCGGCCGACGATGTCGATGTCGGCCTGGTTGAACTGGCGGTACCTGCCCTCCTGCGGCCGCTCGCCCCGCCAGGCGGGCTGGATCTGGAAGCGGCGGAACGGGAACTCCAGGTGACCGGCGTTCTCCAGCACGTACCGCGCGAACGGCACCGTGAGGTCGAAGTGCAGTCCCAGCTGTCGACTCTGCCCGCTGTCGCCGGCAGCGGTGTCATCGGGGTCGGCGTGCAGTCGACGCAGCACGTAGATCTCCTTGTCGACCTCGCCGCCCTTGGCGAGGCGGTCGAGCGGCTCCACGGCGCGGGTCTCGATGTTGGCGAAGCCGTGCAGCTCGAACGTCCGCGAGATGCGCGACACGACCTCGCGCTCGACGGCCCGTTCGGCAGGCAGGAACTCCGGGTAGCCGCTCAGCGGCGTGGGCTTGGACACTGGTTCCTTCACAGTCCTCGGGTGGCTGATCCCCTTGGACCCGCTGCTCCGGAGTCCTGGAGGTCCAGCAGGAAGGGGTTGGTCGCGCGCTCGCGACCGATGGACGTCTGCTCGCCGTGGCCGGGCAGCACCACGACGTCGTCGGCCAGTGTCAGCACCTTGGTGCGCAGGCTCTGCAGCATCGCCGCGTGGTCGCCACCCGGCAGGTCGGTGCGCCCGATCGAGCCCTGGAAGAGCAGGTCGCCGGAGAACATCACCTCGGAGATGTCTTCCTGGGCGTCGTACGGCGACCGGAACGTCACCGACCCGCGCGTGTGGCCCGGCGTGTGGTCGACGGTGAAGGTCAGGCCGGCGAGCTCGAGGTCCTGGCCGTCGCCGAGCTCCTCGACCCGGTCCGGCTCGGCGAAGGTGTACTTGCCGCCGAGCATCATCTGGGTCGTCTCCGCACTCATGCCGGCCATCGGGTTGGCGAGCAGGTGCCGGTCGTCGGGGTGGATCCAGGCCGTCGCGTCGTACGTGCCGGCGACGGGCGCGACGCACCACATGTGGTCGACGTGCCCGTGGGTGACCAGCACGGCCACCGGCTTGAGCCGATGCTCGGCGACGACCTCGGCCACACCAGGGGCGGCGTCCTTGCCGGGGTCGATGACCACGCACTCCGTGCCCGGCCCCGTGGCCGCGACGTAGCAGTTGGTGCCCCACGGACCTGCGGGGAATCCGGCGATCAGCACGCTCGCAGACTATCGAGGGCCACGACGGGCCCCCTCATCCGGACCTCGGCGGGCGACGTGCATGCCGGACGACGGAAGGGGTTTGACTAGCATGGTGCCTCCCACGCGGGCGAGCGGAGCCCGTGGGAACGACCGTAGGGATTGCTGTGACGAGTCATCCGTCTGGCCAGGAGTGGGGACGCGTCGGCGACGACGGCAGCGTCTTCGTGAGGACCGCCGACGGCGAGCGTCTGGTCGGGCAGTACCCCGAGGGGTCGCCCGAGGAGGCGCTGAAGTTCTACACCGACCGCTACGACGCCCTGGCCTTCGAGGTCGGCCTCCTCGAGCAGCGCATCAGGTCCGGGGTGATGTCCCCGGAGGAGGCCAGCGAGTCGGTGAAGACCGTGCGCGGCCAGGTGGAGGGCGCCAACGCGGTCGGCGACCTGGACACCCTGCTGGCGAAGCTGGACTCGTTCGGCGAGGTCATCGGCGAGCAGCGGGAGGCGCGGAAGGTCGAGCGCGCGCAGAAGCAGGCGGAGGCCAAGGTCGACAAGGAGCGGATCGTCGTCGAGGCCGAGAAGCTCGCCGCCGGCACCGACTGGCGCAACGGCGCCAACCGACTGCGCGACCTGCTCGACCAGTGGAAGGCCCTCCCCCGCATCGACCGCCCCTCCGACGACGCGCTGTGGCGGCGGTTCTCGTCGGCTCGGACGACGTACACCAAGGCCCGCAAGTCGCACTTCGCCGAGCAGCACGAGAAGCGTGAGGGTGCGCGCGGGGTCAAGGAGCAGCTGGTCAAGGAGGCCGAGGCGCTGGCGAGCTCGACCGACTGGGGGCCGACGTCGGGTGAGTACCGCGACCTGATGCAGAAGTGGAAGGCCGCCGGGCCGGCGCCGCGCGACATCGACGAGGCGCTGTGGACCCGGTTCCGCGCCGCCCAGGACACCTTCTTCACCAACCGCGACGCCGCGAACGCCGCCCAGGACGCCGAGTTCGCGGCCAACGCCGCGGTCACGGTGAAGCTCCTGGCCGAGGCCGAGGCCCTGGTCCCGGTCACCGACCTCGACGCCGCCAAGGCCGCGTTCCGAGACCTCTCCGAGCGCTGGGACGCCGCCGGCAAGGTGCCCCGGGACCGGATGAAGGAGCTCGAGGGCCGGATCCGCAAGGTCGAGCAGGCCATCCGCTCGGTCGAGGAGGAGCGCTGGGCGCGCACCGACCCCGAGAAGTCCGCCCGCGCCGACGACATGGTCACCAAGCTCGAGGACGCCATCGCC
>JAICRP010000135.1 GCA_025966445.1 Nocardioides sp.
CCTCCTCGACCGGCGGCGCGGAAAGGGAGACGCGGATGGTGTCGCCGATCCCCTGGCTGAGCAGGGCCCCGAAAGCCACCGAGGACTTGATCGTGCCCTGGAACGCCGGCCCGGCCTCCGTGACGCCGAGGTGCAGTGGCCAGTCGCCGGCCTCGGCCAGCAGCTCGTAGGCCCGGACCATCACGACGGGGTCGTTGTGCTTGACCGAGATCTTGAAGTCATGGAAGTCGTGCTCCTCGAAGAGGCCGGCCTCCCACACGGCGCTCTCGACGAGCGCCTCGGGCGTGGCCTTGCCGTACTTGTCCATGATCCGCTTGTCGAGGCTGCCGGCGTTGACGCCGATCCGGATCGAGGTGCCGCGCTCCTTGGCCGCGGCGGCGATCTCCTTGACCTGGTCGTCGAACTTGCGGATGTTGCCCGGGTTCACCCGGACGGCGGCGCACCCGGCGTCGATTGCCGCGAAGACGTACTTCGGCTGGAAGTGGATGTCGGCGATGACCGGGATCTGCGAGTGCTGGGCGATCTCCGGAAGCGCGTCCGCGTCGTCCTGCGACGGGCAGGCCACGCGCACGATGTCGCAGCCGGTGGCCGTGAGCTCGGCGATCTGCTGGAGCGTGGCGTTGACGTCGGAGGTGAGCGTGGTCGTCATGGACTGCACCGAGATCGGGTGGTCGCTCCCGACCCCGACCTTGCCGACCTGGATCTGACGGGTCTTGCGGCGGGGCGCCAGCACCGGCGGCGGTGCTTCGGGCATGCCCAGGCTGATCGCGGTCACGGCCTCAGGCTACCGATCGGGCGGGTGGGCGGCCGATTCGCCAGGGACAGGTGGGTTCGTCAGGACTCGAGGTGCAGCGGGACGACGAGGTCGCCGACGATCAGCACGACACCCATGACGAGCATCACCACCGCGACGCCGTAGGCGATGGGGAGCAGCTTGGCGACGTCGACGTAGCCGGGGTCGGGACGCCCGTTGAGCTTGGCGACGCCGCGGCGGATCGCCTCGTAGAGCGCGCCGGCGATGTGCCCACCGTCGAGCGGGAGCAGCGGGATGAAGTTGAACAGTCCGATGAACAGGTTGAAGCCGGCCACCAGCATGAGCAGGAAGACCATCTTCTCGGAGGCGATGTAGTCCTCGTGCGACACGGTCTCGCCCGCGATCCGCCCGCCACCCACGATGCTGATGGGGCTGTCCGCGGCCCGGTCCTCCAGGCCGACGATCGCCTTGGCCACGCCCCAGACCTTGACCGGCAGGTTGACGAGGGCCGCGACGGTGTCCTTCGTCATCGTGCCCATCTGCTCGAGCGTGTAGAGCGGCCCACCGTGGGTCACGACCACATGGCTGACCGAGGTGACCCCGAGGAAGCCGACCTGGGTCAGCGTCAGGTCGGTGTTGGAGGTCGGTCGGGCCTGCACGGTCGTGTTGGTGGTGCCTGTCATCGGCTCGCCGTCGCGCTCGAACCCGATGACCGCCTCGCCGCCCGCGTTGTTGCGGATCAGCCCGCGGAACTGCTCCCAGCCGGTGACCTCGACGCCGTTGAACGACGTGATCACGTCGCCGGGCAGCAGCCCCGCCTCGACGGCCGGGGTCGGCGGGTCGTCGGCTCGGCAGGCGCGCCCCTCCTCGGCGTACGGGAGGAGGCACTCGGAGACGGTCTCGATGACCGGCGGGCCGGGGTTCGGCTCGATCGTCCGGGCGCCGTACGTGCCGAAGACGGTCCAGAACAAGAAGAAGGCGATGAGCAGGTTCACCGTGGGGCCGCCGGCCATCACGATGACCTTCTTCCACCAGGCCATCTTGTAGAAGAGGCGGTCGGCGTCGCCGGGCTTGACGTGCTCCCACTCGGCCGCCCGGGCGTCGGAGATCAGCTGGGTGAACATGCCGGTGTTGGACTTGCGGACCTTGACGACCTTGTTGCCCTCGGAGTCGAAGGTGATCTCGTCGGCCACGCCGTCGACGGTGGGCGGCAGCATCCCGACGATCTTCACGTAGCCGCCGAGGGGGATGGCCTTGAGGCCGTACTCCGTCTCGCCGCGCTGGCGGCTCCACACCGTCGGCCCGAAGCCGATGAAGTACTGGGTCACCTTTCCGCCGAACGCCTTGGCCGGGACCATGTGGCCGAGCTCGTGGAGGCCGATCGAGGCCAGGATGGCCGCCACGAAGACGACCACTCCCAGGATGTAGTAGACGGCGCTCACCGTGCTCGTTGTCGCCTCTCAGTGCGGTCGGGGGCCGGGCCAGGACCCGACGAGGCGGGTGGCCTCGTTGCGTGCCCATGCGTCGGCGGCGAGGACGTCGTCGACGGTGAGCTGCTCCCCCGAGGGTACGTCGTGCAGCGCAAGCACGTCGGCGATGGTGGGCACGATCCTGCGGAACTCCAGGCGACCGGCCCGGAAGGCCTCGACGGCCACCTCGTTGGCGGCGTTGTAGACGGCTGGCGCGGTGCTGCCGGCCCCTCCCGCCTGCCGCGCGAGCGACACCGCCGGGAACGCCTCGTCATCGAGCGGGAAGAACTCCCAGGTCTCGGCGCGGGTCCAGTCGACCGAGGGTGCGGTGTCGGGCACCCGGTCGGGCCACGCCAGGCCGAGCGCGATGGGGATCAGCATGGTCGGCGGGCTCGCCTGCACGAGCGTCGAGCCGTCGACGAACTCGACCATCGAGTGCACGACGCTCGTCGGGTGCACCACGACCTCGATCCGGTCGAAGGGGATCCCGAACAGCAGGTGCGCCTCGATGACCTCCAGGCCCTTGTTGACCAGCGTCGCGGAGTTGATGGTGACGACCGGACCCATGGCCCAGGTCGGGTGGGCCAGCGCCTCTTCGACCGTGACGTCCGCCAGGTCGGCCGCCGTCCGTCCGCGGAACGGGCCACCGCTCGCCGTGAGGACCAGACGGCGTACCTCCTCGGCGGAGCCGCCGCGCAGGCACTGCGCGAGCGCCGAGTGCTCGGAGTCGACCGGCACGATCTGGCCGGGCCTCGCGCGGCTCGTGACCACCGGGCCGCCGATGATCAGGGACTCCTTGTTGGCCAGCGCGAGGGTGTTGCCGGCGTCCAGCGCCGCCAGCGTCGGGCGGAGCCCGACGGCCCCGGTGATCCCGTTGAGGACGACGTCGCACTCCAGTGCGGCGGCCTCGGACGAGGCGTCCTCGCCCAGACCAGTGAACAGCCCGCTGAAGGCCGGAGCCCACTCGTCCACCTGCTGCTCGAACAGGTCGGGGTTGCTCCCACCGGCGGTGAGCGCGACGACCCGGAACCGGTCCGGGTTCGCGCGGCAGACGTCGAGCGCCTGGGTGCCGATGGACCCGGTGGAGCCGAGCACCACCACGTCGCGTCGCGTCATGCAGTCATGCTCCCAACTCGACGGTTCCGCCGCCCAGCAGGGTCGTCAGGGCGTCGTACGGCCAGCCCGTGCTCCGCTCGAGGATCTCGGTCGTGCTGAGGGTGTGTCCGTCGACGACGAGGGCGGGCGCCGCGGCGGAGACCTCGGCGCACGGGGCGGGGTCCGTACGGCCGGCGCGGAGCAGGACGTCCCAGTCGAGGTCGTCGGGTGACGGGACTCCCCCGCGGCGGATCACGGCTCCGGCGACCACCACGGTCTCCTCGTCCTCCTCGGGCTCCTCGAGCACGTGGACGGCGCCCAGCCGGCTCGAGGCGAGCAGCGCGACCAGGGCGTTCCTCCCCGGCGGCAGCCGGGCCACGACGGTGTCGCCGAGACCGATGCCGAACGCCCTCAGCACCCCGCCGAACGCGGCGACCTCCTCGACCAGGCGGGCGTAGGACGTCGGCCGGTCCGCCGCGATGGCCGGCTCGTCGGCGCGACCGCGGATGACGTGCCGATCGAGCGCGTTGAAGCACAAGTTGAGCGTGTCTGGAGGATGGATCCAGTCGATCTGCACGGTTCCAGCCTCCCGTATCCGTCGGGCCCTGGTGGTCGGGGCTACGGATTCCCTACATTTGCTCGCATGACCCAGACCCTCGCCGGCGGCCCGACCCTGCCCCAGGTGCGCCGCCTCGTGACCGACGTCCCGGGACCGCGCTCGATCGAGCTGCTGGCCCGCAAGAAGGCCGCCGTGGCCGACGGGGTCGGCACGACGCTACCGGTGTTCATCGAGGCGGCCGGCGGGGGCGTGGTGGTCGACGCCGACGGCAACTCGCTGATCGACCTCGGCTCCGGCATCGCGGTGGTCTCGGTCGGCAACGCGGCTCCCGCGGTCGTCCGGGCCGTGGCCGACCAGGTCGCTGCCTTCACGCACACCTGCTTCATGGTCACGCCGTACGCCGGCTACGTCGAGGTGTGCGAGGCCCTCGCCGAGCTGACGCCCGGCGACCACGCCAAGAAGAGTGCGCTGTTCAACTCCGGCGCCGAGGCGGTCGAGAACGCCGTGAAGATCGCCCGGGTCGCGACGGGCCGCGACGCCGTGGGCGTGTTCGACCACGCGTACCACGGGCGCACCAACCTGACGATGGCGATGACCGCGAAGAACATGCCGTACAAGAACGGCTTCGGCCCGTTCGCCGCCGAGGTCTACCGCGCGCCGATGTCGTACCCGTTCCGCGACGGCTTGTCCGGCGAGGAGGCGGCCGCCCGCGCGATCGACCACCTCGACAAGCAGGTCGGCGTCGCCAACCTGGCGTGCATCGCCATCGAGCCGATCCTCGGCGAGGGCGGCTTCATCGAGCCCGCGCCGGGCTTCCTGCCGGCCCTCTCCGCCTGGGCGAGCGACAACGGGATCGTGTTCATCGCCGACGAGATCCAGTCCGGGTTCTGCCGCACCGGGTCGTGGTTCGCGTGCGACCACGAGGGCGTCGTGCCCGACCTGGTGACGACCGCCAAGGGCATCGCCGGCGGACTCCCGCTCGCGGGCGTGACGGGCCGAGCGGAGCTGATGGACGCCGTGCACGTCGGCGGCCTCGGCGGGACGTACGGGGGCAACCCCGTCGCCTGCGCCGCCGCCCTCGGCTCGATCGCCGAGATGAAGGAGCACGCGCTCGACGCCCGGGCGCTCGAGATCGGCACCCTGATCCGGGGTCGCCTCGAGAAGCTCGCCGCCGAGCACCCCGTCATCGCCGACGTCCGCGGCCGCGGCGCGATGCAGGCCATCGAGCTGTGCGCGCCGGGTACGAAGGACCCGGACGCCGCCCGCGCGGCCGCCGTGTCGGCGTACTGCCACAAGTCCGGCGTCGTCACCCTCACCTGCGGCACCTGGGGCAACGTCTTCCGCTTCCTCCCGCCCCTCGCCATCTCCGACCCCCTGCTCGACGAGGCCTTCGACGTGGTGGCGGAGGCGTTCGCCGCGACGGCGTAGCCGGGCGGCGGGTTTCTCCGGCCGGCCGGAGAAACCCGAACAGGGCGTACGTCGCGGCGTACGCCAAGTTCCGGAAACCCACGCCAGGTCCGCCTGGTGAGGCTCGCTAGCCTGAACGCGTGGCGAGTCCCGTAGGCGTGCTGACCGAACGGTTCCAGCGCGCCCTGGGCAAGGCGTTCGGGGACGAGTACGCCGACGCGGACCCGGTGATCCGGCCGAGCCAGTTCGCGGACTTCCAGGCGAACGCCGCCCTCGCGCTGGCCAAGAAGCTCGGCGAGAAGCCGAGGGACGTCGCGGAGCGGATCGTCGAGCACCTCGACCTCGACGGGGTCGCGGAAGCGCCGGAGATCAGCGGGCCGGGGTTCGTGAACGTACGGCTGACGTCCGCGTGGATCGCCGCGGAGCTGACGGGGCTCGACGACCGCCTCGGCGTACCGACCCAGGACCGGCAGGTCATCCCGGTCGACTACTCCGCGCCCAACGTGGCCAAGGAGATGCACGTCGGACATCTCCGCACGACGGTCGTCGGTGACGCGCTGGTGCGGACGCTGGAGCACCTCGGCCACGACGTGGTCCGGCAGAACCACGTCGGCGACTGGGGCACGCCGTTCGGCATGCTCATCGAGCACCTGCTGGCCGTCGGCGAGGACTCGCCCGAGGCGCAGCTGCTGGTCACCGACCCCAACACGTTCTACGGTGCCGCGCGCGAGGAGTTCGACGGCGACCCGGCGTTCGCCGACCGGGCCCGTACCCGCGTGGTCGCGCTGCAGGCCGGCGACCCCGACACCCTCCGGCTCTGGGACGAGCTGGTCGACCTCTCCAAGCAGTACTTCAACCGCATCTACGCGACCCTCGGCGTCACCCTGACCGACGCCGACCTGGCCGGCGAGTCGACGTACAACGCCGAGCTCGCACAGATCTGTGACGAGCTCGAGGCCGCAGGGCTCGCGACGATGAGCGACGGCGCCCTGTGCGTGTTCCTCGACGGCTACACGGGCCGCGAGGGCAAACCGGTCCCGCTCATCATCCGCAAGTCCGACGGCGGCTACGGCTACGCGACGACCGACCTCGCCACCATCCGGCACCGGGTCCGCGACCTGAGGTCCGACCGCATCCTGTACGTCATCGGCGCCCCGCAGGCGCTGCACCTCAACATGGTCTGGGACACCGCCCGCAAGGTCGGCTGGCTGCCCGACGACGTCGAGGTCGTGCACGTCCAGATCGGCAACGTGCTCGGTGCGGACCGCAAGATCCTGCGCACCCGCGCCGGCAACCCGCTCAAGCTGATGGACCTGCTCGAGGAGGCGATCGCCCGCGCCCGCGAGGTCGTCGACGAGGCCCGGCCCGACCTCGACCCGGGCGTCCGCGCGGCCATCGCGCCGCAGGTCGGCATCGGGGCCGTGAAGTACGCCGACCTGGCGGTGGCGCACGACAGCGAGTACGTCTTCGACCTCGACCGCATGGTCTCGCTCACCGGCAACACCGGCCCGTACCTCCAGTACGCCGCGGCGCGGATCCGCTCGATCTTCCGCACGGCCGCCATCTCACCGGATGGCGCCACGACCCCGATCACGCTGACCGAGCCGGCCGAGCGCGCGCTCGCCCTGGCCCTGCTGGAGTTCGGCGACGTCGTCGTGCATGTCGGCGACCGGCTCGAGCCGCACCGGCTGTGCGGCTACCTGTTCGACCTGGCCCAGCACTTCTCGGCGTTCTACGAGCAGTGCCCGGTCCTCAAGGCCGACAGCGAGGTCCGCGCCTCGCGGCTCGCCCTCTGCGCGGTCACCCTGGCCGTGCTCGACCAGGGGCTCGACCTGCTCGGCATCGCCCGCCCCGAGCAGATGTGAACGCGCTGGTCTGGTACGTCGCCTACGGCTCCAACCTGTCGCGGGACCGGTTCGCCTGCTACGTGCAGGGCGGCCAGCCCGCGGGCGCCCGGCGCAGCTATCCCGGATGTCGTGACCGGACCCCGCCACGAGAGGTCGTGGGCCTGCGGCTGCCGGGCCGCATCCGTTTCGGCGGCCTCTCGCGGGTCTGGGGTGGCGGGCTCGCGTTCCTCGACGCCGAGGCGGGCGACCGTGAGGTGGTGGCGCGCGGCTACCTGATCGGCACCGACCAGCTCGACGAGGTGCATTCCTGGGAGCGCCGGTACGACAGTCGGTCCACGGTCGGCGACCGGGACGGCCTGCCGATGGTCGCCCTGACGAGCAGCGAGCACCACGCGCCGGCCGCCCCCAGTGCGGCGTACCTCCGCACGATCCTGTCCGGTCTCACCGACGGCTTGCTCGAGGTGGACGCGGCGATCACGTACCTGCTCGCCGCACCCGGGGTCGACCTGCGCTGGGACGACGCCGAGCTCCGCGCGATGGCGGAACAGCCGACCGTCGAACGCGGTTGACACCACGTGACCTCCCCCGCGCTGTCCGTGCTCGACCTGGTGCCCGTCCGCTCCGACCAGACGACGGGCGACGCCCTCGGTGCCACCCGGAGCCTGGCCCGCACGGCCGACGAGCTCGGCTACCGGAGGTACTGGCTGGCCGAGCACCACAACATGCCGGCCGTCGCGGCCACCAACCCGCCGGTGCTGATCGCCATGGTCGCCGCGGCCACCGAGCGGATCCGGGTCGGCTCGGGTGGCGTGATGCTGCCCAACCACGCTCCTCTGGTCGTGGCCGAGCAGTTCGCCCTCCTCGAGGCGGCCCACCCGGGCCGGATCGACCTCGGCCTGGGCCGGGCGCCTGGCACCGACCCGGTCACCGCCTGGGCCTTGCGGCACGGCGGCGGTGGCGTCGAGGCCGACGCGGCGGACCACTTCCC
>JAICRP010000004.1 GCA_025966445.1 Nocardioides sp.
CGGCTGGCGAGGCACGAACAGCCCGTGCGGGTCGGCCGTCCCCCGGATCGCGGCCAGCCGACGCCACGAGGCGCCCGACCAGCCCCGGCGCTCGTCGACCTCCTCGTCAGCCATCAGCAGGTACGCCGACTCCGTGGCCCAGGGCTGGAGCGCGTCCGTCACTCGGCGGGAGTCCTCCCGCACCGCCGCCCACCCGCCCCGGCTCTGCAGGCCCACGCCGAGCACCAGGAACGAGCCGTCCACGCGGTCCAGTGCGCCGCCCCTCGGGTGCGGGGCAGCCAACGCCCCACCGAGCTGACGCAGCTCCACGAAGAGGAGCTCCGACCCGGAGTCCGGCCCCGCAGCGGCGACGAGCGCCTCCACCGCGCGGTCAGGGAGGTCTGCCAGGAGGACGCTGTTGGCGTAGACGGCCGTGGGGGCCTCCGGATCCAGGTGGAGGCGCGCGACGGAGCCCGCGGCGACGTCGTCGAAGGTGTCCAGCTCGGGCCGCAGGGCGCGCAACGGTGCGAGCTGCCGCGCCGCCGTCGATGGGTCCCCGGTGGCGACCGCGTCCACGATCACGAGCTGCCGCCCCCTGACCTCGCCCGGCACCCAGGCCTCGTCGGGCGCCTGGAGGAGTCGGGCGATGCTGGTGATCGTGTGCGGCGCCTCGCCGGCCCATCCGCTCCAGGCGCGCAGCACCCGGTCGGCGTGCCGCCAGTCCCAGGCGAGCGCGCCGGCGTAGACCCGGTGCACCGGCACGAGGTCGAACTCCAGCGCCGTGACGACGCCGAAGCCGCCGCCGCCTCCTCGGGCGGCCCACAGCAGGTCGCTGTCCGCGGTGTCAGTGGCGCGCACGAACGTGCCGTCTGCCAGCACCAGCTCCACGGCCGTGAGCGCGCTGCACTGCAGGCCCCGCTGGCGCGCGTACCAGCTGAGCCCGCCGCCGAGCGACGAACCGGCGACGCCGACGCTGGGGCTGGTGGTGTGCATGGCCGCCAGCTGCACGCCCGCTGCCCGGTCGACGACGTCGCCCCAGCGGACACCGGCGCCGACCCGAGCGGTGCGTTGTTCGGCGTCGATGCGCAGCTCGGTCATCGCCGAGGTGCGCAGGAGCACGGCGTCCTCGAGCCGACCGGCGAGCGGTGGCGCACCGTGGCCGGTGCCCTGCGGGGCGACCCGGAGACCCACCGAGGCCGCCGCTCGCACCACGTCGGCCACCTCGGACGGGAACGCCGGGTAGACCACGGCCGCCGGCCGGACGTCGACCTGCAGGTTCCAGGGCAGCCGGACCTCGTCGAAGGATGGATCGCCCGGCAGGTGGACGGCCCCACCGCACAGCCCACGCAGGACGTCGGCGTCGGATGCCGCCACCGAGGCGGAGTCGGGAACCATGGCAATCCTCACGATCTGGGCGTTCGAGGGTGACAGCGGCGACTTGAGGATGACTTGAACCGACCGCCGGTCACGGTCCGCGCTCCAGGGTCGACGCGAGGTCTGCACGCACCGTCCCGGGTGCGAGGAACAGTCGTTGGGCGACCTCGTTGACTCCTAGCCCGGCTGCGACCAGCTCCGTCACGCGCCGCTGCCGACCGGTCAGCCAGGTGTCGTCGTCGCCGGCGTCCATGGGCACCCGGCCCCGTCTCGTCAGCTCCGCGACGGCGTCGCTCACCACCGCGCGTGCGCCACACTCGCGGGCCGTGCCGAGCGCCGCCTCCAAGAGGGCCACGGCCTCGAGGTCGTCGAGCCCTGGCGAGCGTGCGAGCGACACCTGGGCGCGGGCTGCCTCCAGCACGACTCGCGTGTCCGACAGCACGTCCACGGCCTCGCGGAGGTCCGCCGTCCCGTCGGCGCCGCGCAGCTCCCCGCGCAGCCGCAGGGAGCGACCCAGCGCCGACGCTGCACCCCAGCCGCGCAGGAGTGCCACCTCGTCGTCGGCCAACGCGAGGGCACGGTCGGCCTGTCCGAGCGCCGCGAGGGCCTGCGCCTCCAGTCCACGCCACGGGGCCCAGGCCGGGTTGCGGACCTCGGGGTAGTCGACGGGTGTGGCCAGCACGTCCAGCGCCTCGGCCGGGCGCCCCTCGTCGAGGAGAAACCGGGCGGCGGCCTCTCGCAGCAGCCGGCCCCCCTCACCGATCCAGGGCAGCTCCCGAGCGCTCACCAGGGTCTCGCTCGCGGCCTCCAGGTCGCCCTGGTCCAGCCGTACGCCCAGCGTGAAGGCGGCGGCGTACGTCGAGGTGACGGCCGAGACGCCCCACATCCGCTGCTGCTCGGCCGCGTCGACCAACGACTGGAGGGCGTCGTCGAGCCGACCGTGGCGCCACTGCGTGAAGCCGCGCCACAGGTTCACCGACAGGGCGGCGAAGAGCTCGCCGCCCGCATGTGCGCGGGCCATCGCGCGTTCCCAGAAGTCACCGAGGTCCTCGTCGGCCAGCAGCAGCACGTTGGCCGCGACGATCCAGAGCAACCCGTTGTCCACGACGAGCAGCCGGTCGTCCTCCAGGGCGAAGCGCGCCAGCGCGGCTGCCCGATCACGTTCCGTGCCGTCGCGCAGCAGCTCGTACGACAGCGCGGCCGCCAGCATCCGAGCGCCGTTGCCTTCACCGGACACCTCCGGGACCGGGTCGGCCCGGTAGCGCTCCACGGGGAGCCCGTGCATGAACCCCGTGATTCGCTGCAGGGCAACCAGGCCCTGCCGTTCGTCGTCGAGCCCGGCTCCTGCCTCGGCCGCGGCCCGCCCAGCGAAGTCGGTGGCCACGCCCGGAGGTGAGACGAAGACGTGGGTACGGGCGATGGCCATCGCGAGCCGGGCGCGCTCCTTGTCGTCGTCGAGGGTCGAGTAGGCCTCGGACAGGTGCGCGACGCCGGCGGGTCCGTCGACCAGGATCTCGGCGAGGCCCAGCTCGAGCAGCAGGCCGGTCCTCTCGTCGGCCTCGACGGGCTCCTCCAGTGCCCGCCGCAGGAGCACGACGGCGGAGTCCGACGCCCCACGCGTGCGTGCCGTCCGCGCGGCGGTCCGCAGCAGGTCCACGGTGGCGGCACTCCCCCGGCGAGGTGCCCGCAGCAGGTGCGCGGCGACCTGTTCGGGGGTGGCTCCCTGGTGGGTGAGGATGCGCGCGGCCCGCTCGTGGTGCAGTGCACGCTCGGCGGAGGGCATGTCCTCGTACACCGCATCACCGACCAGCGGGTGGACGAAGGTCGGGCGGTGCCCGTCGGTGAGGATCTCGCTCCGGCTCAGGCTGTCCAGGGCGGTGGCCACGTGGTCCTCGGGCTGCTGGGCGAGGGAGGCGATGGTCGCCAAGCCCGCGGCCTCACCCAGCACCGCGACGGCTCGGGCCGTAGCCGTGGCGGTCCTCGACATCCGGCGCAGGCGCAACGTCACCAGGGCCGACACCGCCCGCGAACCCACCGCGCGCACCGTGTCGACGTGGGACACGTCCGGGGGGATGTGCTCGTCCTCCAGCGCTCGGAGGAGCTGGCGCAGCAACAGCGGGTTGCCCGCGGTCATCCGGTGGCAGGCGTCGACGAAGGAGTCGGCGCCGTCACCGAGGCGTTCGCGCACCAGGGCCGCCGCGGCCTCGTGGGACAGCGGCGCCGGCCGCAGCACGGTCACCGACGTGTCGAGGGCGATCTCGGCGAGCAGCGCGTCGTCGGGATGCTGCTCTCCTGTGCGGAGGGCGAAGACGAGGAGCACGGGCAGCCCCTCGATCCGTTTGACGAGATAGGCGAGGTACCGAAGCGACGCGCTGTCACACCACTGGACGTCGTCGACGCAGATCACGAGCGGCCCCTCGGAGGCGAGGTTGACGGTCGTCCAGTAGAGGCCGTGCAGGACGGCGAAGCCGCCCTGCTGGACGAGGGTGTCGCCCATCGCCCCGTCGAACACCGAGGACGCGGCCACCGCGGCGCCGACGAGCAGTGCCTCGCGGCGTACCGGGTCGCCGATGCACGGCTCGAACAGCTGCCGCACCGCTCCGAAGGCGAACGAGCGCTCCAGCTGGCTCCCCCGCGCCGAGAGCACCCGAGCGCCGCGGCTCCTGGCGAAGCCGCCTGCCTCGAGCAGCAGACGACTCTTGCCGATTCCGGCCGGGCCCTCGATGAGGATGCATCCCGACGCCCCGGCGACCACGTCGTCCACCATGCGCCGCAGCACCGACGTCTCCTTGTCACGATCCACGAGGTCGAGCGGCACGACGCCGCTCTCATCGCTCACACGGTCGCCCGTGGCCGGACGAGGTGGCGGAGCCGGGGCGTCCAAGTCGGGCGACTGGGCGAGGACGTGTGCCTCGAGCGCGCGGAGGCCGGGGCCCGGGTCGACGCCCAGCTCCTCGGCCAGCGTCCTGCGGGCACGGCGCAGGGCCGCGAGGGCGTCGGCCTGACGCTGCGCGCGGTACAGGGCCAGCACCAGGAGCCGCCAGCGCTCCTCCCGGAGCGGATCCTCGGAGACGAGCGCCTCGAGGTCACCCACGAGCACCGCGGCGTCGCCCAGCTGCAGCCGGGCCTCGAGCAGCCGTTCGCGGGCGACGGCACGGAGCTCCGTCAGCCGGACGGTCTCGGGCTCGACCCACACCTCGCCGGCGTACTCGGCGTACGGGGCGCCTCGCCACAGGCGCAGCGCCTCCTCGAGCGAACGCACCGCATCGGCGGGCGGCAGCGTCGCAGCCTCGCCCACGGCCCGCTCGAAGCACCAGGCGTCCACCATCTCCGGGCCGAGACGGAGCACGTAACCAGCGCCGGTGCTCGCGATCACGCCGTCCCGCCGTCGGGCTCCCACGTCCGGCTGGAGGCGACGGCGCAGGTGGCTCACATAGGCCTGGATGGCGCCGGTGCTGTCGGCCGGGGCGCGGTCGCCCCAGACACAGTCGGCGAGGCGTGCGGCGGGCACGACCTCGTTCCGGCTGACCACGAGTGCCGCCAGCACCGCACGCTGGCGCCGGCCGCCGAGGTCGACGACCTCACCATCACGCGTCGCCGCGAGGTCCCCGAGCACCCGCAGGCGGAGCCTCGTGTCCTCCACCCTCTCCCCCACTCGTGCTCGGTCGAGGATAGCGAAGTCACGAGCTCCGAAAGGGCGCCCAACCTGCACCCTCGCTGACGTGGCGTAGCGACGCGGGCGCGCGGGCGGGGCCTTGTCGAGATCGCGGGGGCCTCAAGTCGGCCACAGGTGGCTCTCAAGAACCGCCGGGCACGGTCTTCCCACAGAACCCGACAACACACACGGAGACACCATGAACACGCGCAGCACCTTCACCACCACCATCGCCGCAGCCATCGCCGCAACCGCGCTCGTGCTCGTCGCCCCGGCGGCACAGGCGACTCAGGTCGACCGGTTCGACCGCAGCACCTTCGACAGCACTCCGGAGGTGAGCGACGCCGGCTACACGATGGCCGGCGCCACCGCCGGCGAGCTCGGTGGCTACCTCACCCTCGGGATCCAGGCTTCCGGCGGCACCCTTCCGGAGCAGGGCGACTGTGAGGCCGCCGACGTCCAGGCGGTGCTCACGGTCTCCCCCGGTGAGTCGTTCACGATCACGACCACGGGCGAGCTCTGCAGCCACTTCATGGACGGCACGCCGAGCCTCAACGCGTACTTCGGCGCCAAGCAGGTGAGCTACACCGGCACCCACAGGCACGCCCGCGTCACCAACGGAAGCATCGGCTTCCAGCACACCTTCCTCGGCGCGCAGGGCCAGGTCGGTCTCTCTGTCCGGTGGTGATCGCCTGGGCGGGCTCGGGCCCGCCCGACCTCCGCGATCAGGGGAGCTCCCACGCTGCGCGACCTCTACCGCTCCCGGCGAGCGTCGCGCTTCCGGGGTTGGCGTCGAGAGTGCCTCGCTCCTGACCGGCAGCTCGTGGCGTCTCGGGGGCGCCATGGGACACACAGGGCGGGCAGCTGAGGGTGTGCCGACCGTGGTACAGCGTGCCGACGTCGGAACGCAGCCAGGAGCGATACGTTCGCGGCGTGGAGAGCGTGGAGCCCACCGAGGGCACGGGCCGTGTTCCCCGGCAAGGCATTCTGCTGGCTGCCGCGATGTTCGTGTTCGTCATCGACACGTCGTTCATGAACGTGTCGATCTCGGCGGTCGTCCACGACCTCGACACGACGGTGAGCGGGGTCCAGTCGGCCGTCGCGATCGAAGCGCTCGTCTCCGCCGCGTTCATCCTCATCAGCAGCAAGGTCGGTGATCTGTTCGGGCGCAAGCGCGCGTTCGTCGTCGGCATGGTGTTCTACGCCGTCGGTGCGCTGGCCATGGTGTTCGCGCAGGGCCTGGCGGCGATCATCGTCTTCTGGGCGGTCCTCGGCGGGCTGGGCGCATCCCTCTACCTCCCCGCGATGCAGTCGCTGATCCACGGCAACTTCGACGGGAAGACCCGCGCGAAGGTCTTCGCGCTGGTCGGCGCGTCGGGAGCGATCGCCGCCGCGATCGGACCCCTGATCGGAGGCTTCGTCACGACCCTCCTGTCGTGGCGCGTCGGGTTCCTGATCGAGGCGCTCATCATCGCAGCCGTCCTTCTGGGGAGCCGAGGCATCCGCGACGTGCCCTACACAGGAGACCGGTCGATCGACATCACGGGCGCGTTCCTCTCAGTGATCGGCATGGGTGGCCTCGTCCTTGGGGTCCTCGCCTGGCAGGAGGGCGGCGAGTCCGTCGCGCTCCTCCTCGCGATCGGGGCGGCCGCGATGGCGTGCCTGGTGTGCTGGCTCGTCCGACGCAAGCGCCAGGGCAAACCCACGCTCCTCGATCCCACCCTGTTCGCGTCCAAGCTGTTCAGCAACGGCGTCGCCCAGATCATGCTCCAGCAAGTCGCGCTGGGCGGGCTCCTGATCGCCTTGCCGATCTACCTGCAGCTCGTCTGGGGCTACAACGCGCTCGAGGCGGGCATCACGCTCGCACCCCTGTCGCTCACGATGTTCGGCGTCGCCCTGCTCGCGGGACGCAGAGCTGGTCGTCGGAGGGCGAGCAGCATCATCAGGGCGGGCTTCGTGCTGCTCGCTGCCTCCATCGTCACCCTCATCCCGCTGGTGCCCAGAGCGGACTCCGGCTGGTACCTGGTGGTCCCGCTGATGCTCGCGGGCGCCGGGCTCGGCCTTCTCGCATCTCAGCTCAACAACTACGCACTGTCCCCCATCTCGGAGGAACGGGTTGGCGAGGCCGCCGGCGTCACGTCGGCCACCGGGTCCTTCGGTCTGTCGCTCGGGCTGGCCTTCTCCGGGGCCATCATGCTCGCCACGCTGTCCATCGCCTTCACCAACATGGCGGAGTCGAGCAGCGTCTTGCCGCCGGCCGACCAGCAGCGCGTCGCCGCCGTGCTCGAAGACGACGCGCAGGTGATGAGCGACGCCCAGCTCGGCGAGCTCCTCGTCGGCCAGCCGGAAGCTGTCCAAGAGGAGATCCTCAGCATCAACACCGACGCTCGGAACCTCGCGCTCCAGGTTGCCTTGCTCGTCTCGCTGCTCGCGGCGGTCGTCGGCGTCGCCATCGCATTCCGCATGATGCGCCTGCCCGATCCCGTGCAGACGGCTGCCGGCAAGGACGCAGGGCTCGGCTGACAAGTAGCGCGCTCCTGCAACGATGGCTGCACGACTGCGATCAGCTCGCGGATGCCAGGCCGTCCACCTCGCGGATCGCGTTGGCGATCACGTGGGGCACCACGGGCTCCATGACGTGTGGCGCTTCGACCCAGCGGAGGATGCCGGGCGAGAACCGGTCGGCGAAGGCCGCCTGGGCGTCGAGGATCCTGGCGTCGTACGCAGGTGACCCGTAGTCGTTCACGGTTCGAGGTTGCCACTTTGCAGCGAGGTAGACGGCGGGGATGTCCGGTTCTCGTCCGATGGTGGACTGGAGGGACCGGATGAGGTCGAACTGCGAGATGCGCTCCAGCGTGCAGCACTCGTCCTCCTTGTCGAAGTGCTTGAACGTGTGCTGCCGCGGAAGGTAGCGGTCCAGCCCCAGCTCGTCGGGGAACATGGCGTCGACGAAGACCACCCCGATCACGTCGTCGGGGTGTGCCTTCAGATAGGCCGAGGCCACCAGTCCCCCGAACGAGGCAGCCCACAGGATGTACGGCGGCTTCTCGCCGCCGGCCTTCAGGACCGCGCGCATGTCGCGAACCACATCCCGAGGCGTCTGGACCGCGTCCACGGTCTCACTCGAGCCCACGTTGCGTCGGTCGTAGAGGCACACCCGGAAGTCGTCGACGAGCCGGTCGCGGACTTCAGTGGCATGGTCGTGAGGGACGAAGGCATCGTCGATCCAGCCGTGCACGAACACCACGGTCGAGGGTCCGTCGCCTGCGCACGACATGTACAGCTTGTGCCCGCCGACGTCGTACATGCCGGTCGTATCGGTATCGGGGTTGCTCGCCGTCGGGGACTCGGCGGCGGACGGAGACCGACGAGGAGAAGCGCTGCCGGCGGCCCCAGACGTCTCTGCGCCCCCGCTGCAGCCGGCGAGGCCGATGATGAGCAGCACGGCCGAGATGCCGACCGCGAGCCCGACCGTGGGCCGCCGGCGACGTGCACGGAACCGGGGGCGGGGCCGCGTCTCGCCACCTCCCAGGTGTGCCCCGCCATCCGCATTCGCGGTGACGAGGGTCAGCTCTACCGGGTCGGACGCCGGCATGTTGCTCCTTTCACGCTCAGTCACCACGTGGCAGCCGGGCGACTCTCCACACCACGTCGTAGACGTCCTTGTCGTCGATGGTCCCGGCTCGCTCCAGAGGCACCGAACTCGCTCTCGTCCCGCCGCCCCATCCCACCTCCCGCCGCCGCTCCTTCCCTACCAACGAGGTGTCGACACCAGCAGGTTGCACGCACGCGATACCCCTCGCGAGGCTTCATGCCCAGAATTGCCAGGAAAGCTCCGGTGAGTCCCGAGGGCCGTACACGGCCGAGGTGAGCTGCGGCGGCCCGAGGGGGCGGATCTGCTCTCGAGCCGGACGAGCGCACCGCTGAGCGAGTCAACAGGTGCAACCTGTTCATGCCGACGCCTCGTATACATGGGGCAGAAGCGGCAGTGGGAGGCGACGTGGCACGACGAGACGAGGACGAGTTCGTCGCGTTCGCGCAGGTGTGCCGCCCTTCGCTGCGCCGGACGGCGTATCTGATGTGCGGCGACTGGGAGCGTGCCGCCGACATCACGCAGGAGGCCCTCGTCCGGATGTACGTCGCCTGGCCCCGGCTTGAGCGGGATCGCGGCCTGCGGGCCTATGCCCGTCGGGCGGTGGTGAGCGTGGCGATCGAGCAGGCCCGCAAGCGGTCGTCGCGGGAGGTACCCACGGCCGACCCGGGTGACCGCGAGCTCGAGGATCCAGCCGGACAGCTGGTCGACCGGCTGTTCCTGATGGCGGCCCTGGCCGACCTGCCGCCGCGGCAGCGCGCTTGTGTGGTGCTGCGGTACTACGACGATCTCAGTGTCGAGGCGGTCGCCGAGACCCTGGGGTGTCGCACCGGCACGGTCAAGAGCCAGACGGCCCGAGGTCTCGAAGCTCTGCGGTCGGCGTACGCGCGGCACGGCGGCGAGCTGTCGGCAGCCGGGCGCGACCATGACGAGGCGAAGGAGGCCACTTCGTGAGCACCGATCTGCGCGCGGCCCTGCACGAGGCAGTGGCGGACGCACCGTACGACGAGCCCGACCTCCGCGATGTGCTCGCCCGCGGGTCCCGCCGCGTCCGCCGCCGCACGGCGCTCGTCGTCGGGTCATCCGCCTTGGCCGTCGCGGCCGTGATCGCGTCCGTGGTCGCCGTGACGCACGATCCCGCCCAAGAGCCGCACCCTGCCCGTGTCGTGCGGCTGGATCTCGACCAGGCTCAGCCGCTCGACCTCCAACCGACCAGGCAGGGCGGCCGCGACCGGTTCCTGGGGCTGACCGCGGACGGCCTGGTCCTGCGCAGCCGGCACCCCGACGGCGGAGACGGAGACGAGCTCGGGCTGGTGGACCCCGGAACCGGGGTCACGGACTGGCTGCCGGATGCTACGGACCCGACCGGAACACTCGCACCGCCCGGTCGCCACGGCATGCCGCCCTGGCTTCTGCCGGTGCAGCTCGCCGCCGATCAGCTCGTGCTGCTCCACCTCGAACCCGCCATCTGGCGGTCGCGCAGCAGCTCGGGCACGCTGCTGGTCTTCGACAGAGGGTCGAGGACCTGGGAGAGCGGCGACGTCACCGTGCCGGCCGGGCTCGAGGCGCACCAGCCGCCCTCCGTCGGCATCGGCCTGGACGGCCGGCTGTACCTCGGCCACTGGAACGAGGGCGAATCCGGCCCGATGCACTGGTGGTCCTACCAGGTTCCTCAGGGGGGCCAGGGCCGACCCGAGCCCGCCCTGACCGGCACCTCGATCGCCTTCGGCGACGGCGTCCAGGCACGAGCCGACTCGGACGGGCGCATCGTCCTCTCCACGCCGGGCGAAGACCGGCTCCTGGCCGAGCACCGGCCGCAGGGGTGCGAGCCACCCAGTGACCCGGACACGGCCCCGTGGCCGGGTTGGGTGAGGATGGCCGGCAGCCGCCCGGTCGTCACGTACTGGTGCGGCGAACCGTCACCGCGGTCAGACACCGTCACGGTCGTGTACGACACCGACGGCGGCAGAACGATCCAAGTGCCTGGCGCCGGTCTCCTGGCCGCCGATCAGCGACACGTGCTTCTCGCCCCGCCTTCGGGGACTGCGCGCGGCATGTATCTCCTCGACCTGGACACGGTCACCATGGGGAAGGCGAACACGTCGGTCGGCCCCTCCTTCCTGGCCCACATCGATTCGCAGCGCCACAACTTCCCGGTCGCTCTGGCCGCCGGACTGATCCTCTGGGACAACGGGATAGCGCCCCTGCCTTGATCACAGGGCGCGCCGCCGGTCCACCGTCCCGGCGCCCGGAGGGTCAGCCGGCTCGCGCCGCTCGCAGCATTCCGACGACAGCGCCGAGAAGCCACACCGCGAAGGCCACAGACGCCATCCCACCGCTCCAGAAGCCGGTCAGGCAAAGCCCAGCAACGACGTAGGACGCCCAGACGGCCCACGCCGGCAGGGCACGCGCCCGTTGGGCGACACGCGTCGTCACGGCGACCAGCACTCCGCCGCCGATCAGCCCGGTGAGCGCGACGACGTTCCCCGCCGTGCCCAGCGCGCGGACCGTGTCGGGGTCGGCCGTGAACTCCTCGGACAACGCGGCGTACGCGCTCGCCACGTCCAGCGACACCCCGATGATCATCAGCCCGCCGAACAGCGCTGCCGCCGGCACAATCGCATGCGCGAGCGGGTCCCCACCGGAAAGTCGATCCAGTACCCACCGCAGACCGGTGGCGAACCAGAGCAGCAGCGCGACCCCAGCGGCGAGCACCGGCATTCCGACGCCGGCAGCGACCTGCCGTCCGTCGTCGTTGAGTCGCTCGAGGATGGCGGAGTCCGACATGCTCGGGTCGTCGACGCCGACCAGGTAGCCCAATGTCACGGCGACGGTGAGCAGCGCGACCGAGCCAGCGCCCGCCCAAGCCGCATGCCGGAGTGCTCGTGGCTCGTCCATCTGCCTCCCGCGGTTGCCGCTCCGAAGGTCCGGTCCGAGTGTGCACCTGCACCCGGCAGGCAGCAACGCGCAGCCGGCGAACAGCAGCGTTGGGCGATCAGCTCGTTCTGACTCGTCACCACTCGCGTGTCTTCCTGATCGGGGCTCGGAGCCGGCGGGGCCGACACCCCGACCGGCCCGGGGGCCCGCGTTGACGGGCTCCCGCCGGAGGCCGCGCGGCATTCGTCGACGGCTCGGAGACGAGCCACCGGCGACGGCTGCGTCGCGGTCGACGCGGTCGGCCCCTGCCTCGCGCGGTCGGCGGCTCGGACGGAACTTCGGCGCCCCAGCCGGCGGCGACGATCTCCTCGAACTCCCGCCGGACCCAGTCGTCCTCCGCGACCACCAGGTCCAGCCAGGCTTCCGTGCTGGTCGCCTGCGCACCGTGCGTAACGGCACGAGGGACCCCGGGACCGGCGGGAGCCACGGATCGCATCACGCCCCGATCGCGGTGGTCTCCTCCTGCCGACCACCCGTGGTCACCTCGATCTTGCGCGGCTTGGCTCGCTCGGCCACGGGGACGGTCAACCGGAGCACGCCGTCGTCGTAACGGGCCTCCAGCCGGTCCAGGTCCAGGTTGTCCCCCAGGACGAGCTGGCGGCTGAACAGCCCGGTCGGTCGCTCGGCGGCCAGCATCTCCCAGTCGCCGTTCTTCGGCGGCCGTTCGGCGCGGACCGTGAGCACGTTGCGCTCGACGTCGATGTCGAGGGTCTCGGGCTGGACGCCCGGCAGGTCGAACTCGAGCACGAAGGAGTCGCCCTCGCGCCAGGCGTCGAGCGGCATCACGGACGGCCGCGTCGAGGTGCCGGCTCCCACGAGCTGCTGGGCAAGCCGGTCGAGATCGCGGAACGGGTCAGTGCGCATCAACATCTCTCACCTCCAGGGAGTAGGACGAGAATCCGATGCCGTTCAGATCGATAATGAACGACATAGATTTCATGTACCATGAAGCACAAGTGCAAATCAAGAGCCTGCTGGAAAACCAACGAGGACGACGGCCGATGCCCACACCGAGCGACCCCGACCGCGCGGTGTACGCCATCTCGGTGGCCGCTGAGCTGACCGGCGTCGACCCGCAGATGCTGCGGATCTACGAGACCCGGGGTCTGCTCACCCCGGTCCGCACCGACGGCGGGACGCGCCGCTACAGCGGACGCGACATCGACCGCATCCACCGCATCGCCAGGTACCTGGAGGCCGGCCTCAACCTCGCCGGCATCGAGCGCGTCCTTGCCTTGGAGGCGGAGACCGACGACCTGCGGGAGCACGTCCGACGCCTGGGTGGTCGCCCGCGTCGCCGGTCCTGAACGCGAGGATGACGACGCCCGGGCGGCGGGCAAGCGGAACGATCTGGTGCCTGGGCGGCGCGTCGCGTCATGTGGGTAGCCACGAGACGTGCTGGACCAGCAGGGCGTAGCCGACGAAGGCCCCGATGTCGAGCAGGGTGTGTGCCGCCACCAGGGGAGTGACTCGACCCCAGCGTCGGTAGAGCCAGCCGAAGAGCAGCCCCATCGCCAGGTTGCCGACAAAGCCGCCGATGCCCTGGTAGAGGTGGTAGCTGCCGCGCAGCAGCGCGCTCAGCCCGATCGCGGCCGGGTATCCGAGACCGAGCTGTCGCAGCCGGACCAGGACGTAGCCGAGGACGACGAACTCCTCGAGCACGGCGTTCTGGAGGGCCGAGAGCACCAGCACCGGGAACTTCCACCACACCGGCGGCAAACCGTCGGCGACGACCGTCAGGTTGAGCCCGAGCGCGTGCATCACCAGGTAGAACGCGACGCCAACGGATCCGACCGCGGCAGCCACGGCAGCGCCGCGCCCCAGGTCACCGACACCGGCCCCGCGGAACCACACGTCCCGCAGGCTGGTGCCGGAGCGGACCAGCAAGTAGCCGGCCAGCGCTACCGGCACGACCGCGAAGACGATGCCGAGCAGCTGGAAGGTCAGGTCGAGCCATGGCCGCGACGGCGCCAAGGACCCGTGCATGGTCGTCGTCTGCGCGGACAAGCCACCAGGAGCCGTCGCGGCGCCGATGAACCGGACCAGCGCGTAGATCCCCGAGCGCCCCAGCGAGAGCGCCAGGACGATCACCAGCTCGATCACCAGGAGCGTGCGGCTCGGTAGCAGTGCGGAATCGACCGGCCGGGTCGCGGCCGGGGCCGGGGGAAGTGTCACTCGGCGAGTGTCGCGCCGCGCCCTGAGTGTCTGCTGAACGACCTGGCCGGCGCCCGACCCGAGAAGCAGAAACACTCAGGCTGGACTCGTGAACCCTTCAACGAACCTTCACGTTCGACTGATTGAGTCCTCGAGGCGGTGCCTCGGCGCGTACCCCGTGACGCCGGGGCATCGTCTTCCAGTACGTCAGTCCGGTGGGATGGCTTGTCCGCTCGGGGGTCGAAAGACGTTGGTGGGGTCGTAGCTGGCCTTGATCGTACGGAGGCGTGGCAGGTTGCTGCCGTAGTACGCCTCGGCGGGCATGGCGAGGTCCAGGTCGGGGAAGGCGGGAAAGACCCCGCCCGATCCCCATGGATGCACGGTTTCCCACGACCGCCGCACGAACGCGAGGGCGGCGTCCTTGGCTGCGGCGGGCGCGTCGGGGCGGACGGCGCACGAGTGCTTGAGCTGGAACATCTGGTCGCGGTGGACGAAGGCGGTCGCGTCGGCGGCGACCCGGTTGTAGGCCCCGCCCCAAGGCATGAAGTCGAGCTCGCGCTCCTCCCCGGCGACCCGATCCCGGGTGAGCCCCTCGACCACCGCGGCAACCGTGCCCGTCGGGATCGGTCGGCGGAAGAACTCGGACCGGATGGCCAGCCAGGGGTGGCTCCCGGTGGGAGGGACGATGTCGTGGTACGGCGTCCCGGGAGGAGGCAACTGGGCCCAGAGCTGCCGGGTCCCGGCGAACGGCAGGACCTCGGCCCAGCGCCAGGCAGGTTCGGCACCGACCCGGTCTCGAAGGTCGTCGAGGACGTGGGTCCCGTCCGAGTCGCCGACCAGGTGGACACCGTAGACGTTGACGCTGGGTGGCTCGGCCGGGTCGCCGGTGGCAATCACCTTGAGGCTGGCGGCGAGCTCGTCGGGCCCCGACGGCGCCCAGGTCTGCCAGGCCTCCACGACGTCGACTGCCTTGTCGAAGTCCCACGCGAGGTGGAAGTTGACGGCGTGCTGCACGGGAACTGTGCGAAACAGGAACGACGTCACCACGCCGAAGCCGGCGGCGCCGGCCCCACGCAGCGCCCAGAAGAGATCCGCCTCACGCCGCTCGTCGCACGTGACGACACTGCCGTCAGCCAACACGAGCTGCGCCGAGACCATCCGGTCGCTCGTGAGTCCGTAGCGGCGACCGAGCACGCCCAGGCCCCCGCCCAGCGCCAGCCCGGCGATCCCGACGGTGGGACAGGTCCCGGCGGGAAGGGCACGGCCGTCCAGCTCGAGGCGGTCGTTGACCGCACCCAGGCGCGCGCCGGCACCGACCGTGACCAGGTCGCCGTCCGGCGCAACGAGGCCCATCGGCGTGACGTCGAGCACGACCCCGGGGCTCGACGAGGTGCCGGCGAAGCAGTGGCCGCCGCTTCGTACGGCGAACGGCACGTCATGGAGGCGAAGGAACGACAGCGTCGCCGCCACATCGGCCGGCGACGTACACCAGACCGCCGCCCGAGGACGAACGTCGTGGAACCGGGCGTTGAACGTGGTCGGCTCGGGGTCGGGCACGACGCGGCCGTCGACGGCCGCCTGCAACCGGCGCCAATCCGGACTCGGCATCACCACCGTTGGAAAGTACCGCCCTCGGCGGCCACCCCCCATTCTTCTGGGGCCACCCAGCAATGAGGTTAGGCTAACCTAACCTCATGGGCGCACCGGTCGTGGACCAGCCACGGCCGTCACGGTCCCTCCAGGTCGAGTCGCCGCGACGCCATCAGGTACGACTCCTGGTCGTGCTGCTGGCGCTGGTCGTGCTCGCTGGGGTGGCCAGCCTGGCCATCGGCAGCCGGCCGCTCTCCCCGGGCGCGGTGCTCGACGTCCTGTTCCACGACGACGGGTCGGACGCAGCGACCATCGTGCACGCGCTGCGCGTCCCGCGCACCGTGCTCGCGCTCGCCGTCGGGGCGGCGCTCGGCGTCGCCGGCGCGCTGATGCAGGGTCACACCCGCAACCCGCTGGCCGACCCCGGCCTGCTGGGCGTCGAGGCGGGCGCGTCCTGCGCGGTGGTGATCGGGATCTTCGCGTTCGGCGTGGAGGACGTGAGCGGGTACGCGTGGTTCGCCCTGGCGGGAGCCGGCCTCGCGGCGGCCGCCGTGTTCGCGATCGGGTCGACCCGCCGCGGCCCCGACCCGGTCTCGCTCGTACTCGCGGGAGCCGCCGTGACCGCGTTCCTCGGCGCCGTCACGGCCTCGATCATCGTGCGCGACTCCGACACGCTCGACTCCTACCGGTTCTGGGTGGTCGGCTCCGTGGCCGGCCGCGACATGTCGGTGTTCTGGCAGGTGCTGCCGTTCCTCCTGCTGGGCCTGATCTTCGCCACGGCCAGCACGCCCGGGCTCAACCTCCTCCAGCTCGGCGAGGACGTCGCCGCCTCGTTGGGCATGCACCCACGGCGCCAGAAGGCGATGGGCGTGGCCGCCGTGATGCTGCTCGCCGGCGGCGCGACCGCCGCGTGCGGACCGATCGGCTTCGTCGGCCTGGTTGTGCCCCACCTCGCCCGACGCATCGGTGGTGTCGACTACCGCTGGGTGGTCCCGTACTCGGCGCTGGTGGGCGCGCTCCTGCTCACCGTCGCTGACATCATCGGCCGCGTCATCGTGCGCCCCGCCGAGCTGCAGGTGGGCATCGTGATGGCGCTCATCGGCGGGCCCGCGTTCATCGTCCTGGTCCGAAGCAGCCCGATGATCAGGATCTAGGGCCGATGACCGTCCTGGAGTCGGAGCGGGAGACCGAGCGCGTCACCAGCGCAGCGGGAGGAGCGCCTCTGCGGATCGGCCCGTTGTCGTGGCTGGTGCCCCTGCGGGCCGGACTCGTCTGCGTCCTCGGCCTGGCCGTGCTCCTCGCCCTGGTCGCGGTGGACCTCGCCGTCGGCGACTTCCCGATCCCCGTGCCCGACGTGGTGCGCACGCTGCTCGGCGGCGGCGACGCCGGCCAGCGTTTCGTGGTGATGGAGCTGCGCCTGCCCCAGACCGTCGTCGCGGTGGCCGTCGGAGTGGCCCTCGGCCTGGCCGGCGCCCTCACCCAGACCGTTGCTCGCAACGCGCTCGCGAGCCCCGACATCCTCGGCGTCACCGACGGTGCCGCGCTGGCGGCCGTGGCCGTGATCGTGGTGGCCGGCGGCAGCGGGTACGGCGGTGGCCTGGTCACCGGATCGCTGCAGGAGATGGGGTTGCCGCTCGCGTCCTTCGTGGGGGCGATGAGCACCGCCGCCCTGCTGTACGTCCTCTCGTGGCGCCGCGGCCTCGACATCCAGCGGCTGGTCCTGGTGGGCATCGGCCTGAGCGCGACCCTGACGGCGGCCACGGCCTACCTCCTCGTCAACGCCCGCATCCAGGACGCGGCCAGCGCACAGGTCTGGCTGAGCGGGTCGCTGACCTCGCGCGGCTGGGAGCACGCCCGTCCCGTGGTGCTGACGCTGCTGGTCGCGGCGCCCGTCGCCCTGCTGCTCGTCCGCTCGCTGAACGCGATGCTGCTGGGCGACGACACAGCCCGCACCCTCGGCCTGCGCCTGCAGCTCACCCAGCTCGCGGTGCTGGTGGTCGCGGTGGCCCTCACCTCGGTGGCGGTCGCGGCCGTCGGGCCGCTGGAGTTCGTGGCGTTCGTGGTGCCGCAGGTGGCCCTGCGGCTCACGGGTGGCTCCCGGCCACCGCTGCTCGCGGCCATGGTGCTGGGAGGCATCCTCGTGGTCGGCGCCGACCTGGTCACCCGGGGCCTGCTGCCGTTCGCGCTCCCCGCCGGCGTCGTCACCGCGGCGATCGGGGCGCCGTACCTGATCTGGCTGTTGATCCGCACCAACCGGAAGAGGTCCGCATGAGCTCGTCACGCCTGGGCGCGGAGGGCGTCACCATCGGCTACGGCGGAGAGCCGGTCGTCCGCGATCTGACCCTCGACCTTCCCGACGGCCTGGTGACCACCGTCGTCGGACCCAACGGCTGCGGCAAGTCGACCTTGCTGCGGACCCTGGCGCGACTGCTCAAGCCTGCCGGCGGGACGGTGCGGCTGGACGGCGAGCCCATCGACGCCGTGTCCACGCGCGAGGTCTCCCGTCGGCTGGCCCTGCTCCCCCAGAGCCCGGTGGCGCCTGACGGCCTGCTCGTCCGCGACCTGGTGGGTCGCGGCCGGCACCCGCACCAGCGCTGGTTCCGCCAGTGGTCGCCCGACGACGAGATGGTCGTCGAGGCCGCGTTGCGGACGACCGACACCTGGGACCTGCGCGACCGGGCCCTCGACGAGCTCTCCGGCGGGCAGCGGCAGCGGGCGTGGATCGCGATGACGCTGGCTCAGGACACCGACCTGGTCCTGCTGGACGAACCCACCACCTTCCTCGACCTCGCCCACCAGGTCGAGGTGCTCGACCTCGTGACCCGGCTGAACCGCGAGCGCGGCCGCACCGTGGTGATGGTGCTCCACGACCTCAACCTGGCGGCCCGCTACAGCGACCTCGTCGTGGTCATGAAGCAGGGCGCGGTGGTCCTGCAGGGGCCGCCGCGCGAGGTGTTCACCGAGGCGCTGCTGGAGGACGTCTTCGGCCTGCGCGCCGACGTCCTCGACGACCCCCGCAGCGGTCTCCCGGTCGTGGTCCCCGTCTCCGCCGGGGTGTAGCCCCGAAGCGTCAGGCGGCGGGCGCGGGCACCTGGGTGGCCGGGTCGCCGTCGACCGCTGCGGCCAGCTGGGGCACGTAGCGCTCCAGCACGTACGGGATGCTCAGCGGCGTCACGAAGCTGTGGGCCACGTAGTAGTCGCCGTCGTCGGAGCTGATGTCGAACCACCGACCCTCGGCAGCCGTCGTGGTCTGGTCGAACACCTTCTTCACGGCCGGGTCGGCCTCGAGGTCCAGCCAGACCGCCACGTCGATCTTGTCCAGGTCGGAGGTCCGCTCGGCGCTCACCGAGGTGCCGAACTCCTCGCCCTCGCCACCGAACTCGTCGGTCGGGAACTCGAAGCCGAGGTCGACGAGCATCCGCGACCGGGGGTCCTCCGGGCCGTAGATGAACAGACCCTCGTACGGCGTGACCACCATGGCCGTCCTGCCGGCGAAGTCGGGGTTGGCCGCGGCGGCGTCCGCGATCTGCTGCTTGACCCCGTCGATGATCTCCTGCATCTGGTCGGGCCGACCGACGGCCTTTCCGATGGTCAGCGCCATCTCGTCCCAGGGTGCGCCGTAGTCGGCGTGGTCGCCGGACTGGGCCACCGTCGGTGCGATCTTCGAGAGCAGCTCGTAGTCCTTCTCGGTGAGCCCGGAGTACTGCCCGATGATCAGGTCGGGCGCCAGGGCGGCCACCTTCTCGACCTGGACACCGTTGCTGTCCTCGAGCACGTCGGGGAGCTCGGCGTCGCCCAGCTTGTCGACGGCCCAGGAGAAGATGTAGCCCGGGGCGTCCCCGAACCACTTGGTGACCGCGACCGGCACGATGCCCAGCGCGAGCAGCGCGTCCTGCTCGGTCAGGCCCACGCACACCACGCGGCTCGGGGCCTTCTCCAGGGTGGTCTCGCCGTACTTGTGGGTGATGGTCACGGGGAACGCGCCCGCGGCCTCGGGGGCCGGCTCGTCGGTGCCGCTGGTGGTCTCGTCCTGGCCGCAGGCGGCGAGCAGCGGCGCGACGGCCAACGCGGAGAGGCCGGCGAGGAGATGACGGCGGGTGGGCTTCATGGGTGCTCCTGTGGGGACGGGTCGGGGTGGATCAGGACGGGTGCTCCCGCGGCGCCTCGCCGCGGGTGGCCACCTCGAGCTGGGGCGTCAGCTGCTCCAGCACGTGCTGGAGGCCGAGCGGGTGCCGAAGCAGGTGGCTCCGGCGAGGACCCGGTTTCCGCGTTCATGGGCCCCCCTCGGGTGCGACCATCGCTCGTCGCCGCGAAGTAAGGTTAGGCTAACCTAATCACATGGCGATCACGACGTCACCCCCGTCCACGCAGCAGCCCAGGCGGTGCCCCGTGGGTGACGCACCTGACCAGCGCGTGTTCCGCGCCGAGGTCGTGCGGGTCGAGGACCTCTCCGCGTCGCTGCGGCGCATCGTCTTCGGCGGCCCCGACCTGGCGGGGTTCGCGAGCAGCGGCTCACCCGACGAGTACCTCCGCGTCGTCGTGCCGGCCCCCGGCCGGACCGAGCCCGTGCTGCCCACGGTCGTCGACGGCCTCCTCGACTACGGCTCGATCGACATGGACCTGCTGCGCACCTACACGGTCCGGCGCCACGACCCCGACGCCGGCGAGGTGACCATCGACTTCGTGCTGCACGACCACGGCGTGGTCACCGCCTGGGCGCGGGCGGCGGATCCGGGTGCCGTGGTCGGCCTCAACCTGCCGACCGGCATGTACGACGCCCCGACCGACCTGGCCTGGCAGGTGCTCGTGGCCGACTGCGCCGCCCTGCCCGCGCTGGCCCGGGTGCTCGAGCAGACACCCTCCGACGTCCGCACCCGGGTGGTGGTCGAGATCCCCGGCGACGAGCACCGCATCGACCTGCCCGCGCACCCGCGGACCGAGGTCACCTGGGTCCACGGTGGCAACGGGCACCGGCCCAGCCGCCTGGAGGACGTCGTCCGCGCCCTGCCCCACCCCGATGCGCCCGGCGGCTACGTCTGGGTCGCCGGAGAGGCGCGCGCCCTGCGTGGTGTGCGCCGTTACCTGCGCCGGGAGCTGGGGCTACCCGCCTCGCGCTACAAGGCCGTCGGCTACTGGATCGAGCGCGCCGAGGAGTGGAACCAGCGCTACGACGCCCTCGACGAGGACACCCGTCGTTCGCTCGAGGCGATGTGGAGCGAGGACCGCCCCGAGGAGGACATCGAGAGCGACTACGACGAGCGGCTGGCCGCACTGGGACTGTGAGCACGCGGCCGAAGGCAGGTTCACACCGACGTCACCACGAGCACCGCGATCGGACTAGCCTCGGCCCCGTGGAACCGGTTGGCCCCGATCACCCCGAGGACTTCGCCCTCGCGCGACCCGTGCAGCTGCTGCTCGCGGTCGGCATCGACGGCCAGGGGCCGCTGACATCCGCGATCGAGCTGGCCGAACGAGCCCGAGCGAGCAGCCGCAACGACGAGGAGGCCGTGGACCACCTGGTGCGCAGCTCGGTCATCTCCGGGTCCGCCGGCGGCTTCGTCACGGGAGTGGGCGGATTCTCGTCCGCGCCGCTGGCCATCCCGGCCAACGTGGTCGAGTTCTACGTGCAGGCGGCCCGGATGGTGGGCGCCATCGCGATCCTGCGCGGCCATGACATCGGCCAGACGCCGGTTCGTCAGGCCGTGCTGCACACGCTCGTGGCGACGCAGACCGACTCGGTGCTGACCAGGGCGGTGTCGGCGTCGCGCGGAGGCGCGGTCCCGCGGAAGCTGTTGGGCTTCCTGCCGTCCGGCGCCTTGCTCGTTGCCAACAAGGCGATCGGTTTCCGCGTGCTGCGCCTCATGATCCAGACGCTGTTCGGCTACCTCGGCCGCGGCGTACCTCTGGTCGGTGGCCTCGCGATCGGGTTCACCGACGGCTGGATGATGGGGCGGATCGCCGAGCAGGCCAAGGTCGACTTCCCGCTCGCCGCCCGCGAGGACCAGTAGCCGTCCGGGCTCCCCTCGCGCGACTACGCCTGGCGTACGGGGTAGCGCAGGTGCGTGACGCCGACGCCCGCGGTCACCGTCGGGTCACCGAGCACGGCGGGCACGCCGGCGAGGTGGTCGAAGAGCCGGACTCCGGAACCGAGCAGCACGGCCGCGACGTCGACGTTGATCTCGTCGAGGAGTCCGGCGTTCAGGAGCTGCTGGATGGTGTCCGCGCCGTGGACCGCGACGGACCTGTCGCCGGCGGCGGCCTTGGCCTGGGCCACGGCGCTCTCGATGCCGTCGGTCACGAAGTGGACGGACGAGTCGGGTCGCGGCCATCCGGTGGGGATGGTGTGGGTCACGACGAAGGCCGGTCCCCACGCGTGGTTCCCGCCCCAACCCTGGGCGACGTCGAACGTACGCCGGCCGGTGAGCACGGAACCGAGGCCGGCGGTGAGGCTGCGGAAGTGCTCGGCGCTCGGCTCGGACACGTGGAACGTCATGGGGTCCGACCCGCCGGTGTGGATCTCGACGTCCCCGGAGCCGACGTACCAGTCGAACACCTCGGCCACGCCGTCGTCGCGGTCGGCGACGAAGCCGTCGAGCGACATGGACATGATGGCGACCACGCTTGACATGGCGATGCTCCTTCTCCTGGGCGGTCCTGGTCACACCCTCCTCCCCCACCACGAACGGCTTCCCACCGATCCGACAGGCCGGTCCGTGAGCCTTCCGTCAGAGCTGAGACCAACGGGCCTACTGTCTGGCCCGTGGAACTCGTGCTGCTGGGCGTCCGGGGCTCGACGCCGGCCCCCGGCTCTGACTACATCAGATACGGCGGTCACACGTCGTGCGTGGCCGTCCTGGCCGACGGTGCGGCGACACCGACCCTCCTGATGGATGCAGGGACCGGGCTCCGCTCGCTCTCCGGCCTCCTGGGGTCCGAACCGTTCCGGGGCTCGATCCTGCTCAGCCATCTCCACTGGGACCACGTCGAGGGGCTGCCCTTCTCCCGGGCCGTGGACCACGACGACGCCCGGGTGGACCTGCACGTCCCGGCGCAGGACGGTGTCTCGCCGCGCGACCTGTTGGCCCGGATGTTCTCGCCGCCGTCGTTCCCCATCGAGCCGGAGGGACTGCTCGGAGCGTGGCAGTTCCTGCCCGATCCGGCGAGCCCCTCGTCCATCGAGGAGTTCGAGGTGACTGCGGTCGAGATCAACCACAAGGGCGGACGCACGTTGGGCTACCGGGTGGCGACTGACTCGGGGTCGTTCGCGTACCTCCCCGACCACGCCCCGTCGCAAGGGATCGCCCCGGATGTGTGGAACCTGATCGACGGCGTCGACGTGCTCCTCCACGACGCCCAGTTCACCGAAGCCGAGCGCCCTCTCTCCGACCTCTACGGGCACGCCACGGTCGAGGAGACGGTCGAGATCGCCGCCAAGGCGGGGGTCGGCCAGCTGGTGCTCTTCCACCACTCCCCCGTGCGTACCGACGACCAGCTGGACCGGATCCTCGAGCTCGTCGAGTCGCCCTCGCCCCTGCCCATCGTGGTGGCTCGTGAGGGGATGCGGATCGCCGTCGGCGGCTGACCCACGTGCGGCACGACCGACACGCCGCGCCACCCTCGGAGCGCTGAGGTTGTCGGTCCTGCCCCATGTGGGGCCGGGCGCGGCCGGTGGATGCTTTCGAGGTCAGCCGAGCACCCGACCCCGAAGGGACCGACATGGTCACCGTCCTGATCACCCACGAAGTCGACGACGTGAAGGCCTGGCTCGAGTCGCCACACCGCGGCCCGGCGTTCGCGTCCGTCGGCTTCACCGTCGAGACGTTCGTCGACCCGACGGCCACGAACAAGGTGGGCATCGTCCTGGAGGGTCCGAGCCTGGACCAGCTCCAGAGCATGCTCGACACGCCGTTCGCCGCGGACGTCATGAAGCTCGACGGTGTCCGCCCCGAGACCATCACGACGTACGTCCACCAGGGCTAGGCGCGGTGGAGCAGCAGTGAAGCCGAAGGTCGTGACGTGAGCTCGCAACGTCCGCAAGGACGGGTCCACATCATCGGAGCGGGGCCGGTCGGCCTGCTCCTGGCCGCTCTCCTGCAGGATGGCGAGGGTCCGCGCGTCCGCCTCTACGAACGCCGCTCCGAGTACACGCGCACCCGGATGGTCTCCCTCGCCAAGTACCTCGTCGCCGACTCCATCGAGAGCTACAAGGAGGACCCCGTCGACGGGCAGGACGTCGAAGCGATGTTCGACCCGGTCGAGCTCCAGACCCGGCTCGCCTACCGGAGCGCCGTCGCGCCCGACCTGCGGGCGCTCCTGGACGAGTGGACGCGTGGGTTCGTCCAGCTCAACGTCGTGGAGAACCGGCTGACCGAGCTGATCGAGGCCCGCGGCACCGGGACCGTCGAGCGCGTGTCCACCACGCTCACCCGCGACGAGGCGCTGGAGCTGGTGGAGCCCGGCGACGTCCTCGTCGACTGCTCGGGCACCCGGGCCCTGATGCGCGACCTGCTGCTCCCCGGGTCGGACCTCGACGTACCCGGGCGGAACACCCAGCTGTTCCACCTCGAGCACACCCTGGTGATCACGTTCCTCTACGGCCAGCACTACGAGTGCAACGAGTACTGCAAGTACTACAAGAACCTCGAGAGCACCGGCTACAAGTTCATCCCGGCCGTGCACCGCACCTGCTACGAGGACGGCACGACACACGTCACCGGCATCGTGAGCATCAGCAAGGAGGAGTTCGAGTCGATGCCGCCGCGCTTCGACGGCGACTGGCTGCGCGAGCACTTCCCCCAGATCGCGGCCTCGATGGACAACTTCATCGTCCGGGTCAAGCGCGAGACCAACGGTGAGGTCATCAGCGACCTCGAGGTCACCCGCATCCCGCTCGACGTGTACCACGCGTGGAACCACACGACCCGGCGCTGGTACGAGTCCGGCCTCGACCACCGGTTGGCGCGCACGCCCGTCTTCTTGTTGGGCGACTCGGCGATCGGGTCGCCGTACTTCCAGTCGATCTCCCTCGGGTTCGAGTGCGCGTTCTTCCTCGCCGGCCACCTGGCGAACCGGACCCTGCCGATGCCGGTGGTCTTCGACCGGTACGAGACCTTCATGTACCAGCAGTGGCTGCGCGTCTACATGCGCAGCCAGATGATCAAGCACAACAAGGACCTGCTCCACGTGGTCGACGACACGGAGGGCCTGCTGGCGAAGCTGCACATCTACTGACGCTGGATCGCCCGTGGCTTCACGTACGGATCCAGGTGATACTCAGGCAGTGCGGGGCCTTCTGTGCCGAGAGCTGATCGGGCGCGATCACGTCCTCGACACAGCCCGCACGGCGCTGGCCGATGCCCAGCGAGGCGCCGGAGGCGTGGTCTTCGTCAGCGGGGAGGCGGGCGTCGGCAAGTCGAGGTTGGTGGGCGAGATCGTCACCGGCGCCCGCGACTCAGGCGTGCAGGTGCTCTTCGGCCGCGCCGTGCAGGCCGACGTACCCGTGCCCTTCCGGCCGTTCTCCGAGGCCTTGCTCTCGCACTTCCGCAACCAGGGACTGCCCGACCTGCCAGGGTTGTCACCGTTCCGGCCCGCCCTGGGCAGGCTGCTGCCGGAGTGGCGGACGCCCGGAGAGACGACCCACGAGCCACCGGTGGTGCTCGCCGAGGGAGTGGTACGGCTCCTCACCGCGGTGGCCGCCGAGTCCGCCGTGCTGCTGGTGCTCGAGGACCTCCACTGGGCGGACCCGGAGACGTTGGCCGTGCTCGAGTACCTCGTCGACGCACTCCGGACCCAGCCCGTGCTGTGCGTCGCGACCGTGCGGTCCGAGGAGGCCAGCGCGGCGCTCCGCATGCTGCAGGGTCTCAGGGCAGCCCGGACGGCGACCGTCCTGGAGCTCGAGGCGCTGGCGACCGACGACCTCGGGCGGATGACGGCCGCGTGCCTGGGCTCGGACGACGTCCCGAGCGGGGTGGTGGAGTACGTCCGGACCTGGTCCGACGGGCTGCCGTTCATGGTGGAGGAGGTGCTCGCCGGCGCCGTCGGCGCGGGGGCGCTCGCGTGGGACGGTGACCGCTGGTCGTTCGACACCGAGGCCGGCCCGTCGTTGCCGGTGAGCTTCGTGGACAGCGTCCGCGGCCGGCTGCGCGGGCTCGGCCCCGAGCCGGCGCGCTTGCTCCAAGTGGCGGCCGTCCTGGGGCGACGCTTCGACTGGACGCTGCTGCCTGCGGCAGCGCAGGTGTCCGACCTCGACGTGATGGCGGCGCTCCGCGCCGGTGTCGACGCGCAGCTCCTGGTCGCCGAGCCCGGGGCGCAGTTCCGCTTCCGGCACGCCCTGACCCGGGACGCCGTGCTCGACGACCTGCTGCCCGCCGAGCGCGGGCTCGTCTCCGGCGCCGTCCGCGACACGGTCGAGGCCGCGCACCCGGGCCTGGCCGGCCAGTGGTGCGACGTGGCGGCCGGCCTGGCCGAGCGCTCCGGGCAGCGCGAGCGCGCAGCCGCCCTGCTCCTGGAGCTCGCGCGCCGGTCCCTGGCGGCGGGGGCGCTGGGCTCCGCCGAGCAGATCCTCGACCGGGCCAGGACGGCGACGACCGATGCGGTGCTCGAAACCGACATCGACGAGGTCGCCGCGGAGGTCCTGGCGCTGGCCGGGAAGACCGACCAGGCGATCGTCGTCGGCTCGCGCGTGGCCCACCAGCTCCGGGTCATCGACGGCCCGGCCGCCCGGCGTACGAACGCCCACCTCGGCGTCGCCCGGGCAGCCGTGACGGCGTGCGTGTGGGACATCGCCGACGAACACCTCGCCCGCGCACGCGAGTGCGCGGCCGAGGCGGCGGACGACGACCTGAGCGCCCGCGTCGACACCGTGGCCGCGCAGTCCGCGCTCGGGCAGGGTCAGCCGGAGGCCGCGCTGCCGCTGGCCGAACGGGCCCTCGCCACCGCAGAGTCGCTCGGCGACCACGAGCTGGCGTGCGAGGCACTCGAGGTCGTCGGTCGCTGCTGGCGGCTCAGTTCCGTTGCGGCGAGCGAGAAGGCGTTCGACCGTGCGCGCGTGATCGCGGAGACGCACGGGCTCACGCTGTGGCGCACCCGCGCGATGAGCGAGCTTGCCTGGCTGGACACCCTGAGCGGGGGCAGCGAGGAGCGGCTGCGGAGCGCTCACGAGCAAGCCCTGGCGTGTGGGGCCTGGGGCATCGCCGCCCACCTCGAGCTCGCCCACGGCCAGTGGTTCCTGCTGCGGTTTCGGATGGACGAGAGCATCTCGCGACTGCGGCGCAGCGCGGAGCTCGCCGAGCGCCTCGGCATGCCCTTGCTGCTGGCGATCGCGCATGCCTCGGAGCTGTTGGTGCAGGCCGTGCTGGGGCGTGCCGACGCGGCCGAGCGGTCGGCTCGGGCGGCCAGGGCGGCGGTCAGCGACGAGCCGGGCATGAACGGGATGGTGTGGGCCGGGCTCGGGATGCTGGCGCTGGTCGAGGAGGACCTCGACACGACGCGGGACCACTTCGCGCGCGCGAACGAGGAGTTCGCCCGGCTGCCGACGACCCCACAGGACCCGACCCGGGGCCTCAGCGTGCTGTTGTCCGTGCTCGACTCGACCAGCCCCGAGGAGGCGGCGGCGCTGATCGCCGCGGCCGACACCGCTGACGCGGCGATGACCTACCAGGCTCGCGGGTACCTCCGGTTCGCGCGAGCCGTGGCGCTCGGCCGGGCCGGCCGCCGTACCGAGGCCGAAGCGGAGCTCGCCGAGGGGGAGGAGCTGCTGCGCGTGATGGCGGACGGGTGGGTGCACCACGGCTTCCGTCTCGCCGCCCCGGCGGCCATCGACGACGGCTGGGGTGACCCGGACCGCTGGCTGCTGGAGACGCTGGGCGGCTTCGAGGACCGCGGACTCACGCGGGGCGCCGATGCGGTGCGGGCGTTGCTCCGCGGCGCCGGCATCCCCGTACCACGCCGCGGACAGGCGGCCCCCGGGCTTCCCGCGCCCTGGGCGTCGGCCGGGGTGACGGTCCGAGAAGCCGAGGTGCTGGTGCTGCTGGCCGATGGCCTGACCAACCGCGAGATCGCCGAGCGCGTGTTCCTGTCGCCACGCACGGTCGAGCGGCACCTGGCCAACGTCGGCACCAAGCTCGGCACGCGGACCCGCTCCGAGCTCGTGGCCATGGCGGCCCGGGAGACCGCCGGCTAAGCCACGACGGGGCCCGGACCGCGCTCCCTCACCCCTCGACGTACGTCGCCATGGCCCTGCGCACGCCGTCGCGCCGCATCCGCTCGGCGGCCTCGGGTGAGCTGATCAGCCGCTGCAGGTCCTCGAGGCGGCCGCGGACGGGGCGGTACGGCGCCACGAGCGTGGCGCGTCCGGCTGCCGGCATGCGTCGCTCGACGAGCAACGCGACCTGGTTGGCCACTGTCGGGTCGACGAACGGGCGAGCCGTGAAGCCGGCCGACTCGAAGACGGAGGTGCGGGTGGGCGAGGCCAGCCAGGCCTCCACGTCGTCGACGTCGTAGGTGATCAGGACGGTGGTCATGGTGCGCTCCTCGGGATCGGTGTCGGACCCCGAACGATCCGCTCCCCACTGTCGCGACGCATGGGGCAGGACCGACAGGTTCCCCGCGACGCCCACCGAGCCGGATTGTCGGTTCTCCCCCATGTGGCGGAGGTGTCGGTCACGGCACTCTCGGTGTCATGAAGCCAGCCGGGCTTCACGACTCGCAAGGAGAGCTCCATGACCGCCGTTCTTCACCACGTCGCCCTGACCGTCACCGACATGGAGGCCAGCCTCGCCTGGTACTCCGACCTGTTCGGGTTCAAGGAGCTCGCCCGCGAGGACCACCAGGGCGGCAACGGCGGGTACGGCGTCGTGCTCGGCCCCGAGGACTGGTCGATGTTCATCGTCCTGAACGAGCACCCGACCAACGCCGGCGAGGGTTTCGACCCGGTGCGCACCGGCCTCGACCACGTCGGCTTCACCGTGGAAGACCGCGAGACGCTCGACGAGTGGGTCGCCAAGCTCGAGGCGAGGGGCGTCACCTACAGCCCGGTCTCGGAGCACGGGTGGGGCTGGTCGCTGAACTTCCGCGATCCCGACGACGTGCAGCTCCAGCTCGTCGTGTTCGCCACCTCCTGACTCCGGAACCCGACATGACCACCCGGATGCCCGCAGCGTTCATCGGACACGGCAACCCGATGCACGCGGTGCGGCCCAACAGGTACACCGACGCGTGGGCCGACTTCGGCCGCTCGGTGCCGCGCCCGAGGGCGATCCTGGTGATCTCGGCGCACTGGTACACCAACGCCACGGCGGTGACCGGGATGGTGCGTCCGCGCACGATCCACGACTTCTACGGGGTCCCTCAGGAGCTGTACGACGTGACGTACCCGGCGCCGGGCCTGCCCGAGCTCGCCGAGGAGGTCGCCGACCTGGCGAAGCCGACCTGGGTGGGCTGCGACATCGACTCCTGGGGCATCGACCACGGGACGTGGATGGTGCTGCGGCACGCCTTCCCCGACGCGTCGATCCCTGTCGTGCAGCTCTCGCTCAACGCGTTCGAGAGCTGGGACTACCACCTCGAGCTCGGTCGCAAGGTCGGTGAGCTGCGCGACCACGGCGTGCTCGTCATCGGCAGCGGCAACGTCGTGCACAACCTGCGTGCGGTCGACCGGTCCCGGCCGGACGAGGGATTCGCGTGGGCCCGTCGCTTCGACGAGGCCGCGAGGGGCGTCCTGCAGAGCGGCTCCCCCGCCGACGTGGCGTCGCTCGACGGCCACGCGGACTTCGCCGACGCGGTGCCGACCCCTGACCACTACCTGCCCCTGCTCTACATCGCGGGTCTCGCCGGCGACGAGCCGATGTCCGTGCTCGTGGACGGCTACCAGGGCGGCTCGCTGTCCATGGCGGCGTACACCGTCGGCCACGCAGGGGTCGTGACCGGGTCATGAACGCCGTCACCGTGGCCGGGATCATCTCCACGCTGTTGTTCCTGGGGAGCAACCTGCCGATGGTGGTGCGCGCGGCCCGCACCCGCGACGTGAGGTCGTACAGCCGCGGGAACCTGGTCATGACGAACATCGGCAACGCGGTCTACACCGTCTACGTCCTCAGCCTGCCCGCCGGCCCGATCTGGCTGCTGCACCTCGTCTACACCGCGGTCTCCGCCTTCATGCTCCTCGTCCACGTGTACTGGACTCCCCGCGTCCTCTCGACGTGGAACGCCCGGCTGCCTCGGCGACTCAGCCGACGTGGCGGCGTGCCCACCGGCACCACCACCGTGGCGCTGTTCCTCGACCTGGACGTCATGGAGTTCGGCGGTCAGGCCTCGACGTACGCCGGAGCGGCCCAGGCGTCGCCGGCGACCCTCACGGCGCGTCGATGACCGCCATCGTGCACCGCGAGATGCACGCGAGCTTGTCGTTGCCGTCGACGATCCGGACCTCCCACACCTGGGTACGTCGACCCAACGAGATCGGTCGTGCAGTGCCGGTGACCCAGCCAGAGGTGACCGGTCGCAGGTGGTTGGCGTTGATCTCCATGCCGACACACGCCTGCCCGGGTGCGGCGACGAACGTGGCCGCGCAGCTGACCAAGGACTCGGCAAGCAGCACCGAGGCGCCCCCGTGCAGGATCCCGAACGGCTGGCGGGTACGGCTGTCGACCGGCATCCGACCGCTCAGGTAGTCCGCGCCGAGCTCGGTGAACTCGATGCCGAGGTGGCCGATCGCCGAGCCGGCGCTCAGCTCGTTGGCGTGGTCCAGGTCGGGACGACCCCGCCAGATCGCTTCGGTCTCAGGGGTGAGGAGCATGTCCTCCATGGTTCCGGCTCGGCGGCACCGGCACAGCCGTGGAACTACCTCACTTGCGTCCGCGCTAGGCGGTCTGCTGGCTGGCCGCGACCAGCACCCCGCCCGCGTCGTAACCCTCCACGCGGATGACGGCGCCGTCGGCGGCCGGGACGGTGACCTGGGTGGTGGCCCCGGCGGTGGCCTTCGTCGCGACCGGCCGACCGTTGACCCAGACGTCGATGCTGGCGACACCTCCGGTCGTGACGGTGAGCTTGCGCTTGCCCGCGCCGGCGGCCGCGGACACGAAGCGCAGCAGCCGCGGCGTCCGAGCGGCGAGCAAGGCGCCGGCCGCCGCCATCAGGTCGACGTTCTCCTCCAGGAGGTCACGCTTGGTCAGCAGGTGGAGCGAGTCCGGCACCACCCCGAGGTCCTCGACCGGCTGGCCGGACCGCGTTCCGACGCGCAGGCACCGGCGGAGCGCGACGCGCATCTGCACGCCCTTGGGCAGCTGCTTGAGCGGCCCACCGGTCCACTCGGTGCGCAGGTCCTCGTGGGTGACGACGTTCGCGCCACCGGCGCCGGTGTTGGCCTCGACCCCGAGCACCGGGCCGATCTCGTGGTCCTGGAAGCCGGCGGCGAAGATGTCGCAGGCGCTGTAGCACTGGGCGTCGGTCACCAGCACGACCGGACCCTGGTACACCTGGCCGACGCTGTTGACGACGTCGGCGGGGTACAGCGAGAACGCCGTCGAGTACGCCGAGGCCGTGGTCACCGCCTCCTCGAGCGAGGCCTTCCAGCCTTCGTAGTCGGCGACCGCCCGGGCCAGTCCGGTCGTGCTGGGCGAGCTCACGAACTGGAACGGCTCCGGCACGACGCGACGCGGGCTGAGGAACTGGAGCAGGAACTCCGCCGCGATGACGTAGCCGCCGCCGTTGCCGCGGACGTCCAGGACCAGGCCGTCGGGCGGCAGCACGGAGAGCACGCGCGCAACCTCGTTGACGAACCCTTCGATGTCCTGGTCCTGCATGTGGAAGGTGAAGATCCGCAGGTGCCCGAACGTGCCGCTCGGGGTGTCGACGATCCGCGCCTTGATCTCGTCGGGGCGGTTGGTCGGCACGGGCCCGGCCGCGAGCGGCGCGTCGACGCCGGCCCTGCGGGCGGCGTCCCGGGCGGCCTTGACCCCCTTGGCGCCCCTGGCGGCCTTCGGTGCCTTCCCCGGCTTCATGGACGCCGGCGCGAACAGCCGTCGCTTCGCCCGGCGGGTCAGCTCGGTGCGGAGGTCCATGCCGACCAGGTGGTGCGCGGCGGCGCGAACGCCGGACGGCAGCGACGGCAAGGTCCCGGGCGCGGTCACCTCGGCACCGGACTCGAAGACCCGCCACGGCACCCGGGTCTCGTGGGTCGCGCCGCCGACCTTGTAGGTGATGTCGACCCAGTCCTCGTCCGGCGGCAGCGACATGTTGATCGCGCGGAGGGTCATGTTCTGCAGGCCCTGCGTGAGCTGGGCCGCCTTGTTGCTGCCGGCCTCCCGCGCCGCGTTGGCCACCACGGCGAGATGGATGGGGGTGCCGTTCCAGTGGGTCACCTCGACACCCGCCTTCAGCTGCGGGTCGCCGGTGATGTGGTCGAACGTCTTGGTCACGACGTACAACGTGCGCCCGTTGTCGACGCAACGCTCGAGGAAGACCCCGAGGAAGGCGAAGCCGGCGAATCGCGACGGCAGGATGTAGTTCGTGTGCAGGTCGTGCAGGCCGAGGAAGATCCGCTGGAGCTGCACGTGGAACTCCGTCTCGGTGAGCTCGGCCAGCCGGTGGCGCAGGAGGCGGAGTGCCTGCAGCGGGTCGACGGCGTGCATGGCGCGCTTGAGTGGCAGGTGGACGTAGATCTCCTCGATCAGGATCTGGGCCTGGTCGAGCACGAGCCGACGCTGGGCGTCGGAGAGTGGGCCCTGCTCGATGTGGGTGCGGAACTGGGGCATGGTGCGGACGGTGCCCAGGCCGTGGTCGGCGGTCAGGGCGACGGTGTCGGGGTGGGTCATGTGGACTCCTCGAGGAAGGTGCTCTTCCCCTAAGAGGACACCCGGGACCGGCGCCACGTACATGGCGGGTACGTTCGCCGCATGCGCACCGGCACGGCCAGGATGGTCATGGCCGCCGTGGTCCTGCTGGCCCTCCACGGTTGCGGCGCGGAGCAGGAACCCGCGGACGGGCCCAGCGCGACCCCCTCCGCGACGCCGACGTCCATCGACATCCTGCGCATCGGTGACGACGGGGCGAGCGTCGTCCTGGAGGTGGGCGGGACGGCGACGGTGTTCCTCCCGAGGACGTACGTCTGGGAGGAGCCGGTGGTCGACGGGGACGCGGTGACCGTCAGCGCCGACGTGTCGGACGAGGGCGGCGCGAGCCGCTCGTGGACGGTCACCGGCCGTCGGGCCGGGACCGCGACGCTCACGCTGACGGGGTCTCCGGCCTGTCGGTCGGAGACCCCGTCGTGCGCGACACCGGACGTCGTGTGGTCCGCTCGTCTCACGGTCCGGTGACGACGGTTCCTCCTGTGCGTCCCCTCACGGAGCGCTCTGCGTCGCGATCCGCTCGACGATGTCCTTCTGCGCTTTGATCTGGGCCTCGGTCGAGGCCGGGTTCATCCGGATCGTCTCGGCCGCGAACATCACCGCTCCGAAGGTGGTGTCGGGTGCCGGCCCACCGACGGAGTCGACCGGCGTGTCCAGCTCCACCGACCCGTTCGCGAAGTTCAGCCAGGCGCCGAGCGCGTGCTGGTCGAAGATCACGTCGGCCGGCGACTTCGCCGGGTCCTGGAGCACCAGGGTGGCGTCGGCCCGGGAGTCGGCGTCCTTGCCCTCGCTGAACACCAGGCTCAGGTAGTTCACGATGTCCAGGTAGCACTGGAGCGTCGCGTCGTCGAACGTCTGGCCCTTGGGGCGGTACTGGTTGAGCCACCACCCGTGACCCTTGCTCTCCGTGGCGTTGCCGGTGACCAGCACGACGGCGGAGTCCGTGCTCGAACCCAGGTCGTCGTCGGACACCGTGACGTCCAGGTCGTAGGCGCAGGCGTCGCTGTACGCGTGGGTGGCCTCGAGCGAGACGTTGCGCGGGTGGATGCTCGGGCTGAGCGCCGGGTCGGGATCGACGCCGGCGTCGTTGAGCGAGGTCTGCTCGTCCGGCGTCTCACCGGTGAGCGCGCCGTCCCAGTCCCACACGAAGGTCAGGTCGTCCGAGCCCGGGTCCTCCGAGCTGGCCGGGACGGTCAGATCCTCCCCCGCCTCCAGGATGAACGCCGACACGCCGTCGTAGACCTGCTCGCCCGAGGTGTCGATGACCGAGGTCGGGTCGACATTGGCGACGGTGGCCTGGGCGTCGTCGCTGCCCGTGCCGCTGTCGTCGTCGGTGACCTCCACGGTGACGGTGTAGGTGCCGTCGTCGCCGTAGGTGACCTGGGCAGTGGCCGTCCCCTGGTCGGCCGTGGCCCCACCGGTGTCACCCGGGCCCTTGGCGCCCTGCGTGGTGACCGCGACGGCCGGGTCGACGTCCGGACGGTACGACGTCCCGAGGTCGACGTTGCCCGAGTAGGTGTCCTGCCAGCCCGGGTCGACGAAGCTGGCCGCGACGGTGCGCGTCTCGTTCTCCTCCATGCCGGCCAGGTCGGCCAGGTCGACCGTCACCGTGGGCACCACGTTGGTCGTGTTGAACGAGACCGAGGTGGTGTCGGAGTACCCCGAGGCGTTGCTCACCTGGAGGCCGACCGTGTGAGCGCCGTTGTCGCCGAACGCCCACGTGGGCGTGGCCGACGTCGAGTCGTCGTACGCGCCGTCGTTGTCGAGGTCCCAGGCGTACGACAGGGCGTCGCCCGCGTCGCCGCCGGCGGTCGAGCCGGTGCCGTCGAAGACGATGTCGCTGCCCTCGGGGCGGTCGCCGACCGGGGCGATCGCGGCACCCGGGTCGCACTCGTCCGGGGTGTCGGTGCTGACGGTGATGCTGCCCGCGTTGGCGGTGTCCGGGTCGGACGCCGCCGTCACGCCGAGCTCGTTGTCGGCGAACACGAACCACAGCCGGCACCAGTTCGCCCCGACACCCGCGGTGGCGGTGGGGTTCTGGATCGAGTCGGCAACCAGGTAGCCGGTGCGGGCGTCGTGGAAGCTGGGCGTGTCGGCCGTGTTCTTGAGGCCGAGCATCATCAGCCGCTCGTGCTTGTCCTTGCCGGTGGCGGCACCGTACTTGGCGATCAGCGCGGCCCGGACCTCCCACATGTTCATCGCCCAGATCCGGCCGTTGTTGTGCTCGCTGGTGCCGGCGAAGTCGCCGTACTCGAGCGAGTCGTCGTCGTAGGCCACCCCGCGGATGCCGTTGGTGTAGTCGCCGTTGTTGTACTCGCCGTACACCGGGTCGTCGTTGATCGACGTCGCGAAGGCGTCGCTCCAGCCCTCCCCCAGCGAGCTGGACTGGATGCCACCGGCGAGGTTGCCGTCCGAGACGATCCGGCCGCTGATGCCGTGGGTGTACTCGTGGATGATCGTGTCGCGGTTGTTGGCCCGCTGTGTCCGCCTTGCCATCCCGCCGGGGTTGGTGTCGCCGACGTACATCTGCATCCGCGGCTTGGTCCCGTCGGCGCCGTTGGCGTTGAAGTTGGCGTTGTTGAGGCACTTGACCGGGTTGCCGCCGGAGTCGCACTGCTGGCCGGTGAAGTTCGCGTCCGACTCGGCCTCCACGGCGTCGCCGCCGGAGCCGCCGAGGCCGAAGTTGTCGTTCTGGAAGTTGCGGGCGGTCTCGGTGAAGCCCAGGTCGTAGGCGTAGTCGTGGTACCAGTTCGTGTAGTAGAAGAGCTGGGTCACGACCGCGTCCCGGTCGGCGCCGGTGAGCGGCAGGTCGGCCTCGGCGCCGGCGACGCTGGCGCCCCACGGGTTGTTCCACGCGTAGTTCCAGTGCCGGTCGGCGTCGTGCGGCTGGTCGTCGGCCTGGGCGCTGTTGTCGCCCTCGGCGTCCTGGTAGGCGTTCACGTTGTTGCCCGACGTGGTGTCGCCGGCCGTGGCCCAGCCGGCCGGGAAGGTGATCTGGCTGCGCCCACCGGCCTCGGGGTCCTCGCCCTGGAAGACGGTGCCCTGATTGTCCTCGCTGACCTGGTTCTGCCGCACGAGCACCTCACCGGTCACGGCGTCCACGAGCACGACGTACGACGCGTTGGAGGCACGGTCGGCCTGGACCTGCCACGCCGTGCGCGGACCCTCCGCCGTCCCCACGGTGACCAGCTCGGCCGCCACGGGCGCACCGGCGTAGTCGGGCACCGCCAGCGTGTTCTCGAACGTGACGGTGCCGTCCTGGGCGCCGAGCCGGCGCGCGCGCTCCGCGTCCTCGTGCGGCGCGACGGCGTCGGCCACCAGCGCGACGGCGTCGCCCGCCGTCAGCCTGGCCACGTCGGCGGCGCCGGCACCGCTCACGAAGCTGCTGCTCGCCAGCAGCACGCGGCCCCTGCCGTCGACGGTCACCAGCCCGGTGCCGCCGAACACGTCGCGTCCACCGCTGACCTGCTGGTAGCGCAGGAAGGTCGCGCCGTCGCTGGCGTCGCTCATCGTCAGGCGCAGCTCGTCGACCTCCTCCGGGGTCAACCCGAACTCGCCCTGGTGAGCCTTGAGGTAGGCGCGCGCGATCGCGTCCGGTGCGTCGTTGCTGGCCTTGGTCAGGGCGCCGTGTTCGGCGACCTTCAGGACGCTGGGCGCCCCGGCTTTGCCGTAGCGGCCGTCCTGGTCCGGCAGGCCCGCCTGGCCCGGCTCACTCGTGTCCGGGTCCTGCTGCTGCTTCTGGGCCACGGCCGACGGCGATCCGGACGCCGGCGGGCCCAACGCCACGATCGGCACGGCAACGCTCAGTGCCACGGTGGCCACCGCGGCCACGGAGAGACGTGTGGACATGATCGAGTTCATTCGAGCAACCCCCGTTGCTGGATCTCGCCCCGGGACCGTCAGCCCCGAGGCCTGTGCCCCGATGGTTCGTCAGCGGCGACCGTCTCTGCCATAGCCCATCTGGACTAGTCGACCTCGGCCCGGCCGCTGCCACCTCGGAAAAGGGCGTGAGTTTCGCCGCGCTACTGTCCCGGACACCACAGACGTGCTAAGCCCGAGGGTTATGGACACCCCGACGCTCCTCAAGGAGCTGGCACCGACCGTCGAGGACAACCTC
>JAICRP010000218.1 GCA_025966445.1 Nocardioides sp.
CGGCCAAGCTCAACCCGACCAACGAGGCGGGCCGGCTGACCTTCATCACCCGGTTCGGTGCGGGCAAGATCCGGGAGGGACTGCCGGCACTCGTCGAGAAGGTCACCGCCGAGGGCGTCAACGTGGCGTGGGTCTGCGACCCGATGCACGGCAACACCTTCGAGGCGTCCTCGGGCTACAAGACCCGCAGGTTCGACGACGTGATCGCCGAGGTCCAGGGGTTCTTCGACGTGCACCGGTCGCTCGGCACGTGGCCGGGTGGCATCCACGTGGAGCTCACCGGCGACGACGTCACCGAGTGCATCGGCGGCGGCGAGGAGCTCCTCGAGATCGACCTTGCACACCGCTACGAGTCGGTCTGCGACCCGCGGCTCAACCGGGTGCAGTCGCTCGAGCTCGCCTTCCTCGTGGCGGAGATGCTGCGCACCGTCTGATGCGGGCGTGAACCCGGCCGTACGCCGCGGCGTAAGGCCAGGCATGAGGTCACTGCTCGCCGCCCTGGCCGCCCTCGTCCTGCCGTGCGTCGCCGTCGTCCCCGTCCACGCGCAGGAGCTTGCCGCGGGCGCGACCGTCACCGTCGCGAACATGGCCTTCGCGCCCGCGAAGGTGCGGGTCGGGATGGGGGAGAGCGTCACCTGGAGCTTCCAGGACGCCGTCTCGCACACCGCGACCTCGGACGAGGGCTTCTTCGACACGGGCGCTGCCTCGGGGGGTGCCAGCCGCAGCATCCGGTTCGCCTCGGCCGGCACGTTCGCCTACCACTGCACCTTCCATTCGGTGATGGTCGGCAAGGTGACAGTGCCGATGGCGGCGACCGGATCCGTGAAGGACGGCTGGAAGCTGCGGTGGCTGGTCGGCGACAACCCGAAGGGTCGCACCTACGACGTCCAGCAGCGCCGCACCGGCACCAAGACCTGGTCGCTGTTCCGGAACCGGACGACCGCCGGATCGGGCCGGTTCGACCCTGGCTCGGGGTCCTGGCAGGTACGGGCCCGCACCATCAAGAAGGAGCGGGCGTCGGGCTGGTCGCCGACGCTGAACCTCTCCTGACGTTGCTGCCCGCGACCCGACACGACCTAACCCCGGCGCGGGCGGGCCGTGCCTGGTCGGTGTAGTCACGGCGGGCAAAGGTGGCTAGCGTCGCGGGGTCCCCGGTCCCCGGCGCCTCTTGCTCCGGACACCGATCTCGGGGCGGACCTCAAGGAGAACTGCATGCGTGCACGTACGACGATGACGGGTCTGGCGCTGACCGCCGGTCTCGCACTCAGCATGGTGCCGGCGGGGCCGGCCTCGGCCGGCGCACCCAGCGCCGACCGCGCGACGACGTCGGTCGTCAGCCACAAGGCGGCCACCACCAAGGCCGAGCAGCAGCGCGTCGAGGACTACTGGACGCCGGCGCGGATGAAGAGCGCGATCCCGGTCGGAGCCAAGGTCGACCCCAGCAAGGGCAAGCCCGGCGGTTCCACCGGTGCCACGGCGGTCCTCGAGACGCCCCAGCCGCGCTTCGGCAAGGTGTTCTTCACCAGCGGCAACGCCAACTACGTCTGCTCGGGCACCGCGACCAACAGCACCAACGGTGACGTGGTCACGACGGCCGGACACTGCGTCAGCGACGGCGGTGTGTACGTCACGAACTTCGCGTTCGTGCCGGCGTACGACAACGGCGCCACGCCGTACGGCACCTGGACCGCTCAGGAGCTGCTCACCACCAACGAGTGGAAGAACGGCGAGGACTACGACTACGACGCCGCGTTCGCGGTGATGAACGAGAACGCTGCGGGCGCGAGCCTGACCGGCATCACGGGCGGATACCCGGCGGCGTTCAACCAGCCGCGCGGCCAGACGATGAAGGCCTACGGCTATCCGGCGGCCAAGCCGTTCAACGGTCAGAAGCTCTACTCCTGCACAGGCGTCGTGGTGCCGGACACGTACGGCGGCAGCACCGACCAGGGCCTGGCCTGCAACATGACCGGCGGCTCGTCCGGCGGTGGCTGGATCCAGAACGGCTCGCTGAGCTCGGTGACCAGCTTCGGCTACACCGGCGTGAGGAACATCCTGTGGGGGCCGTACTTCGGGACGACCATCCAGAACGTGTTCAACACCGCGCAGGCTCGGTAGGAACCTCAGCATCCCGTCGCGGCCGCCCCTCGCTCACGAGGGGCGGCCGTGCCATTCCTCGGCGAGGAGGGCGTAGGTCAGGCCATCCACCCAGCCGCGCTCGCGGTGCATCGCGTCCTTGACGGTGTGCGCCTCGCGACGCATCCCGAGCTTCTCCATCAGGTGCCAGGACGCCGTGTTGTCGGCGAAGCAGGTGGCGTACAGCCGGTGGATGCCCAGGTCGTCGAAGCAGACGGCCACCAGCCGCTGGACCGCCTCGAACGCGAGGCCGCGACCCTGGTGGGTCGGGCTGAGCGCCCAGCCGATCTCGGCCTGCGCGTCGACCGTGCGGTCCTGCACCTCCACCTGGGCCCACGCGTCGGAGATGTCGAGGACCAGGTCGCCGACCACCTGGCCGCCCACCTCGATGACCAGCGTCCGCCGGCGGAAGTCCTCGTCCGCGAACCGCTCCACCACCGCCGCCTCGTCGGTCGAGAGCCTGGGCAACCACTCCGACACCTCGGGCAGACGCCGGTACGCATGGAAGGCCGGCGCGTCGGACGGCTGGGACGGGCGGATGGACAGGCGCTCGGTCGTCACCGGCCACGACACGCTCTCGATCGAGGTCACGCCCCGACGCTAGGACACGGACGCGCGCGTGGTCTGATGCTTTTCGTGCCGATCGACCTCCGCAGCGACACCATCACCCGGCCCACCGACGGGATGCGCGCGGCGATCGCCGCAGCCGAGGTCGGCGACGACGTGTACGGCGAGGACCCGACCGTCCTCGCACTGCAGGAACGGGTCGCCGCGCTGTTCGGGCACGAGGCCGCGCTCTTCACGCCCACCGGTTCCTTGGCGAACCTGTTGGCGATCCGATCGCTGGTGGCGCCCGGCCAGGAGGTCCTGTGCGAGTCGTCGGCGCACATCGCCCGCGCCGAGCTGGGCGCGCACGGTGCCGCCGCCGGCGTCACCATGCGCACCTGGACCTCCCCCCGCGGCCAGGTCGACCTGGCCGCGATCTCGGGCCTGTTCGCCCCGGACATGGGTCCGTTCTTCGTGCGGACCACGGCCGTCTCGGTCGAGAACACCCACAACTTCGCCGGGGGAGCGGTGCTCCCGATCGCCGACCTCGAGGCGCTGCGGTCGTGGTCAGGCTCGGTCGGCGTGGCCGTGCACCTGGACGGCGCGCGGCTCTGGAACGCCCACGTGGCCACAGGTACGCCGTTGGCGACGTACGGCGCCCAGGTCGACGTGCTGACCGTCTGCTTCTCCAAGGGGCTCGGCGCCCCCATCGGCTCGATGCTCGTCGGGTCGGAAGCCGCGGTCACCGAGGCGCGGGTCTGGCGCAAGCGGCTCGGGGGCGGGATGCGGCAGGTGGGCATCCTCGCGGCCGGGGCGGCGTACGCCCTCGACCACCACGTCGACCGGCTCGCCGAGGACCACGCGCACGCCCGGCTGCTGGCGGAGGCCTGTGGCGTCGACCCGGTGAGCGTCGACACGAACATCGTGGTGCTGGACCGGCCGGACGCGGCGGCGTACGTCGCGGCCGCGCGCGAGGAGGGGGTGCTGGTCTCGGCGGTCGGACCGCGGACGGTGCGGCTGGTCACCCACCTCGACGTCAGCGCCGATGACGCCCAGAGGGCGGCCGAGGTGCTGGCGGAGCTCTAGCCGGCGAACGCCGCGACGAGCAACAGCAGCGCGGCCGTCACGACGGCGACCTGGACCCGACGCCGCCGGTACCAGGACCGCTTCGGGGGCCGGTAGGCGAACTCGCCGACCGCCGGTGCGGGCGGAGGGACCAGGTGCCAGAGAGCCGAGCCGTGCTTGGTCATTCATGTCCTCGAGAGATAGCGGGCGGATCGCCGTGAGCCGCCTCGGCGCGACCCTAGGCGCGGTTCCGGGACCGGGACCGGGCTTTGGTCGGAAATCGTCCGATCGGTCAGGCCGAGGGGGTCCCGATGAGCGTGACCTCGCTGACGGCCGTGTAGTCCCGGGCACTGCGGCCGGTTCCCGGACTGCTGACCGCGACCAGGCGAAGCCGGACGACGGACGTGGTGACCGGGCCGCCCAGGTCGACCGTCTGCATCATCTTCGTGGCCCCCAGCGGCTGGTCGACCGTCGTGCCGTCGTCGAAGACCCACTGCGCGGCGAGCACCCGGCGGTTGCCGACGTACCAGTTCAGGTTGCGGCCCCCGACGACGGCGTTCTTGGCGTAGCCGTTGATCATCCCGACCCGCGTCATCGTCGTCGGCCCGGCGAGCTGGAAGGTGAGCTCCACACCCGTGCCGTCACCAGCCATCCGCCAGCACGTGTCGGCGCGCCCGTCGAGCATGTTGGCCGCGACGTACGTCGTGCGGTTGCCGAAGGCGTCCTCGTTCGGCGGGGCCGCGGCCGGGGCCGTGGCGGTCGCCGAGGCGGCCACGTCGACGGGGTCGCCCGCGGGCACCGTCGCCGACGGTGGCGGGGCAGACGAGCTCGGCTCCTCGGCCGCCGAGGAGGACGGCCACGCCGGCTCGTCACTGGTGTCCTGGGAGGCCGATGCCGACGCGGCCGGCGGCTCCGTGGCGGAGTCGTCGCCGCCGGCCGACAGCAGCAGCCAGATGCCGCCGACGGCGACCAGGAGAAGCATCAACGCGACGAGCACCCACGGCAGCCACGCCGGCACCATGCGGCGCTCGTAGTCGTCATCGAGGTCCTGGTCGTCCAGGTAGGAGACCGCGGCCGCCGGCTGCACCGGCTGAGGGGCCGCCGGTGGGGCGTCCGGGTCCACGTGCGCCTCGACGCTGTCGGTGGTGTCGTCGGCGTACAGCGGGTAGCGCGGCGGGCCCGGGGTGATGACGGCGGGCGGGGGCTCGACCGGAGCTCGGGTGGCCGGCCGTTCGGAGGTGTCGGTGCGCCAGTCCGGCCGGCGGGTGGCGGTCGGGTGCGACGACTGCGGGGAGAGGACCGCGTGCCCGCACTGGGGGCAGTGCGCCGCGTCGCCGACCTCGGCGCGGCAGTTCGCGCAGGTGGTGGTCATCGCGGGGCCTCCTGTGGCGGGTCGACGCGGGTTTCGAGACGCGTCGCGCGTGCGTCGCTTCGCTCCGCCCACGCAGATCGCTCCTCGACCTGCCCGCC
>JAICRP010000169.1 GCA_025966445.1 Nocardioides sp.
CGCGGTGAGCACCGTCAGGTTCTCGGCGCCGGCCAGCACGAGGGCCAGGTCGAGCGAGGCCACCTGGGGGATGTCGTGCTGGAGCTGGGCGACGCGCTGGACGAGCTGCTCGACCTCTGCGACGTCCACGGCCTCGCTGCCCCGGTAGCCGAACAGGAGCGGCGCCGCCTTGATCTCGCGGACCATGGCCTCGGCGTCCCGCTCCCCCAACGGCGGGATCCGGTAGGACCGGTCCTCCAGCAGCTCGGTCAGCGGCCCGGAGATGCCGAACGACACGACGGGGCCGAACAACGGGTCCTCGATCGAGGCGACGCTCACCGGGATGCCGGGAGGGGCGTTCTTCTGGACCACGAACCCGGCCGAGAGGGGTTCGGTGATGATCTCGTTGAGGTTGCGCCAGGCCTGCCGCATCTCCGCCTGGTTGTCGATGTTGCGCCACACGTGGGCGAGGTCCGGACGCTCGCGCAGGCGGTCGGTGGTGGCCTTCAGCACGACGTCCCAGCCGAGCTCCTTGCCGACGCGCAGCGCCTCCTTGAGCGTCGAGACCGGCGTGGCTCCCCACAGGTCGACGCCGTAGGCGGCGAGCAGGGTGCGCAGCTCGTCGGGCTCGAGGTCGCGGCCGTCGGGGTGCGCGATGAGCAGCCGGTTCACGAACTGCTTCGCAGCCGCCGGGTCGACGCCCTCGAGCGTGGCGGCCGGGCCGTTCGGGGTGCGCAGCCACACGGCGTACCCGACGACCGAGGCGAGCGCTCGCACGGCGGACTCGATGGCGGGGTACGACGGCACCGAACCGCGACCGGCGCTGGAGCCGGCCACGTCGGGCACGCGCAGCAGCTCGGGGACGCCTTCCGCGCCGAGGAACGAGGAGACGATCGGCTTGTCGGACTGCTCGCCGACGGCGGCAAGCACGTTGGCGACGTCCTCGCCGGAGACGTTCAGCGGCGGTACGTAGACCGCGACCACCGAGTCGACGTCGGGGTCGTCGATGGCGGCGTCGAGGGCGTCCTCGAAGTCCTCGGCGGTGGCGTCGGCGCCCAGTGCGACGGACCGGTTGACGACCAGGCCGACGGCGGACGCGGCGTCCGCGGCCAGCAGCCCGATGGCGTCGCTGTTGCCCACGATCGCCACCCGCCGACCGCGTGGCAGCGGCTGGTGGGCCAGCAGCTGGGCGACGTCGAACATCTCGTCGAGGGTGTCGACCTGGATCACCCCGGCCTGGCGGAACATCGCGTCGACGGCGTGCTGCGGCGCCGCGATCTGGCGCACGATCTGACCCATCGGGACGCCCTGGGTCGTGCGCCCGGAGCGGACGGCGATGATCGGCTTGCGCAGCGACACCCGACGCGCGATCCGCGAGAACTTCCGGGGGTTGCCGATCGACTCGAGGTAGAGCAGGACGACTTCGGTGGCCTCGTCCTCCTCCCAGTACTGCAGCACGTCGTTGCCGGACACGTCGGCCCGGTTGCCGGCACTGACGAACGTCGAGAGCCCGAGGCCGCGGTTGGTGACCTTCTCGAGGATCGCGGAGCCGAGCGCGCCGGACTGGCAGAAGAATCCCGCCCGGCCGCGGGCGGGGATGTGGGACGACAGCGAGGCGTTGAGCCGGACCGCGGGGTCGGTGTTGATGATGCCGAGGCAGTTGGGCCCGATCAGGCGCAGGCCGTAGGAGCGGCAGAGCCCGAGCAGCCGGCGCTGGCGCTGGCGGCCCTCCTCCCCCACCTCGGCGAAGCCCGACGAGATGACGACCAGGCCGTGCACGCCCTTGTTGGCGCAGTCGAGGACGACGTCCTGCACGGACTCGGCGGGCACGGCCACGATGGCCACGTCGACGTCGTCGTCGATCTCGCTGACGGTCGCGTGCGCCGGCATCCCGGACACCGAGGTGGCGCGGTCGTTCACGACGTAGACGCGGCCGGTGTAGTCGCCCAGCACGAGGTGACGGACGAGCGCCTGGCCGATGGTGTCCTGGCGGCGACTGGCGCCGATCACCGCGACCGACCGCGGGTTGAAGAAGGTCTCGATGGACTTCGACTCGGCGCGGTGCTCACGGGTGGCCATCACCCCGGCGAAGGTGTCGGTCGGCTCGATCGGGAACTCGAGCGACATCACCCCGTCCTCGACGTCGCTCACGAGGCGGTACCCGGCGTCGCGGAAGGTCTGGATCATCCGCTCGTTGTCGGGCAGCACCTCGGCGACGAACCGCTCGATGCCTCGCTCCCGGCCGGCCTGCGCCAGGTGCTCGAGCAGGAGCTGGCCGATGCCGCGGCCCTGATGCGCGTCCTCGACGAGGAACGCCACCTCGGCCTTGCCGGACGCGTCGCCCTCGTAGCTGCCGAGCGCGATGATCCGCTTCTTGAGGGTGACCACGAAGGCCACCCGGTGCACGTGGTCGACGTGCGTGAACCGCACCACGTCGCGCTCGGAGAGCTTGGGCATCGCGGTGAAGAACCGGAAGTACTTCGACTGGTCCGAGACCCGGCCGTAGAACTCGACCAGGAGGTCGCCGTCCTCGTGCCGGATCGGCCGGATGTGCGCCGAGAGACCGTCACGGAGCAGGACGTCGGCCTCCCAGTGCCGCGGCGCGGCCGCGACGGGCGCGACCTCCTGCTCGGTGTTCGTCACCCCGCGCAATCTACCCAGGACGTGTGACGGCGACATTTCCTGCCAGGGCCGCGATGTCGGCCGGGCCGTTGCCGCAGCAGCCGCCCACCAGGCGGGCTCCGGCCGCCAGCCAGCCCGCGACCAGGTCGAGGTCGAGCGGGTCGCCGTACGCCCACGACTTGGCGTCGGCGTCCCAGCTGCCGCCGCGGTTCGGGTACGCGACCGCGGGCAGGCCGGTCACGGCCACGGCTGTCCTCACCGCCCCGAGCACATCGGCCTGGTCCGAGCAGTTGACGCCGGCGGCGACGAGCGAACGGCACCCGATGAGCACGGCGTACGCCGCGACGAGCAGCTGCCCGGCCGGGGTGTGGTTGCCCTTCACCGAGTAGCTGAACCACGCGGGGAGGCCGATCTCGTCGAGCAGCTCCACGAGCACCTCGGCCTCGTCGGCGTCCGGGATGGTCTCCACGGCGAACAGGTCGGGACCCGCTCCGGCCAGCAGCTCGAGGCGGGGCCCGTGGAAGTCGCGCAGCCGGGCGGCGGACACGCCGTAGCGGCCGGTGTACTCCGAGCCGTCGGCGAGGTACGCGCCGTACGGGCCGACCGACGCCGCGACCAGTGATCCGGGGTACTCCTCGGCCACCTCGCGGGCGATGGTCACGCTGCTCCCGATGAGGTGCCGAGCCTCCGGTGCGCCGTAGCCAGCCGCGACGAGGCCCTCGACGCTGGCCTGGTAGCTCGCCGTCGTCGCCACCCGCGCCCCGGCGTCGAAGAAGGACCGGTGGGCCGCCGCGAGGCGAGCGGGCTCGTCGGCCAGGAGGCGCGCGGTCCACAGCGCGCCGCCGAGGTCCGCCCCCTGCTGCTCGAGGGCCGTGGACAGGCCACCGTCGAGGACGAGAGGGCCGTTGAGGTCGAGCACCGTCCCATCCTCGCCGATCGAGGGTGGGAAGTTCCCGCCCGACTCGGGGCTCCAGTCCCGGGGTTCGGCCCCGCAGGTACGGCATCCTTGGCTGTCGTGCACACGCATGCGGGCAGCCACCGCGCCCGGCCGGCCCGTCGCGGCCGCCAGCGTCGCGCGCGTACGGTGCGCGGCGCCCTCGGCGTGACCCTGCTCGGTGCCGTGCTGCCCGGCGCGGGCTGGCTCTGGAGCGGCCGGCTCATCGGGTACGTGCTGCTGGTGCCCGTCGTCGGTGGGTCCGTCTACGCCCTCGCCACGCTGCGGGACGTGGACGCGCTCGTCGACCTGGCCACCGACCCCGCCCGCCTGCGCGCGTTCGCGGTGGTGCTGGGCATCGGTCTGACGGTGTGGGCGGTGAGCGTGGTCACGACGTACGTCTGGGTGCGGCCCGTCCGGGTGGCCCGGTGGCCGTCGGTCGCGGGCGCGCTGGTCGTGGCGGTCGCCTGCGTGGCCGCGGCGCTGCCGGTCGTCCAGACGATGCGCTACACCGCGGTGCAGGCCGACCTGGTCGAGACGCTCTTCACCGACAACCGCACGGCCACGGCTCCGCGGGGCATCAGCGAGGAGGACCCGTGGGCCGGCCGCGAGCACGTGAGCATCCTGCTCCTCGGCGGTGACGGGTCGGTCAGCCGCGAGGGCGTCCGCACCGACACCGTCATGCTCCTGGTCCTGAACACGCGGACCGGGCGCTCGGTGGTGTTCAGCCTGCCGCGCAACATGATGTACGCGCAGTTCCCGGAGGACAGCCCGCTCCACGCCGTGTTCCCGGACGGCTTCACGAGCGACGGCGACCCGTCGGCGGGCATGCTCAACGCGGTCTACGGGCTGCTGCCGGCGCGGTACCCCGGCATCCTCGGCGACTCCGACAACGAGGGCGCCGACGCGCTCAAGCAGGCGATCGCGGGCAGCCTGGGCATCGACGTCGACTACTACGTCCTGGTCAACCTGATGGGCTTCCAGCAGGTCGTCGACGCGATGGGCGGCGTCACGGTCAACGTCAACGAGCCCGTCGCGATCAACGGCAACACCGACCTGGGGATCCCGCCCACCGGGTACATCGAGCCGGGGCCCGACCAGCACCTCGACGGCTTCCACGCCCTGTGGTTCAGCCGCGGCCGCTGGGGCTCCGACGACTACGAGCGGATGCTGCGCCAGCGCTGCATGGTCGGTGCCCTCATCGAGGCGGCCGACCCGGTCACCCTGGTACGCCGCTACCTGGACCTCGCCCAGGCGGGCAAGGAGATCGTCCGCACGGACATCCCCCGGTCGGTGCTGCCGGCGCTCGTCAACCTCGGACTCCGGGTGAAGGAGCACCGGGTCAGGTCCGTCGCGTTCGTGTCGTCGGACCGGTTCTTCCCCGGCGACCCGGACTACGCCTGGATGCAGGAGTCGGTCAGCCGTGCGATGGCGACCCTCGACGGTGCTCGCCGGCCGGGCGGCGGTGGTCCCGACCCCGGCAGGTCCGTCGACGTCCGCAACAGCTGCGCGTACCAGCCCATCACATGACGGAGAAGCGCCCGGGCAGGCCCGTCCGGCCGGTCGCCAGCAACAGCAGGGACCCGGCGGTGCCGTCGGTCAGCGCGATGTCGCTGATGATGCCCAGGACCTGGGCGGCCGCTGCCGCCGGTGCGTCGATCGGTTCACCCAGCGCCAGCGCGAGGTCGGCGGTGTGCACGACCAGCTCGAAGGTCCGGGTGGGCAGGTAGTCCTCGAGCCGCATGCCACCCGCGATCGTCGTGAGGAGCGCAGTGCCGTCGTGCCGGTCCAGGAGTCCCCTGACGCGGGCGGCGATCTCGCGCACCGCCGTGACGGGGTCGGCGCCGAGGGCTGCCGCCGCGTCCCGCCCGCGCTGGGCGACGTCGGGTCCGGCGGCGATCGCACGCGTCGCGATGTAGTAGTCCGAGGGCGAGGCGACCTCCACGGACCGGGCCGGCCGCGCGGCGTACGTCTCGACCGTCAGGAAGGAGCGGCTGGCGTGACCGACCAGGTCGAGCACGGTCCACTCGCCCAGCGCGGGCTGCTGCCAGCGGTCGCCCACGAGCGCCACGGTGGCGAGGTACCAGTCCGCCGCTTCGTCGAAGGCCCGCCGCGACTCCGCCCACGAGTAGCCCATCGGTCCAGGCTAGGACGCGGCCAGCCTCCGCGGTCGAGGTGTCCCGGCGTTCTAGCCTCCGGGAGTGGCGGTCAACAGGAGTCGCACGGCCCGCGCGGCCCGGAAGCGCCGGACGCGGATGGGCCAGGTGCGGCACGACCTGACCGACGAGCAGTGGGCCGCGCTGATGGACGCCTGGGACGGCTGCGCCTACTGCGGCTCACCGGCCCTGGCCCTCCAGAAGGACTGCGTGCTCCCGATCTCGCGCGGCGGCCGCTACACGCTCACGAACGTCGTCCCCGCCTGCCGGTCCTGCAACGCGAGCAAGTGCAACGACGAGGTCACCGGCTGGCTGCGCCGCAAGAAGCTCGACGAGCGGGCGTTCCTGGTGCGGCACCACGAGCTTCTGACCTCTCTCCGCGAGCGGTACGGGACAGAGCCCGAGCCCGCGTGAGCCGCGACTCCCCCGACGACGACGTCCCACGGCTCGACAACGTCATACGTTGTGGTCGCCATCGCGACCGTTTCGTATGACGTCCTGGGCCCACCCGGACCTTCCTCAGCCGAACTCGGACACCTTGTCGACCGTGGCCGGGAAGCCGTGCTGGATGCCCCACGCGACCGCCTGCGCGCGGCTCACGGCGTCGATCTTGCGGTAGGCGGAGCGGATGTAGGTCTTCACCGAGTTGATGCTCAGGTACAGCTCGTCGGCGATCTCCTGGTTCGAGAGCCCCTGGACCACCCGCCCGAGGACGGTGGCCTCGCGCGGGCTGAGACCGTCGACCTCGCCGGCGTACCCGCCGCACTCCCACTCCTGGGCGACGGCGCTGTCCAGCAGGGTGCCGGAGACCGCCTCGTGGATGAGCGTCGCGAGGTCGTCGACGGTGATGCCGAGGTCGATGCCCCACTCGACGCCTCGTTCCCGTGCCTGCGCGCCGAGGTCGGGGCGCAGGGTGCGGTCGATGGCGATCACGATCGACGCAGGGATCTTGACCCAGTAGTCGAGGTCGGCGCCGTCCTCCTCGTGCAGCTTGATGACGTCGTAGAGCACCACGTCGGGCTCCGCGTCCGCGGGCCCGGTCGTGGTGATCGCGAGCGGTCCCGGGGCGATCTCGAGGGCGTGCCGGAAGCCGAGGCGGACCATCTGCTGGGTCGTCAGGACCTCGACCCACACGGGTGCGGCGCGTTCCACGGGCGCGATTGTCACGGTGCGGGGGACCACGCCGCTTCACCCCTACGGCGGGACTTCACGTCGTCCCTCCGGTCGTTCCTGTTACATGGGTGCCGTGGGTGCACGGGAGCAGCGCTTCGGCATGGCGCCGCTGCCGGACGGCACCAGGGTGGCGTACGCCTCGACCGGCGGCGGGCCGCTCCTGCTGGTGGCGCCGGGCTGGCTCAGCCATCTTGAGCTGGGCTGGTCCA
>JAICRP010000002.1 GCA_025966445.1 Nocardioides sp.
CGGCCCAACGCAAGGCGATGGCCGTCCGCGACCGCGAGTGCACCACCGAGGGCTGCAGCATCCCCGCCGCCTGGTGCGAGGCCCACCACTGGAAGCAGCCCTGGGCCCAGGGCGGGCGAACCGACCTGGCCCACGGCAAGCTGCTGTGCTCGTTCCACCACCACCGCGCCCACGACCCCGCCTGGCAGGTCCACCATCATCCCAACGGCTCCACGACCTTCCACCGGCGGACGTGAGACGGATGCCTTTCGGGTGCCTGAGCTGGAGCGGGTTGCCCGCCCACCACGTCGACCGCGGGGTTGGCCGTCGAGTCGGTGAGCCGCGCCTCCTGCGGGCGTCGGTGGTCGCTCCTCACGAGCTGCGTCCCCAGCAGCCTGCCGAGGTGCCCGACTGCCGCGGGCAGACCCTGGCGATCCGCTCAGCCGACCCGATCAGGTCCTGGTGGAGGCTCCCCACCCCGTCTGCCGTCGCCGGCGACACTGCCGTCACCATGTGCGGCCTGCCGTTCCCCGCCCGCGCCGATGCCCGCGGCCGCACGTGGACCTTGACGCACGCAGCCGCCGGGGCCAGCTAGCGCCGAGGTTTGAGCTCGACAGCCACGGGCCCGCCCGCGGTCAAGGGCACGCAGCAGGTGAGGTCGGCCCGGCATGCCTGCTGCGCCGGCTCCGCCTCGAGCGCGACCCGAACCGTGTCGAGCTGAGCGGCGAACTCCTCGAGCTCGGCGATCCGCTCGGCGATCTCCGCCTGCTTCTCGTCGATCAGCCGACCGACTCTTTCCTGGGCAGCGCCGCAGTTGGCACCGTCCCAGACGGGGATCAGGTCGGTGACCTGCTCGCAGCTCAGGCCCATGCGTCTCGCCCGGGTGATGAACAGCAGACGGGCGGCAGCGTCCTCGCCGTAGTCCCGATAGCCGGAGGAGGTGCGCGACGGGAGCGTGAGGAGCCCGACCCGCTCGTAGTAGCGCACCGTGGAGGTCGGTACTCCCGCGGTTGCGGCCAGCTCGGAGATCCGCACACGTCCACGGTAGACCTTGCACCCGGGTGCAAGGTCAAGGTCTTGACCTTGCACCCGAGTTCAACACCTACGTTCCGGGTGTCGACCGAAAACGTCGGTCCACGACACAGGAGCAGAGCCATGGGAACCTTCACCCGCAACAACACCGAGCTGGCCGTCGACATCGACGGGGCAGGCCAGCAGCACCGCGCAGAGGCGGGCGGCATGACCATCGCTCTCGAGCGTTGGAACTCCGGCCTCGACACCGCGGAGTGGTTCGCCGAGCTGCCCGGCGGTGCCTGCCAGGAGCCGCACTGGGGCTACTGCCTGAAAGGCCAGGTGACGATGCGCTACGCCGACGGAGAGACCGACGTCATCAGGGCCGGGGACGCCTACTACATCCGGCCCGGCCACAACGCACACGTCGACGACGACGCCGAGCTCGTCGAGTTCACGCTCGCCGACCAGACCCCCGGAATCAACACCGTCGAGCTGGAGCTGAGCGGCCGACGCAGCGGCGCGTAGTCGCTCAGAGCAGCCCCGCGTCGTGCACGCACATCGCGATCTGGACGCGGTTGGTGACGTCGAGCTTGTCGAACAACCGCGACACGTGCGCCTTGACGGTCGGGACGGAGAGGTAGAGCTCGGCGGCGATCTCGGCGTTGCTGAGTCCTCGGCCCACGGCGAGGGCGACCTCACGTTCACGGTCGGTGAGCTCGGCGAGCCGGGCGACCGCCGCGGGCGACCGGCTGCTGGTGGCCACCCGCCGGATCAGCGACCGGGTGACGGCGGGGGAGAGCATCGGGTCGCCCTGCGCGACCTTGCGGATGGCGTCGACCACCTCCGGCGGCGGGGTGTCCTTGAGCAGGAACCCGTCGGCGCCGGCGGCGAGTGCCTCGACGACGTACTCGTCGGCGTCGAACGTCGTCAGCACGATCACCCGCGGCGGGGCGTCCGAGGCGAGCAGCCGACGGGTCGCGTCGAGGCCGTTGAGCCGAGGCATCCGGATGTCCATGAGGACGACGTCGGGCCTGAGCTCGGCGGCGCGGTTGACTCCCTCGCAGCCGTCGCCTGCTTCCCCGACCACCTCGAGGTCGGGCTGACCGCCCAGCATGAAGGTGAGCGCAGAGCGGACGAGCGGGTCGTCGTCGACGATCAGCAGGCGGGTGACGTTCACTAGGCGGCCCACGGTATCCAGCCGTGCAGCACGAACTGCTGCCCCTCCCGGCGCCCTTCGAGCCGGCCACCCCGGAGCTCGGCGCGCTCGGTGAGACCGATCAGCCCCAGGCCTGAACCCGGCGTCCGTGTCGGTCCGAAGCCGAGCGGGTTGCGCAGCACGATGTCGACGCCCTCCTCCGGCGACCCGCTGACCTCGATCCGGACGACGGCGCCGGGGGCGTGCTTCCCGGCGTTGGTGATGCCCTCCTGCACGATGCGGTAAAGCGTGCGGCCGACCACGTCGGGCACCGGCGCGTCGAGCGGCAGCCGGTCGGTGAGCACGACGTGCAGGCCCGCCTCGCGCGCGTGGTCCACCAGCGACGGCAGGTCGGACCAGGTCGGCTGAGGGGCGTGGGCAAGCTCGCCCGTACCCGGGTCGCGGAGCACGCCGAGCACGCCGCGCAGGTCGGTCAGCGCCTCGTTGGCCAGGTCTCGGATCACGGTGGCGTTGGCCCTCAGCTCGTCGGCGTCGAGGTCGCTGCGGAAGCCGAGCGCGCCGGCCTGCATGGAGATCTGGGAGATCCGGTGCGCGAGGACGTCGTGCATCTCTCGGGCGATCCGGGAGCGCTCGTTGCTGCGTGCCTGGGCCATCCGGAGCTCCTGCTCGGCCTCGGCGCGCTCGGCGCGCTGACGCAGCGTCCAGACCAGCTCGCGGCGCGAGCCGATGTACATGCCCCACCCGAGGACACCCGCGGTGACAACGGCGTTGATGAGGAGGTCGACCCACCACGGGTCCCCGTCGTCGGGCTGCATGGTGGTGAAGAACTGGCCGCCGGCGACGGTGAAGACGGCGAGCACCCCCACCTGCCAGTACACCCGCCGGGTCGCCATCGACACGGCGGCCAGGACCGCGGGTCCGGCGGCCAGCCCCGACAGGGCTCCGAGCGCGCCGGTGGCCAGCGCGATCCCGAGCGGCCACCGGCGCCGCCACCACACCAGCACCAGCGCGACCAGGCCCAGCGCGATGTCGACCGCCAGCCAGGCGCCGTGCCAGTGGTCCGGCACCGAGACCAGCCCGATCGCGCTGATGGCGAGCACGCCCACGAGGCGGAAGAACACGCCCCATCGCGTCACCGGCGGCTGCACGGTGTCGGGGGCGGGGCGTTCCATGCGGTCAGTGTGTCGCGTCGTACGTCGGGCGGCAGCGGTCCGCGGTCGTGCCCAGCCCCCTACTTTGGTCGGGCGACACCCCTTCCGAGGTCCGATGTTCCGGCGGCGCGGGCTTGGCAGGATGGTCCGCATGATCAAGGTCGAGGGCCTCTCACGGGCCTATGGGAGCTTCATGGCGGTCGACGACATCAGCTTCGTGTGCAAGCCGGGGACCGTCACCGGCTTCCTCGGGCCCAACGGTGCCGGGAAGACCACGACCATGCGCGTCATGGTCGGGCTGACCTCGCCGACGGCGGGCGAGGTGACGATCGGCGGGCTGCACTTCCACGACATCCCGAACCCTGGTCGCCACGTCGGAGTGTTGCTCGACGCATCCGCCCAGCACGCGGGCCGCACCGGCCGCGAGGTGCTGACCATCGGCGCCAAGACGATGGGCCTGCCGATGTCGCGCGTCGACGAGATGCTTGCGCTGGTCTCCCTCGACGACACCGAGTCCAAACGTCGGGTCCGCAACTACTCGCTCGGCATGCGCCAGCGGCTGGGCATCGCCCATGCCCTGCTCGGTGACCCCTCGGTGCTGATCCTCGACGAGCCTGCCAACGGCCTCGACCCGGCCGGTATCCGCTGGATGCGCGGGCTCCTCAAGGGGTACGCCGACCGCGGCGGCACCGTCCTCCTGTCCAGCCACCTCCTCAACGAGGTCGAGCAGATCGCCGACGAGATGCTGTTGATCGGCCGCGGCAAGATCGTGGCCCGTGGCACCAAGGCCGAGCTGCTCGCCGGCGCGGGCGGTGTCGGCACCCTCGTCGTCGCCGAGGACAACAACCTCCTGACCGCCGCCCTCACCGACAAGGGCCTCACGTTCACGCCGGTGGGCTTGGGATTCCGCGTCGACGCCATGCCGGTCGACGTCGGCCGTGTGGCTGCGGAGCGGTCGGTCGTGCTGTCCGACCTCCGCCCGGTGGAGGGCGGTCTGGAAGACCTGTTCCTCGAGCTCACCTCCGACACCCAGCGCGAGGACTTCGCGCAGGCCGCCACCACCGCAGGAGCCCCTTCATGAGCACCGCGACCAGTGCCCCGATGACCCTCGACGTCAGCCAGACCGACAGGGTGCCGTTCAGCCGGCTGGTGTCGGTCGAGCTGCGCAAGATGTTCGACACCCGTGCGGGCCGGTGGCTGCTGATCTCCATTGCCGCGTTCACGGCCCTGGTGCTGATCATCCAGCTGTGGGTGGTGCTCGCCCAGGACCAGACAGTGACGTTCGAGGACTTCGCCGCCGGGGCCAACATCCCGATGAACATCCTGCTGCCCGTGCTCGGCGTGATGTCCGTGACGAGCGAGTGGAGCCAGCGCACGGCGATGGTGACGTTCACCCTCGAGCCCTCGCGCACCCGCTTCCTGGCCGCGAAGTTCGTCGGCACCCTGATCGTCGCCCTGGCGGCGGTCGTGATCGGCTTCACGTTGACCATCGCCGCCAACGGCCTCTACGCGGCGTTCAGCGACAACCCGGTCACCTGGGACCTCGGAGCGTTCCGCATCTTCTGCTTCTTCCTGCTCTACGTCTTCTCGATGGCGACCGGCTTCGCGTTCGGCATGCTGCTGCTCAACACCGCGGCGGCGATCGTCGTCTACTTCGTCTACTCCTTCATCTTCCCCGGCCTCTTCGAGCTGGGCTCGGCGTTGATGGACTGGTTCCAGGACCTGCGCCCGTGGATCGACTTCGCGAACGCCCAGAACCCCATCATCGAGGCCGACGTCACTGGCAAGGAGTGGGCGCAGCTGGCTGTCTCCGGCTTCATCTGGCTGGTCCTCCCGCTGGTGATCGGGGTGTGGCGGGTGCTGCGGGCCGAGGTCAAGTGACCCCCTAGGCTCGCGGGCATGAGCGAGCGATCAGACGGCCGGTCAGATGGGCGGGCCGACGACCAGCTGCGACCGGTCACCCTCACCCGCAACTGGCTCGACCACGCCGCCGGGTCGGTGCTCGTGGAGTTCGGCCGGACCCGCGTGCTGTGCGTGGCCTCCGCCTCCGAAGGCGTGCCGCGGTGGCGGAAGGGCTCGGGCCTCGGGTGGGTGACCGCCGAGTACGCCATGCTCCCCGGCTCCACGAACACCCGCACCGACCGTGAGTCCGTGCGCGGCCGCATCGGCGGGCGTACCCATGAGATCTCGCGGCTGGTCGGCCGTTCACTGCGCGCCATCATCGACTACAAGGCGCTCGGCGAGAACACGATCGTGCTCGACTGCGACGTCCTGCAGGCCGACGGGGGCACTCGCACCGCGGCGATCACCGGCGCGTACGTCGCGCTGGCCGACGCCGTGACCCACCTGCGGAACAACGGCGCGCTGACCGGGGAGCCCCTGGTCGGGTCGGTCGCCGCCGTGAGCGTCGGCATCGTCGACGGCAGCCCGCGCCTCGACCTGCACTACGACGACGACGTGCGCGCCGAGACCGACATGAACGTCGTGATGACCGGTGACGGCAAGTTCGTCGAGGTCCAGGGCACGGCCGAGGGGGCGCCCTTCGACCGGGCGGAGCTCGACGCGTTGCTGGCGCTGGCGGAGCAGGGCTGCGGCGAGCTGACCCGCCTGCAGGCGGAGGCCCTCGCCCAGACGCTCGACCGGTGAAGCTGTTCCTGGCGACCCGCAACGACGGCAAGCTCGCCGAGATGCGGCGGATCCTGGTCGCCGACGTCGAGGTGGTCGGCCTGGACGCCGTGGCCCCGTACGACGAACCGGTCGAGGACCGCCCGACGTTCGAGGGCAACGCCCTGCTCAAGGCGCGCGCCGGGCTCGCGGCCACCGGTCTGCCGAGCGTGGCCGACGACAGCGGCCTGTGCGTCGATGCCCTCAACGGCATGCCGGGCGTGCTGTCCGCGCGCTGGTCGGGGCCTCCCCTCGCAGACAAGAGAGGGGCGGACGCCCGCAACAACGACCTGTTGCTCGCCCAGCTGGCGGACGTCCCCGACGAGCGTCGCGGCGCGTTCTTCGCCTGTGCCGTGGCGTTCTGCCACCCCGACGGCACGGAGGCCGTCGTCCGCGGCGAGATGTGGGGCCACGTCGTCCGCGAGGTCCGGGGAAGCGGGGGGTTCGGCTACGACGTGCTGTTCGAGGCCGACGAGGCACCGGGCGTCACGACCGCCGAGCTGACGCCCGCCGACAAGGACGCCATCTCGCACCGGGGCAAGGCGCTGCGCGAGATCGGCCCGCTCATCGCGGCCGCGTTGACCAGTGCCGGAGGCGGGACTCGAACCCGCACACCCGAAGGCACAGAGACCTAAACCCTGCGTGTCTGCCAGTTCCACCACTCCGGCCTGTGCGGACCGATCCTAGGAGGTCAGGCCGCGAGGTCGAGGTCCCGGCGGAGCTTGGCGACGTGACCGGTGGCCTTGACGTTGTACTGGGCCAGGGTGAGCTTGCCGTCCTCGCCGACGACGAACGTCGACCGGATGACGCCCTCGACGAGCTTGCCGTAGAGCTTCTTCTCGCCGTACGCGCCGTAGGCCCGCATGACCGACTTGTCCGCGTCGGAGAGCAGCGTGATGGTCAGGCCGTCGCGCTCGCGGAACTTGGCGAGCTTCTCGGGGGTGTTGGGCGAGATGCCGAGCACCTCGTAGCCCGCGGCCTGCAGCGAGGCGAGCGAGTCGCTGAAGTCGCACGCCTGGGTCGTGCACCCGGGCGTCATGGCGTTCGGGTAGAAGTACACGATCACCTTGCGGCCGCGCAGGTCGGCCAGCGACACCTCCTCGCCGGAGTCGGAGGTGAGGGTGAAGTCGGGGGCCGTGTCGCCGGGGGAGAGGCGTGCGATGGGGTGCTCGGTCACGTGCGCACGATATCCGGGCCGCCCGCGTTGGTAGCCTGCGGGCGTGACCAACGAGACGTCCTCGCTCGAGCGTGAGATCGACGCCACCCGCGACCGCCTGGCCGAGACGATCGACCTGCTCGTCTACCGGGCCCACCCCAAGACGATCGTCAGTCGAGAGATCAGCTCGATCAAGGCCCACTTCGTGGATCCCCTCACCGGGAGTCCCCGCACCAACAACATCCTGAAGGCCGCCGGGATCGTCGTGGGCGTCCTGACGTTCTTCGCCGTCGCCCGCCGGGTCGTGCGCTGACCGCCGTCGCCCGGCCGGTCCGAAGGAGCGCGTCCATGTCCGACAAGGCTCCGATCAAGATGCTGCACGACCGTCTGCTGGTCGAGGTGGACCGCGAGGCCGGCGAGCGCCGGTCCTCCGGAGGGATCGTCATCCCGGCCACCGCCGCGATGGGCGCGCGTCGCCTGGTGTGGTCCCGCGTGGTCGCCTGCGGCCCACACGCCCGCGCCGTCGAGATCGGCGACCGCGTGCTCTTCGACCCCGAGGACAAGTCCGAGGTCGAAGTGCAGGGCGAGACGTACGTGGTGATGCGCGAGCGCGACGTGCACGCCGTGGCGGCCGAGCGGCTGGGCGACACCGGCAGCACCGGCCTCTACCTCTGACCGAGGCTCACGCGGCGTGCCGCGGCAATGTCGAGTGATTCAGTGCATGATGATGGTCGTCATGACGACTGCCGCCGTGGCCCATCTGCCGTCGTACGGCGAGGATGTGCGCGTCGTCGTGCCGGCCCCCGGCATCGGGGCGGGCAACTGGTCGGGTGCGGCGAGCGCCGTCCTGGTCGACGGCGTCTTCTGGCTCACCTGGCGCGTACGCCGCCCGCTCACCGACGGCCGCGGCGTCACGGTCGTGGTGGCCCGCTCCGAGGACGGTGAGACGTTCGAACCGGTCGCGGAGGTCAACCGCGAGGCGTTCGGGGCCGAGTCCTTCGAGCGGCCGGCGCTGATGCCCGTGCCAGGCCTCGGCTGGCGCCTCTACCTCTCCTGTGCCACGTCCGGCTCCAAGCACTGGTGGGTCGACAGCCTCACCGCGCCCACGGTCGAGGACCTGCCTGCGGGGCACCAGCAGGTCGTGCTGCCGGGCGACCGGCACACCGCCGTCAAGGACCCGGTCATCACCCATGACGAGCGTGGCTGGCACCTGTGGCTCTGCTGCCACCCGCTCGACGAGCCGGGTCACGAGGACCGGATGGCCACCAGGTACCTGACCAGCGACGACGGGCTCGTCTGGACCGACCGCGGCGAGGTGCTGGCCGGCCGCCCGGGTGAGTGGGACGCACGCGGCGCCCGCGTCGTCACCGTGATCGGCGAGGAGCCGCTCACGGTGCTGTACGACGGCCGGGCCGACGCCGCGTCCAACTGGTTCGAGACCACGGGCGTCGCGGTCTGGGACGGCGAGCGCCTGGTCGCCGACCCCAGCGTCGCGCCGATCGCCTCGCCGTACTCCGATGGCGCCTTCCGCTACGCCTCGGCGGTGGCGCTGGGCGACGGACGCACGCGCTACTACGTCGAGGCAGCCCGCGACGACGGCGCGCACGACCTGGTGACGTTCGTCCGCTAGGACGCCCTGCTGCGCTCGCGGAACGAGCCGCGGCTCTCGGTCGACCGCCAGTCGTCGAAGGACTCGCCGGTCAGCTGGGCGAGCAGCGCGATGTCGTCGGCGAAGTACGGCAGCAGCCGGGCCCGCGCCTGGGCGGACAGCTTGGGACGGACCGCGTCGCCGCCGGACAGCCGCCGGATCAGCGGTGCGCTCGCTCGCCGCCACACCTGCGGCGGCGCGAACTGGCCGGCCCACGCGCCCGCGCGCAGCACGCGGCCCATCACGGCCGACCTGGGTCCCGGCTCGACGAAGCTGCGGCTGTTGTCGTGCGGGAGCGTCTCGATGAGTCCGGGCGCGATCCCGAGGAACCGACACGCCCGGTCGACCGCGCCACGCGGGTCGTCGACGATCGTGCGGTAGCGCAGCACCAGCACGCGTTCCCGGTCGACGTAGCTGAACAGGTGGGCGAGCTGCTCGCCGTACCGCCCCAGCTGCGCATAGCGCCAGAACGGCGCCCACCCCTTCGCGATCCGCTCGTGCTCGAGCGCGAACGCCTCCTCGAAGTCGGCCACCGGCTCGAGCCCGTCGGACCACAGATGCATCCAGTTGCTGTAGGCGCGGTCGATGGGGTCCCGGACGACCGCGATCAGCCGGGCGTCGGGCAGCTGTTCGGAGATGCGGCGCTGAGCGGCGCGGTGCCAGAGGTAGAAGGGCGTGCTCTCGCCGCGCATGGACGAGGGGGGCGCGGGCTCGAAGAGCCGCTGGTAGTCCGCTCTCCGCCAGACCCACTCCTGCTGGGAGTGCTGGTCGCCGGGGCCGCGGAAGTGCGGCGGGGGAGCGTCGTCGCACATCCAGTACTTCGGTTCCTTGGGGGAGGACATGAAGACGTCCGGATGGCGGGTCAGCGCCGCGTGCAGTGCGGTCGTGCCCGCTTTCGGAGCCCCCAGGATGAGGAAGTCGGGGCGTGCTGGTCGCGTCATCGGTCCCTCCCACCCGTAAATGTAGCGAACCTGTTGACTTACATCACTTCGGGGGCAGGACGGTCCGCGTACCTTCCCTCTTTGGGGTGTGGCACCGCTCAGCGGGCGGCTGGGAGTGTCGTCGGACGCCACTCGAGGAGGCACCGTGGAGGACAGCCAGCACGACGACTGGACGCCGGACCCGACCGAACGTTCGGAGCCCGAGTCCAGCGACGACCGCGCACGACGCCGCTGCGTCGAGATCGCCCAGGACGCCCGGTTCTGCATGGTCACCGGAACGGCGGCGGACGGCGCGCTTCACGCGCGCCCGATGACGCCGCAGCAGGTGACCGACGACCTGGAGTCGTGGTTCTTCATCTCGCGCTCCAGCGAGCAGGCCACCGACCTGGGCTCACGCCCCGAGGTCAACCTGTCCTTCGACGGCTCGTCGGACTGGCTGTCGGTGGCCGGCCGGGCCACGCTGGTCGACGACCGCGCGCTGGTCAAGGAGATGTGGAACCCGGTCGTGGAGGCGTGGTTCCCCGACGGTGCGGAGGACCCGGACGTCCTCCTGCTGCGCGTGGACGCCGAGTCGGCCGAGTACTGGAAGGCGCCCGGTGGGCGCGCGGCCTCGTTGCTCTCGTTCGTGAAGGCGAAGGTCACCGGCGAGCCGCTCGAGGGCGAGCAAGGGTCCGTCCGCCTGTAGGACGCCGGAGACGCGTTGGAGCGGACCAACGCCTGTGAGTTCGTTGGTCCGCTCCTGGCGCGGTGGTGCGTCGAATCCCCCGATTTCGACACCCCCGACCGTGTCCCCCTTGCCCACGTAGGAGTCGGGGGCACGGCGCCAGATACACCGGACACGAAAAGAAATTCTGGTTCGCGAACCGGCTACCAGCCGGCGCCGAAGCTGAGGAACGGCGAGGGGGCAGCGCCGTCGTCGAGGTCGCGCACCGCGTCGGCCAGCGCGTCTGCCGGGGGGTCGCCCTTGGCCACCCGGGCGTGCCAGCCGGCCAGCACCTCGCACGCAACGTCGTCGGCCACGAGCGTCGGCGACGACGTGACGCAGCGGGCACCGGCGTGCAGCCAGGCGGCTGTCATGCCGACGACCTCGTCGCCGGAGCGTACGGACGCACGGCCGAGCTCACAGGACGACAGCACCACGGTGGCGGGGGTGTGCGGCAGCTGGTCGATGTCGTAGCCGAACCAGGGTCCGTCGGCCAGCTCGACCGCGGAGAAGAGCGGGTTGTCGCCGGGATGTCGGCCGTGCCCGGCGAGGTGCAGGACGTCGACCTTCGAGGCCAGGTTCGCGACCTGGGTGGCGACAGCGCGGCCGCCGGTCAGCACCGTCGCGCGCGGCCACGCGGCCGATGCCCGCGTGACCTCCTCCTCCGCTCGCTCCACGTGCGGCCCGGCGACCAGACCCACGCGCGGACGACGGTGCCGGCCGGACCGGCGCAGCTCCAGCCACCGGGTCGCCGACGGCGGGACCGTGACCGGGCGTCCGACCAGTCCTGGGAGCAGCGTCCACGGCGTCCCCGCCAGCTGGCCCGAAGGTGTCAGTACGACGCGCCGGTCGCCGACCAGCGGCAGCACCGGGGCGACGAGGAGGTCGGAGACGACCTGGAGCCGTTCGTCCAACGAGCCCCGGATCGCGGCCGCGAACGGTCCCGCCAGCTGGGAGGCGGCCATGTCGAGGTCGGCGGCGATCCGGTCGAGGTCCTCGCCGACCGGCGTCGCCGCACAGAGTTGGACGGTGTGGGCCCCCGTGCCGGTCACGACGATCGCCGTGATCCACCCGTCGACCGCGACGTGCGCCACGAGACAGGCGTCGGTGGCGGCCAGCTCGGCCTGGACCTCCTCGAGAGCCGCAGGCTCGCCGACCTGGCCACTGCCGTCGCCGTACCAGCTCTGCTCACGGATCCGGTCGCGCAGCTGGTCGAGGCGGCGGCCGTCCGCAGAGCGGGGTGCGGGGTCGGCGGCGTAGAGCACCCGCAGCTCCGTGAGCAGTCCCGCCTGCTGCTCGTCGGCCGGGGGTCGCACGGGGGTCACCCGGGCGACGAGCGCGCGGGCGCGTTCGGACCACTCATAGGCGAGGGCCGGTGATCCCTCCGCCAGCGCCAGCCGGAGCCCCTGGAGCGCCAACGCCCGGCCGTGCCCGACGAGGGTGCTCTGGAGGTCGAGGCTGCCGAACGACGACTGCCACGCGTGCAGGTCGGCGAGCCCGGCGCGGACGTGGTCGCGGGCGTGGCGGCGATCGCCCCGCGCCTCCGCCAGCTCGGACCGCACCTCACGCCACAACAACCGGGTCGCCACGGGCGAGTCCTCGGTGACGCGGACCTTGTCGATGCGCTCGCGGGCGTCGTCGAGCAGCCCGCGGCGGACGGACACCCGGGCCGCCTGCAGGGCGACGATCGCGGCCTCGCGCTGGTGTCCGTGCCGGCGGAGCTCCAGGGCCACAGCGTCGGCACGGTCGACGAGTGACGCCCCGTGGCGGCCCATGCCGACCTCCGCCAGCAACTCGACCGCTTCCGCCCGGGTCGCCAGCACCGGGCTCGCCTGGCTGCGGAAGTGCCGAGCGGCGCGTCGGGCCACGACACGGGCGCGGACGGGGTCTTCGCGCAGCAGCGACCAGGCCAACGTCAGCTCGCACTGGGCCTGGAACGAGCGAAGTCGGCGCGATCCGTACGCCGCCGCAGCGGACTCGAGGGCCCTGATCGCCTCGCCGGCACGACCGGCCGCGGTGAGCACCTCGGCACGGTCCTGCTCGCACACCGCGCGCGAGACGGCAGACAGCGGAGCCAGGACGTCGCGGGCCGAGTCCATCGTCTGGAGGGCGCCGACGACATCCCCGGTCAACAGCTGGGCGAAGCCCAAGTTGTGCTCGGCCTTGGCGCGCTGGACGGTCAGGCCCGCACGACCGAACTCGCCGTCGGCCTGTGTCAGGTCCACGATGGCGGCCTGCGGGTTGCCCCGACGCAGGTGCAGGCTGCCTCGGTTGAGGAGGGCCCGGCCGGCCTCCGCCGGTTCGTCCGCGAGCAGGGGAATCGCCGTCGAGAAGGCGGCCAGCGCCTTGTCGACGTCGCCCGTGCGCTGGCGGATCAGGGCGAGCTGAGCCCACGCGAGCCCCCGAGTCAGGGGCGAGAGCCACTGGTTGGACACCAGGACCTGACATCGGGCCACTCCCGCGTCGACGGCGCCGGTCTCGGCGTCCACGTAGGCGAGCGAGAGGTCGATGCGGGCCAGCAGGTCGCGGTCGTCCGTCGTCAGCCGCGCCAGCTCGAGCTGGTCGCGCGCGTGCGAGAACTGCCCGGCACGCACCTTCGCCATGGCGCGCCGATGCAGCTCGACAGCAGAAGGCACTCGACCATCATGGCCTATCTGGTCAGCTCGGTCGTCTCATGTTCGTCAACGCCGTCACGGCCCCCCAAGCCCGGTCGACCGCAGCCGCTCGGTCGTCATCGGACGGGTCGATCGTGTCGACCAGGCGGCGGGCCAAGAGGCCCGCGAAGAACGGCGTCGAGAAGGACGTACCGCTCCAGAGGGCGAATCCGCTGCTGTAGTCGTCGGGATCGATCGACGCCCGCCGGCGCCGGTACGCCTCGGTGCTGGCCGTGGCATTGAACCCGCCCTGGAACGTGGGCGGGATGGTGCTCATCACCGCGGCCCCGCGGGCGTAGGTGCGGACCCAGGTGCCGGTGTTGCTGAACAGTGCGTCGGTCGTGCGGTTGGGGTTGAGCGCACCGACCGACACGATCGGCACCACGCCCTTCTCGGCATGCACGGTGCCACCGTCATCGAGCCAGGGCGCGAACGCCGCCGGGAACACTGGTCGCGCGGTGGCGTCGTTCCCGGCCGAGCAGACGACGGCGACGCCGCACTCGCCGAGGCGCCGCAGGATGCCGTACATGGTCGGGTCGAAGAGCTCGTCGTCCGGAGTCTCGTGGTAGTAGCCGAGGGACAGGCTGAGCACGTCGATCGGGTGGCCACCGGCCTCGCCGTCGCGGTGTCGGCGGGCCAGCTCGGCGATGTCCTCGAGCGCCTTGACGAGGTTGCTCTCCACGACGAGGCCGTCAGCGCCGACGATCCGCCAGGCGACGATGTCGGCATCGGGGCACGCCTGGTGGATCAGGCCGGCGATGAACGTGCCGTGGCCGGCCAGCGGGTCGATGGCCCCGTCGAGCGCCCCGAACTGGTCGAACCACTTCTCGGGATCGGTCTCGTCGTCGACGTAGCCGATCGGCTGCGAGCCGAGCTTGACGTCGGTGCGGACCACACCGTCGAGCCACGGGTGCTCGCCGCAGCCGGTGTCGAGCGTCGCCACGACCGGGCGGCGCCCCTTCACCGAGGGCCGACGCAGCGGCTGGGGTCCGACGTACGCCATCGGCTGGCGACCACCGCTCCCCGGGCGCGCGTAGCTGGCCACGGCCGACGAGCCACCTGAGAAGGGGTGCGGGTCCTCGAACGGGTGCGGGTCCTCGAAGGGGTGCGGGTCCTCGAACGGGTGGGGATCCTCGAACGGGTCCGGTGTGATGCTGCGCACGGCGACGACGTGCTCGAGGGCGGCATGACGGACGTCCGCCAGGTCGGGCGACTTCGCACGGAGACGCTGAAGGAGCACCCAACCGTCGGGTGCGCTGGTCGCCTCCTTGTCCTTGACAAGGAGATCGAGCCGCACCATCGACGTGGTCTCGCCCTCCTCGAAGTAGTTCCCCGAGCCGTTGCGGTTCACGGCCTCCCAGACGATGTCGGCGACGTCCTGCTTGGGGCCTCGCAGCACGGTGCGGGCCTTGCTCACCTCTGCCTGCCAGCCGAGAGCATCGGCCTCGCGCTCGAGGGCGGTGATCGTCTCCTCGTCACGAGGGCCACGGGTCACCAGCAGTCGAGGGCCCACATAGACGGTGACGCGTGGCTTCACGCCCTTGATCGTCACCGCCGTGGCCGGGTTGAGGACCCGACCATTGATGGGCTCGAGCAGCTGGCGCGGCGGGACCCGGGGGTCTCGGACCGACGAGGGTGGGTTGGGCGGTCGGACGGGACGCGCTTCGTCCTGCACGAGAGGCTCCTTCGATCCAGCGCGTACGTGGCAGGTTCCGAGGAGGCCCTAGTGGGGGTCCTCGAACGGACGCGGTCTCGGTTGCGGTGGCGGCTTCGGCTTGGGCTTCGGGGTGGGCTTCTGCGGATCAGCCATCGGGGTCCTCACGGTTTCCACTCACGGTGCGGGTGATTTCCCCAGAAGCATGCACGTGGATGACCGCCGGGGCGAGCACAACCGCGACTTCAGATCCAGAAAGGCGGCGTCGCGATGGGCAGTCGGCTGTCGTCCGACTCGCCCGGCTCGGGCAGGAACCAGAGCCGCGACAGGCCCGGCGAGACGTTGGTGATCTCGAAGCGTCCGTGGGCGTCGACCTCCACGCCGTCGTACGACGGGTGTCCGGCCGACGCGCTCGCGACCTGGATCCGCATGGGCCTGCGGGGCAGTACCCAGCCGTCGACGCGGCGACGCTCGTTGACCGTGCTGATCCGCAGCAGCACCCGGAAGTCGGGGCCGGCGAACTCGAGCGACCACTGGCCGACCTCGGACATCTGCGAGGTCAGGGACCTGGTCCCGGCCAGCGCGTCGTGCGCCTCCACGAGGGTGAGCAGCTCGAACTCGAACTCGAGGTCGATCGCCGCGAGGGTGGCGAGCACCCCGTCGGCGAGGTCGCCGGGCGGCGGGTCGAGGATCTCCCAGAGACGGCGGATCTCGAGCGTCAGGGCGTCATCGGCGAGGCTCTCGAGAGGACCCTGGTCATGGTTGTCAGGTGTCGGGTTCATCGTCCCGCTCCCGTTCGTTCGAGCTCGTGGCGGAGCTTGTCGAGGCAACGGCCGCGGGTCGGGCCGATGCTGCCGATGGGCATCTTGAGCTCGCCCGCGATCCTCGCGTAGTCGGGCCGTGGCTCCATCGCAACGATGCGCAGCAGCTTCTGGCAGCGGTCGGGCAGGTGTCCGATGGACTCCCACAGCCGGGTCTGCTCGTCGCTGAGCACGACCTCCGACTCCGGCGACGCCTGCGAGGGCATGTGCCACTCGAGCGACTCGTCGTCCACCGCGGTCGAGCGGCCGGCGTTCTTGCTGACCCGCCACGCCTCGCGGCGTGCGGTCGTGCAGAGCCACCGTGCCACCGCCTGAGGGTCGCCGACCGTGTGGGCGCTGCGCACCAACGCCAGCCACGCGGTCTGGACGACGTCCTCGGACTGCTCCTTGTCGAGCCCCGTCGCCCGGACGACGTGCCAGAGGATCGGGCTCATGACCCGGACCAGCTCGTCGAGCGCCGCGGGGTCTCCCGCGCGCCACCGTGCGAACGACGTGGCTGCGGTGTCCCAGACGGACGCCGGGTCCTCCGCGGTGTCCCGCATCGTCATCACTCCTCCCAGGAGCCCCCAGCATGCGCGCTGATACGTGCGAAGGGAATTGTGTTCCGGGACACCAGGATGCCCCGGTCTACGATCGCCGGGTGGCGGGGATCGGCGGCGCACACCAGGACGTTCGGTTCTGCCGCGCCCCCGACGGCGTGCGGATCGCCTACGCCGTGCACGGCTCCGGGCCGCCGCTGGTGATCACGACCTGCTGGCTCAGCCACCTGCAGCACGACTGGCAGAGCCCCGTGTGGCGGCACTTCCTGCGCGACCTCGGTGAGGTGGCCACCGTGATCAGGTACGACGAGCGCGGCCACGGCCTGTCCGACCGCGACGTCGAGGACTTCTCGCTCGAGGCCCGGGTCGGCGACCTGGATGCCGTCGTCGAGCACAGCGGGGTCGAACGGTTCGCGGTGATGGCGATGTCCCAGGGCGGGCCGGTGGCGATCCGCTACGTCGCCGCCCACCCCGAGCGCGTCACCCGGGTCATCTTCTACGGCTCGTACGCCGCCGCGATGCCCGACCCGTCGGGGGAGGACCTCGAGATGCAGGAGGCCATCGACCGGATCATCAAGGTCGGCTGGTCGCGGCCGACGGCGGAGTTCCGCCGGGTGTTCACCACGCTGATGATCCCGGGCGCGACCGAGGAGCAGATGACCTGGCTCGACGAGCTGCAGCGGGTGGCGGTGACGGCCGACACCCTGTTCACGGCCAGGCAGCAGCGGGTGCTCGCCGACGCCACCGACGACCTCGGGCGGCTGACGATGCCGACCTTGATCCTGCACTCGGTCGACGACCGGATGAACGACTTCGAGCTCTCCCGCACCCTCGCCACGCACATCCCGGACGCCCGGCTCGTCCCTCTCGAGAGCAGCAACCACATCGTGCTCGACCACGAGCCCGCCTGGGGCGTGTTCGTCGACGAGGTCTCGCGGTTCGTGGCCGCCGACGGTCCGGTGAGCGCCGATCCCGAACGGCTGCTCTCACCCCGGGAGCTCGAGGTGCTGCGGCTGGCCGGCGACGGGCTCGACAACGACGCCATCGCCGCGGCACTGACCCTCAGTGTCCGCACCGTCGAGCGGCACCTCCAGAACACCTACGCCAAGCTCGACCTGACCGGGCGCAACGCTCGCACCGCCGCGGTTGCGCGGCTGCACGCGCGTACGCACGCGTAGTCGCCACCCGCCGTACGCGCCGTGGAGCTGCGCGTCGGCGCGGATCTGCCAGGCACCTGTCGGCTCCTAGCGTTCGAGCATGCCCGGACGGACCGGGCCACGCACGAGGGAGAGCCCCATGACCGAGGTCATCGACACCACCGCCGACACCGCACTCAAGCGGAAGCACGCCGCCATGTGGGCCTCCGGCCACTACGAGGCCGTCGCCACCGACCTGATCGCCGAGCTCGGGCCCGTGCTCGTGGACGCCACGGGGATCGCCGAGGGCGACCTGGTGCTGGACATCGCCGCGGGCTCCGGCAACGTGGCGATCCCCGCCGCGCTCGCCGGTGCCCGGGTGATCGCCAGCGACCTGACGCCCGAGCTGCTCGAGGAGGGTGCCCGGCAGGCTGCCGCCACGGGCGCCGTGCTGGAGTGGCAGGTCGCCGACGCCGAGCACCTGCCCTACGACGACGGCGAGTTCGACGTCGCCGTGTCGTCGGTCGGCATCATGTTCGCCCCGCACCACCAGGCCGCCGCCGACGAGCTCGTCCGCGTCGTCGCACCCAGGGGCCGGATCGGCATCGTCAGCTGGACGCCGACCGGTTTCATCGGGCAGATGTTCGCGGCCATGAAGCCGTACGTCGCGCCGCCGCCGCCCGGCGTCTCGCCCCCGCCGTTGTGGGGCGACGAGGACCACGTCCGCATGTTGCTCGGTGACCGCGTCACCGACGTGCAGTGCCAGCGACGCACGGTGCGCATCACCCACTTCGCCGAGCCGGCCGACTTCCGCGAGTACTTCAAGACCAACTACGGGCCGACGATCGCGGCGTACCAGCAGCAGCCCGACGCCGAGCGGGCCGCCGCGCTGGACGCCGACCTCGACGCCCTGGCCACCCGGTTCGACGTGGGCGACGCCGGCCACCTCGTCCTGGAGTGGGAGTACCTGCTGCTCACCTGTCGCCGCGCCTGAGCCGGACTGGTCTGGTCCGGCCGTCCCGATGGTCACGGATCGGTTTCGGTCCGCGGCCATGCCGCCAAAACGCTGAAGGATCCGCGGACCTGGGGCAAGGTGCCGGGAAGGAGCGACCGAGGAGGTCAGCGTGCTCGTGCGGGTCGTGGGGCTCGCGGCCCTGGCGGCCGCGGGTCTCGTCGTCGCCTACGGCATGAGCTCCGGTCCGTCCTTCAGCGACGGTCCGGTGCCGTCCGTGCGCGACGCCCTGTCGTGCGACGGCCGCGTCTACGCCACTCGCCAGGTCGTCGGGGCCGAGCAGGCGATGTGGCAGCCCGCTCCCGAGTCCGCCCTGCAGTCCGGGGTGCTGCAGGGGGAGCAGTGGTGGCTCGACCCGGCCGAGGTACGTGCCTCGGTGCGCAAGGAGTCCCAGGTGCTGTTCGTGCACGACGTCGACGGGCGCGCCCGCTTCGCCGCCCTCGTGGAGCGCGGGAACGGCGAGCACGTCCGTGACTGGCGGTTGTCGTCCTGGGCGATGTGCGAGCCCTCGGAGCTGACCGGCGACGCGTCCGACCGGCTGGGCTACGGCGTCTGGCTTGACGCCGACGGCGACCCCCTCCCGACGACCGAGGTGATGACCCTGCGCGGGCCCGAGCACTGCGGGTGGGAGGACGTCACCTTCCTCGAGGTTGACCGAAGCTCCACCCGCATGCGGCAGTACGTGCACGACGCGTCGGGAGAGCTCGACCCGCAGCTCCGCACGACGTACGCCGACCGGGTGCGACTGCCCGCCGACGCCGCCGACACCGGCTGGCGGCGCGGCGGGTTCGCCCTGTGGCTCCAACCGCAGGGCGACGCGGCGTACCTGGTGAACCTCGCCGACCCGACCGACGTCGCGCGCTGGCCTCGGGCGAAGCGGACCATCGGCTGCGCCTGACCACCTCACGACACCTGCGGAATCACCTCGCGGCCGTAGAACTCGATCATCTGCTGGTGGTGCGGACCCATGTTGGCGACGTAGAGCTCGTCGTAGCCGGCGTCGGCGTACTCCTTGATCTGCGCCAGGTGCGCCTCGGGGTCGTTGCCCGCGACCACTGACTCGCGCGTGCTCTCCTCGGTGACGAGCTCGGAGGCCTGCTCGAAGTGCCGCGGCGAGGGCAGCACCTGCGCCAGCTCGCCCGGCAGTCCGGCGTTGGCCCACAGCCGGTGGGCGTGCTCGACGCCCTCGTCGACCGTGTCGGCGTACGCGACCTTGGCGCCGGCCTGGGCGGGCTTGCCCCCGGTGGCCTCCTTGAAACGGGTGACGAGCTCGGGGTCGCTCTGGGTGGAGATGTAGCCGTCGCCGATGCGAGCCGCCACGTCGGTGGCCTTCGGTCCGAAGCCGGAGATGTACACCGGCGGCGGCTCGTCCGGGAGCGTGTAGATGCGGGCGTTGTCGACGGTGTAGTGCTTGCCGTACGTCGTCACGAAGCCGCCGGCCCACAGCTCGCGCATCAGTGCGACGGCCTCCTCGAGCATCTCCAGGCGCACGTCGATCGACGGCCACGGGTCGCCGAGCACGTGCTCGTTGAGGGCTTCACCGGTACCGACTCCCAGGACGAAATGGCCTCCGGTCATCACGGCCGCGGTGGCAGCGGCCTGGGCCACGATGGCCGGGTGGATGCGGACCGTCGGACACGTGACCGCCGTGGTGATGGGCAGCGAGCATGCCTCAGAGAGCGCCCCGATGACCGACCAGACGAACGGGCTCTGGCCCTGTTCGTCGTTCCACGGGTGGAAGTGGTCGCTGATCCACAGACCCTCGAAACCGGCCGCTTCAGCGGCCCTGGCCTGGGCCACCAGCTCCGCCGGCCCGTACTCCTCGCATGACAGGAAGTATCCGATCTTCACCACCCGCACGTACCCACGCCAGGCGCATGCAACCCCCTGCACTGGGTACCCGGACGTCCGATGAGCGCCGTGCGTGTGGGGATCTCCGGCTGGCGGTACCCCGCGTGGCGCGGCGACTTCTACCCCCGCGGACTGCCTCAGCGGCGCGAGCTCGAGTACGCCGCCGCTCGGCTGACGTCCGTGGAGATCAACGGCTCCTTCTACTCGCTGCAGCGTCCGGAGTCCTACCGCCGGTGGCGCAGCGAGGTGCCCGCCGACTTCGAGTTCGCCGTCAAGGGTGGTCGGTTCATCACCCATCTCAAGCGCCTCCGAGACGTCGAGACTCCGTTGGCCAACTTCTTCGCGTCGGGCGTGCTCGAGCTCGGCCCGACCCTGGGCCCGGTGTTGTGGCAGCTGCCCGAGCGTCTGACCTTCGACGCGGACGTGCTCGACGGTTTCCTCGGCCTCCTGCCCCGGACCACCCGCGAGGCAGCAGCGCTGGCCGCGCGTCACGACGACAAGGTGCCCGACGACAGGGCCGTCACGACGACCGACCGCGATCGGCCGCTGCGGCACGCGTTGGAGTTCCGCAGCCCGACGTTCGCCGACGAGGCGGCGTACGACCTCCTGCGCGGTCACGGCGTCGCGTGCGTGGTCGCCGACACCGCCGGCCGCTGGCCCAAGGTGCTCGAGGTCACGTCCGACCTCGTCTACGTCCGGCTGCACGGCGACCGCGAGCTGTACGCCAGCGGCTACTCGCCCCGCGCACTGGACGAGTGGGCGGAACGCTGTCGGGCCTGGGCCGACGAGGGCCTCGACGTCTACGTCTACTTCGACAACGACGTGAAGGGACACGCCCCGCACGACGCTGTCGCCCTGCTCGAGCGGTTGTCGTGACGGTCAGTCCTCCCAGGGCGGGGTGTCGCCCATCTTGGCGTAGTACTTCGCCAGGTGGCTCATGACCCGGTCCCGGTCCCGCGCGGGGAGGTCGACGCCACCGCGACCCCCGACCATCACGTTGCCGGCAGCCATCACTCCGTGGGGGACGGCCATCAGCTTGCCGTCGACCACGTCGGCGACCAGCAGCTTGTACGCCGTGAAGTTGTCCTTCTTGTCCGCGTCGTACCAGACGTGGGCGTCGCGGTACCTGGCGTTGGGCTCGTCGTCGGCGCCGGCCCACGACCGCACCCGCTTCTCCGCGGCGTCGCCGTCCCATGCCCGGTCGCGGTCGGCCATCGGCAGGTCCTGGAAGCTCGTCACCGCCATGCCAGCTCCTTCCCTCGGCACTCCTCTCGGACCTTCCTAACCCGGCCTCGGCGAGCCCGACCACACCCCGACGGAGGGTCAGCCGAGCTCGCGCCGTCGCGTGTGGTCGGGCGCGTTGCCGGTGACGCAGAACGCCAGGCCGGCGGGGTCGCGCAGGGCGTGCCAGCCGCGACCCGGCCCGATGTCGTCCGCACCGAGGTCGAGGATGCGCCGTACCTCGACCGGGACGTCGTCCGTGCCGTGGTCCAGGTGGGCCCGTACGGGTCCGTCCTCCTCGTCGAGGACCTGGAAGAGCAGCTGGACCGGTGAGCCGGCGTCGTCGTGCCATTTGCCGACGAACTCGCGGGCGGAGGAGGCGACCCACCGGCCGTCCAGGAGCGCCCGCCAGAAGTCGGTCTCGCGCGGCTGGGCCGACCGGGGGCAGTCGATGCAGACCTGCACCAGCCGGCTGCAGTGGCCCTGCGGCCAGGCGACCGGGCCGGGGGCCTGGTGGGCGACGTGGTCGACGACGCAGAACGGGAGCCCGCCGGGTGAGGCCAGCGTGGTCCACCGGTCCTGCTCACTGACGAGGTCCGCGCCGAGCGCGGCGGCCCGGCGCACGAGGTCCTCGCGGTCCTCGGCCTCGAGGTCGACGTGGATCCGTGCTGGTCCGTCGATGACCTGGAGGTGGACATAGGCGTCGCCGTCCGGCGGTGTGAGGCTCCGCAGCTCCGGATGGCCGGGCCAAGGCGGACCGAGCGGCCATCCCAGGACCGCGGACCAGAAGTCCGCGGCGTGGCTCGTCGTCGCGTCCGGGACGTCGATCACCGCATGGAGCCAGGTCATGGCGATCAGGGGTGGTCGAGGGGTTGGAGAGGGCCGTTGACCTCGACCCGGCGACCCTCCCAGTCGACGCGCACCACGTCGGTCATGGGGACGTAGCCGGAGTGCCGGTGGATCCGCCGGACGAGCCGGTTGAGCAGCCACGGGCCCTGCTTGCCGTCCCGGTCGTAGCCGAGGTAGCTGCCCGGTCTGCCCCGGCCGAGCACCAGACCCTGCGCCACCAAGCGCATCGTCGCGCCCTCGAGCCGGCGCAGCCTGACGTCCAGGACCTGTCCGAGCGGCTCGCCGTCGGTCGTGGAGGCCGCGAGGTGCAAGGCGTCGTTGAGCCGGCGGCGTACCTCCCCGGGCGCGGGCGGCGAGTCGGTCTGCCGCCGCAGCAGCCCCTCGCGGCCGGCCAGCACGGTCACCCCGCTGCCCAGGTCGTCGACGAGGGCCAGCGGGATGCGCCAGGGCACGAGCCGGTCGCTCTCCTGCAGGCCCAGCCGGCGCCATCGCTCCTCGAGTCCCTCGCCGAGCTTGCCGCCGAACCTCGGCACGAGCGCCGGTGGCCCGGCGAGCAGCCCGGTGACCTCCCACCGACCGTCGGGGGTGAAGGTCAGCTCGACGTCGTCCACCTTGCACACCATCAGGCCCTCGCGGTCCACGACCTGGCGGTCCAGCAGGTGCAGTACGGCGTCGATGGCGTCCATCAGGCCCCCATCCGCGTCCAGATCATCAGCGGGATCGCCGCGACGGCCGCGACGCCGATGACCACCAGGTAGACCATCCCGAGCCCGTTGGCCAGCCGCCCGTTGACGTGCTCGCCCATGTAGTCGGGGTCGTTGGCGACCACCAGGATCGGGAAGTAGGTGAGCGGGAGGGCGACGGCCGAGAACACCACGGAGACCTCCGTGACCAGGATGGGGTCGACCCCGGTGGCGAGCACGGCGGTGGCCAACAGGGTCACGACGACCAGCACCAGGTGGAAGCGGGCCGCCTGGGCTGGCTTGACGTACTTGCCCCACTGCCAGCCGAAGTACTGGGCGATGCTGTACCCGGTCGACAGTCCGGTCTCGCACGCGGCCCCGAGCGTGGCCGCCACGAACCCGAGGATCGCGAACGCCAGCCCGAGCTTGCCCAGGGCGACGGCCACCGGCAGGCCGACCTGGCCGAGGGTGTCGACGCTCGCGCCGAGCGGGCCGAAGACCACGGACGTGCACCCGGCTATCGCCAGGGAGAGGACGCCGCCGAGAGGGAAGCCGATGAAGACGTTGAGCCGCATCGTCGTCAGGTCCTTGACCGACCAGCGCTCCTCGACGCCGCCGGAGGAGAAGAAGAAGACCTCGTACGGCGTCAGGGCGGCGCCGAACAGCGCGACGGCGTAGTAGGCCCAGACGGACCAGGACTCGTCGGCCGGCTTGTCGACGGTGACGAGCTGGTGGGTGAGCTCGCCCCAGTCGGGGCCGAGCTGCCACAGCGCGACGACGAACACGATCAGCGAGAGCCCGAGGAGGCCCAGCACGTTCTCCATCAGGGAGAACTTCGCCTTCCACAGGATCAGCCACACGACCACGGCGACGAGCGGGACGAGCAGCACGTAGTGGACCGAGACGATCAGCTGGAGGGCCAGCGCCACGCCGCCGATCTCGGCGATGAAGGTCAGCAGCGTGACGGCCATGGAGCCCAGCAGGTTCAGCAGGCCTACTCGGGGCCCGAGCCGCTCGCGCACGAGGTCGAAGGTGGCTCGCCGGCACACGGCCGCGACCCGACCGGACATCTCGGCGAACACGCAGATGCCGAGCACGCCGACCATCACGACCAGCCCGAGGGACCAGCCGAACCGGGCGCCGACCTGGGCGTTGGTGACCAGGTCCCCGATGTCCACGAAACCGCCGATGGCGGTGAGGATGCCGAGGGCGACGCTGAAGAGCTTCTTCACGATGGCGGGTGCTCCAGCGTCGACTCCAGGTGCTGCAGCTCCTCGGCCGTGCGGCGCAGGTCCGTGACCAGGTCGCCGTACTGCTCGCTGTCGCCGGCGACGACCGCGATGCGCGCGTCGGTGACGAGGCCGGTCGCCTCGTCGAGCGCGTCGACGACGTCCGACGAGCGCTGCCTCTCCAACTCCGGGGGCTGCACCGACGAGAGCGTCTGCGCGGCCATGCCGCTGATGCGCTCGGCGTCGACCAGCACGGACTGCAGGTAGGCGTGGGGGAGGTGATCCGACTGCGACTCAGCCAGCGCCAGCTGCGCGGTCTGCACTGCGCTCGCCACGTCGCCGACCGCCCGCGTCGCGTCGGCCCGCCACGAGTCCTCGTCCGGGGTGCCAGGGGCGCAGCCGACGACGGTGAGCAGCAGGACGACTGCGGCGACGGTGGCCCTCGTGCCGGTGGTGGCGATGATCCGTTCTAGCGCGTCCTCGATGTTCTCGGCCTCACCCCGGAGGACGGTCGAGCGCGTGCTGCTCCGGACGCCGACCGTCCGGAACCGCACGTACGTTCGCGCCATGAGCGAGCACACGACCGACACCCCCTGGGAGCCGCCGTTCAGCGGTACCGAAGCCGAGCACCTGCTCGGCGCTCTCGACCGGCTGCGCTGGACCTTCCGCTGGAAGGCGGACGGGCTGGACGCCCGCGGTCTGGCCACGAGGCTGGGCCCCTCGACGCTCACCCTGGGCGGGCTGCTCAAGCACCTCGCGGCGCAGGAGGACTACGCGGTCGTCGTCAAGACGGACGGCGAGGAGATGCCGGCCGAGTGGGCGGCGAACGGCTGGGACGGCGACGACGACTGGGAGTTCTCCTCGGCGGCCGACGACAGCCCCGAGGAGCTGTACGCGCGGTACGACGCCGCGGTCGACCGCGCGCGGACGCGGCTCGCGGCCCGAGTCGCCGACCGGGGCCTCGACCAGCAGGTGGCGCTCGCCGAGAAGCTGGGGCAGGAGGTCAGCCTGCGTCGGATCGTCTGCGACCTCGTCGAGGAGTACGGCCGGCACACCGGGCAGGCCGACCTCATCCGCGAGGCCGTCGACGGCCGGGTGGGCGAGGACCCGCCACCCGGCTGGCGACCCGGGCGCTGACCACGCCGACCCGCCGGCACCACGACGCCGAGGACCGTGCTGGCAGGCCCTCGGCGTCGGGTGGGGGGATCTTCCGGGTCAGGTCCGGACGAGCACCTTCTCGCAGCTCACGGAGACCTTGTCCTTGGCGTCGACCACGACCCGGTCGACGCCTCCGCCGCAGCGGATGGCGTCGGCCTTGCCGTCGAAGGCGTAGACCCGGTCGTTGCCTCGGCCGCTGCTGAGGACGTCCTTGCCCTTGCCGCCGTTCAGGCGGTCGGCGTCGTTGCCTCCCAGCAGCAGGTCGTTGCCGACCCCGCCGTTGAGACGGTCCTTGCCCTTGCCGCCGTTGAGCTTGTCGTTGTCACGAGCGCCCTTCAGCTTGTCGTTGCCGGCCTGCCCGCGCAGCCTGTCGTTGCCGTTCTCACCGGTGAGGACGTCGCGACCGGCGTTGCCGGACAGGACGTCCTTGCCGCCCTGGCCACGCATGGTGTCCTTGCCGGCACCGCCCTTGAGGCAGTCGTCGCCGCCCCGACCGATGACCCGGTCGTTGCCCTTCTCGCCCTTGATCAGGTCGTTGGCGTCGGTGCCCTTGAGCGTCTCTCCGGTGGACTGGCCGACCTGGACCTGCGCCGCCGCTCCCTGGCACTTACCGGTGGCGGGCCCGTTGGGGGTGCTGTCACAGACGTCGCCGATGCCGTCGCCGTCCTTGTCGGACTGGCCCGGGTTGGCGACGTTGTCGCAGTTGTCGGTCGTGTCGGCGATGCCGTCACCGTCGGTGTCGGGCCCGTTCGGCGTGCTGTCGCAGGCGTCCCCCACGCCGTCCTTGTCGCTGTCGGACTGGTTCGGGTTCTTGGTGGTGTCGCAGTTGTCGACGGAGTCGGGCACGCCGTCACCGTCGGTGTCGAGGTCGGGCACTGTCGGCGTGCTGTCGCAGGCGTCGCCGATGCCGTCCTGGTCGGTGTCGGTCTGGTTGGCGTTCGGCACCGTCACGCAGTTGTCCCTGGTGTCCGGCACGCCGTCACCGTCGGTGTCGAGGCCGCCCGGAGTGTCGTCGCAGGCGTCGCCGACGCCGTCCCCGTCCTGGTCGGCCTGGCCGCTGTTCGCGACCGTCGGGCAGTTGTCCGACCCGTCCGGGACGCCGTCGCTGTCGGTGTCGGTCGCGTCGACCTTGCCGGCCCGCAGCAGCACGTTGTCGTAGTCGAAGGTGCCGGCGGGCAGCACGCCGACGACGTAGTCCAGCTCGGTGGCGATCCGGAAGCGGTAGTCGGCACCGATCGTGAGGGAGGCCGGCGTCACGGGAACGGCGGTGAGCGACTTCCATGCCGGCTGGTCGGTGATGACACCGGTCTTGAGGACCAGGTCGCCGGCCGGTCCGCCCGTCTTGTCGAGCAACACTTCGTAGTGAGCGCCGCTGAGCAACGCCAGCAGCGCGCCGGCATCGACCCGACGGTCCATGGTGAAGCTGACAGTGTCGGGCACCTCGCCACCGGCCCCGTTGTAGGTGAACGTCGGGCTGCTCCACGTGGCCGTGGTGGTGCTGAGCACCCCGGCGACCGAGCCGACCGCGGTGCGGATGAACCCGTCGCCGTTGCCTCTGGCTCCGTTGGTGCTCTGGTGGGTGTTCGAGACCACCGGGCAGGTGACCAGCGGCAGGCAGAGCGTCTGGCCCGTGTCGTGCGTCCAGCCGCCGGGGGACGTGGAGAAGTCCCGCGACACGGGTGTCGGGTGGTAGTCGGTGGTGACGGCGGCGGCGACCGAGGCCGTACCGATGCTGATGGCGATCGCCGCGGCCACTGCCGTGACGGTCCGGGCGGCCCGAGTGGGCCAGGTCCGGTGCTCCATTGTCTGCTCCCCGTGGATGTAGTTGTCGTGCTGGTGACGAAGGGCCGCTGGGGCGCGACGAGATACCGGCCCGTGGGGGGTCGGGCATCGGTCACGAAAGACGGAGGCGTTACCCGTCTGTGGCCTTCCTTTGACGTCCCAACGCACGAGAGTTGACAGGGTTACGCCCCGGGAATGGATGCCCTGCCACCCCGTCAGGTGGTCTGGACAGGTCCTGGCGTGGGTCGCGGTCAGCGGGGGTTGCGCAGCACCAACCGGTAGGCCTGGATCACATCGCGGGCGAACCCGTCGACGCACCCCCAGAGGTAGAGCCGGAAGAGCCGGTACTGCCGCGATCCCCAGCGCGCCTCGATGGTCGCCCTCGCCGCGTCGAGGTTCTCCGCCCAGCGGCGCGTGGTGATGCCGTAGTTGACGCGGTCGTTGAGCACGACCTCCAGCTCCAGCGGTGAGCGGCTCAGCGCGGCCACGTAGTCCTGGAGCGACAGCGGCGAGCCGTTGCCGCGGAAGATCTGGTTCTCGAAGAACGTCGACACGTGGTTCTTGCGGCGGGCGGCGCTGGCGTCCAGGTAGACCCGGCCACCGGGCCTCAACAGCGACCGGTACGCCGCCAGCGTGCGCGGGTAGTCCGGCAGGTGCTCGGTGACGCCGAGGTTGACGATCGCGTCGTACGGCTCGTCCGGACGGTGCTCGAAGAAGTGTTCGCGCCGGATCTCGCACGGCAGGTCCTGCTCGTCGATGATCCCCTGGACGAACCGGCGGGACTCCTCCGAGATCGTCAGCGAGGTGACGCGCAGCCCGTGCCGGCCGCCGTGCTCGACGAAGGCACCCCAGCCACCGCCGATGTCCAGGACCCGGGCGTCCGGGCCCACGTCGATGGCGGCCAGGGCGTAGTCGAGCTTGCGGGTGATGCCGTCCTCGAGCGGCTCGTCGGGGTGGTCGAACACGCCTTGGGAGTACGCGCGGTGCCGGCGGTCGAGGAAGGACAGGTAGAAGTCCGGGTCGTTCTCGTAGTGGTGCGCGATGTAGTCGTGGTCGCTGCGCACCTGCCCCCGCAGGAGCGGGCGGGCGTACCTCGTGACGTACTGCCACGGGTGGAAGTCGGACAAGATCGGACGCAGGGTGAGCAGGTCGGCCAGGTCGCCCTCGGCGTCCAGGTCACCGTCGAGGTACGCCTCGCCGACGCGGATCACGTCGAAGCTGCTCAGCGCGTCCAGTCCCTGCTGGGTGCAGATCACCAGGGTGGCGCGGGGCTCGCCCTGACCGACCATCGCCTCGCTGCCGTCGAGGAGACGGACGGCGAACGGCGTCGCACCGCCCGCGGCGGCGTAGCGCTTGCGGATCTCGGCGACGACGCGGTGCGAGGTCGGCCGAGTCCGGCCGAGTGCCTGCTCGGTGCTGCCCACTGCCCACCCCCTGGCGGCAATCTGGCAGCGGCCCGGAACCCGTGTAAACACCCGGTCCTGAGACGCGAGTCGAGCAGTACCGGACGGCTAGACCACCGCTCGGGTACGTCCGCCTATGCTCGGACCGGGCCGAGCCTCCGCTACGGGGGTGCAATGTCGTCGTGGGCCGTGGTGGTCCAGCAACACGGACAGGGGACCGACATGGAGGTCAGCGCCGGCTCCCGGCCTCACCCGTCGACCGTTCCCGCCCTGCTCGGCGCGGCGCACCCCGGTCCGGCCCTGGCCGTCACCGTGCTGGCCGCGCTGCTCGGGACGGCTCTCGACCTCACCCCGGAGCGTGTCGTGCTGGTGACCGCGGCGGTGTTCTGCGGCCAACTGTCGATCGGGTGGAGCAACGACCTGGTCGACCTCGCCCGTGACCGCGCGGTCGGCCGTCGCGACAAGCCGCTCGCGCTCGGGACGATCAGCCCGCGCACCGTGACGCTGGCCTGTGCCGTCGCCGTCGGCCTGTGCGTCGCGCTCTCGCTCGCGTGCGGCTGGGCCGCCGGGCTCGTGCACCTCGGCTGCACCGCGGCGGGCTGGGCCTACAACCTCGGTCTCAAGGCGACGGTCTGGTCGTGGGCGCCGTACGCCGCCGCGTTCGGCGGGCTGCCCGTCTTCGTGTGGCTGGCCGGTGACGATCCCGGACTGCCGCCGTGGTGGCTGCCGCTCGCGGCGGCCTGCCTGGGGGTCGGTGCCCACCTGCTCAACGTGCTGCCGGACATCGACGACGACCGGGCAACGGGGGTGCGCGGGCTCCCGCACCGGTTGGGTGCGCAGCGGCTGCCGGCCGCCGCCGTTGCGGTGCTCGGAGCCGGGTCGGCGCTCGTGCTGCTCGGCGCTGACGTGGCGGCCTGGGCCGCCGTGGCCGGCCTCGTCGTCGTGGCTGCCCTGGCGGTCGTGGTGCTGAGAGGCCGGGGTCGCGCCCCGTTCGTGGCGGCGGTCGGGATCGCGCTCCTGAACGTCGTGCTCCTGGTGGTGACCCTGTGAGCGACGACCTCTGGGACGTCGTGGTCGTCGGCGCCGGTCCGGCCGGGGCGTGCGCGGCGCTGGGGGCGTTGAGGGCCTCGGCGGGGCTGCGCGTGCTGCTGCTCGACCGGGCCGACTTCCCGCGCGACAAGAGCTGTGGCGACGGGATCGCCCCGCACGTGCTGGACGCGCTCGCCACCGTGGGCGCCACGGACGCGGTCGCCGGCTGGACGCCGCTGCGGCACCTCGAGCTCGCCCGCGGCGACACGCGGGTCGCCGGGCCGATGCGGCGCGAGGTGTACGTCGTCCCGCGCGAGGTGTTCGACGCCCGCCTGGTCGAGCACGCAGTCGCGGCCGGCGCCGTGCTGCAGAAGCGCCGGGTGCGCGGGGTTGATGTGCGCGGGGACCGCGTCGTGCTCGACGACGAGCTGTCGGCGCGGGTGGTCGTCGGGGCCGACGGCGTGCACTCGGTGCTGCGCCCGCACCTGCTCGGCGACGACCGCGAGCCGCGCGCGATCGCCATCCGGGGCTACGCACCCACCGCCGAGGCGCGACGGGGCACGCAGGTCATCCGCTACGGCCCGCGCGCCCAGCCCGCGTACGCCTGGGCCTTCGACCGCGGTGACGGGATGAGCAACGTCGGGTACGGCGAGCTCCTCCCGGGTCCGTCGCGGGGACCGGTCCCGAGCCGGGCGTTGCTGCTCGAGCAGCTCGAGGAGCTGCTGCCCGGGACCGTCCCTGACGGTCGCGACTGGAAGGGCCACCACCTGCCGCTGTCGGGCTGGCGCTGGAAGCAGCCCGACGGTCGGGTGCTCCTCGTCGGCGACGCCGCCGCCCTGGTGAACCCGATGACCGGGGAGGGCATCTACTACGCCGTCGCCACCGGCCTGTCGGCCGGCCGCACCGCCGCGCGGTTCCTGGCCTCCGGCGACTCGGGCCGAGCGGGTGCCGAGCACCGCAGGGCCGTGCGTGGCCTGCTCGGCCGGCACCTCAAGCACACCTGGACCGCCGCCCGGCTGGCCCGCCTGCCCGCCGTGGTCGACGCCGGCATCCGCGCGGCCGGCCGCGACCGCCACGCCTTCGACTCGCTCGTCGAGCTGGGGCTGGGCGACGGCCGGATCGGCCCCCGGCTCGCGTCCGGTCTCGCCCGACAGCTGCCGCGCTCGTTCCACCCGTCCCGGCACGACCTCGAGGAGCCGCATGCCGATCCTGTCCGTCCGTAGCGCGCTGCCGGGTCACCGCTACCCGCAGCAGGAGCTCACCGACGCCTTCGCCCGGGTGGTCGCCGTCCACGGCGGCTTCGACGAGGCGGTGCTCCGGCGGCTGCACCGCAACGCGGGTGTGGAGTCGCGGCACGTGGTACTGCCGCTCGAGCAGTACGCCGAGCTCGGCGACTTCGGGACCGCCAACGACCTCTTCATCGAGCACGCCGTCGAGCTCGGCTCCCGCGCCCTGGTCGACGCCCTGAAGGCCGCGGGCCTGACCCCGTCCGACATCGACCTGGTCGTCGGCGCCACCGTCACCGGGCTGGCCGTGCCGAGCCTCGAGGCCCGGATCGCGGCCCAGGTGGGGCTGCGGCCCGACGTCAAGCGGATGCCTCTGGTCGGGCTCGGCTGCGTCGCCGGCGCGGCCGGCATCGCCCGGGTGCACGACTACCTGCTGGGCCATCCCGACGACATCGCCGTCCTCGTCGCCGTCGAGCTCTGCTCCCTCACCGTTCAGCGCGACGACGTCTCGATGCCGAACCTCGTCGCCAGCGGCCTCTTCGGCGACGGCGCGGCGGCGGTGGTCGTGGCCGGTGCGGACCGGCGTACGGGTCCGCTCGACGTGCTGGCAACCCGCAGCCGGCTCTACCCCGACTCCGAGCGCACCATGGGCTTCGACGTCACCGCGAAGGGACTGCGCATCGTGTTGGACGCCGCGGTGCCCACGATGGTCGAGAGGTACCTGCGGGAGGACGTCGACGAGTTCCTCGCCGACCACGGCCTGACCCGCTCCGACATCGGCTTCTGGGTGTGCCACCCGGGCGGCCCCAAGGTGATCGAGGCGCTCGAGTCGACGCTCGAGCTGCCGCGCGAGGCAGTCAGGCTGACGTGGGAGTCGCTCGCCCGCGTCGGGAACCTGTCATCGGCGTCGGTGCTGCACGTGCTCGAGGACACCCTGCGCGACCGGCGGCCGGAGCCGGGGTCGTACGGCGTGCTGCTCGCGATGGGCCCGGGCTTCTGCTCCGAGCTGGTGCTGATGCGGGCGGGCGAAGGGTCTGGGGCCTGACGTGGAGAGCCTGCTCGCGTTCACGGTCCTGGTCGCGCTGGTCGGCGTCGAGCGGCTGGTCGAGCTCGTCGTCTCCGTGCGCAACGCGGCGTGGAGCCGCGCGCGCGGCGGGGTGGAGACGGGGCTCGGTCACTACCCCTTCATGGTCGTCCTGCACACCGGCCTGCTGGTCGGGGCGCTCGTGGAGGCGTGGGTCCGCCAGCCCGAGGTCCCCGCCTGGCTTGCCTGGTCGATGACCCTGCTGGTGCTGGCGTCGCAGGCCCTGCGCTGGTGGTGCATCGGCACCCTCGGCCGCCGCTGGAACACCCGCGTGATCGTGGTGCCCGGGCTGGCCCCGGTCACGGGCGGGCCCTACCGCTGGATGCGGCACCCCAACTACGTCGCGGTCGTCGTCGAGGGTGCCGCGCTGCCGCTCGTGCACGCGAGCTGGATCACGGCGATGGTCTTCACGGTGCTCAACGCCGGCCTGTTGGCCGTGCGGATCAAGGTCGAGGACGAGGCCCTGGCCTCGCTGCCCCACGGGACCGTCGATGCGTGACCTCGTCGTCGTCGGTGGCGGCCCGATCGGGCTGGCCACCGCCCTCTACGCCACCCGGGCCGGGCTCGACGTCGTGGTCCACGAGCCGCGGGAGGCACCGGTCGACAAGGCGTGCGGCGAAGGCCTGATGCCGGGAGCGGTGGCCGAGCTCGACGCCCTGGGCGTCGACCTCCCGGGCCACCCGATCGCCGGGATCCGCTACGTCGCCGGGCGTCGGTCCGTCGACGCGCCGTTCACGGCCGGGCCCGGACGCGGCGTCCGCCGCACCGCGCTGCACGCCGCCCTGTCCGAGGCCGCCGGACGCGAGGGCGTACCCGTCGAGCGGCGGACGGTGCGGTCGCTGACCCAGGACGTCGACGGGGTGCTCGTGGACGGAGAGCGGGCGAGGTACGTCGTCGCCGCGGACGGCTTGCACTCGACCGTCCGCCGGCTGGCCGGTCTCGAGGGATCGCGCCGGGGCCGCCGGAGGTACGGGTTGCGCCGGCACTTCGCGATGGCTCCGTGGACACCGTTCGTGGAGGTGCACTGGTCGCCGCGCGCGGAGGCGTACGTGACGCCGGTCGGCGACGACTGCGTCGGCGTGGCCGTGCTGGTCGACGGCGGCGGCGACTACGACGACCTGCTGACCGGCTTCCCCGCACTGGCCGAGCGGCTGACCGGCGCGCCGGCGTCGCGGGTGCTGGGGGCCGGTCCGCTCCGGCAACGGTCGCGTCGTCGGGTGGCCGGCCGGGTGCTGCTGGTCGGGGACGCGTCCGGTTACGTCGACGCGCTGACCGGCGAGGGCGTCGCGCTCGGCCTCGCCCAGGCCCGGGCGGCCGTGACGGCGGTCCGCAGCGGCGACCCGGCGCCGTACGAACGAACGTGGCGGCAGCTGTCGTGGCGGCACAACGCGCTGACGCAGGGGTTGCTGGCGACCACCGGGCGGCCGATGCTGCGGCGGGGGCTGGTGCCCGCGGCCGAGATCCTGCCGTGGCTGTTCCGCGTGGCCGTCAACGAGCTCGCCCGGCCTGTCGTGGAGCCGGCGTGACCGAACAGGTCGTGCTGCTGGACGAGGCGGGACGCGCGACAGGTGAGGCCGACAAGCACGCCGTGCACCACGCCAGCACACCGCTGCACCTGGCGTTCTCCTGCTACGTGCTGGACGAGTCGGGTCGGCTGCTGGTCACCCGGCGGGCGCTGTCCAAGGCGACGTTCCCCGGCGTGTGGACCAACACCTGCTGCGGTCACCCCGCGCCGGGTGAGGCGATCGAGGACGCCGTGGTCCGGCGGGCGCGCCAGGAGCTCGGCATCACGCTCCGCGACCTGCGGCTGGTGCTGCCGGCCTTCCGCTACACCGCGCTGATGGACAACGGCGTGCTCGAGAACGAGATGTGCCCGGTGTTCACCGCCACCTCCGCGGACGACGTGAGGTCCGACCCCGCCGAGGTCGAGGAGCACCGCTGGGAGCCGTGGCCGGAGTTCCGCGAGTCCGTGCTCGCCGGGCGGGACGTCTCCTCGTGGTGCCGCGAGCAGGTCGCCCAGCTCCCGGCCGATCTCGGTGGGGCTCCGGCGCGCCCGCGGTCGGAGCTCCCGCCGGCGGCCGTCAGGCGATGACGGCGTCGATCGTCTTCTTGAGCGCGCTCGGCTGAGACGGCTTGCGGGGAGCCTTCTTCCTGGCCTTGACCATCTCGGCGCCGATCTCCTGCAGCTGCTTGCGTCCGAGGCCCTTGCGCACCTCGGGGAACCAGTCCTCCTCCTCCTCCTTGATGTGGTGGGTGACGTTCTCGATGAGGACTGTGGTCTTGGCCGTGAAGCGCTCGTCGGAGACCGACATCGCGGCCAGCTCCATGACCAGCACGTCGGCCACGTGGTGCTCCTCGTACGACTCGAGGATGTCGTCCTCGAGGTCGGGGAGGAGGGCGCGGACGCGGGGGTACATGACCTCGTTCTCGAGGTAGGTGTGCACGGTCAGCAGCTCGATCATCTTGTCGACCAGGCGCTGCTTGGTCTTCGCGGCGCCGTCGCCCGCCTTCTCGAAGTCGGCGAACGTCTTGCGGATCTCCTTGTGGTCGGCCTTGAGCAAGGTGATCGCATCGGTGGACTGGGTGGGGTTGGGCATGGTGCCTCCTGGTCAGGGGTGAGCACCTCCTGTACCCACAGCGGGGGATCTCACCGGCGCGTGCAACACGGGAGGTCGGGTACAGACCGTCCATGAGCAGAAACGTACGAACCGTGGCCATGCCACCCTCGGCGGTGTGGGCCGTGCTGAGCGACGGCTGGCTCTACCCGGTCTGGGTGGTGGGAGCGGCACGGATGCGCGAGGTCGACGATCACTGGCCCGCTGTCGGGTCGCGGCTGCACCACTCGGTCGGCGTCTGGCCGTTGCTCATCAACGACAACACCGAGGTGCTCGAGTCCGAGCCCGACCGGCTGCTCCGGCTACGCACCCGCGGCTGGCCCGCGGGCGAGGCCGAGGTGGTGATCCGGCTGGCCGCGGTCGGTGCCGGCACCGAGATCACTCTGGAGGAGGACGCCGTCGAGGGCCCCGGGTCCTACGTCCCGCAGCCGTTCCGCACTCCTGTCCTGACGTGGCGCAACACCGAGACGCTGCGGCGCCTCGCCTTCATCGTGGAGAACCGACAGGAGCAGCTCGCATGAGAGCACTGACCTGGCAAGGACGCGGCAACGTCAGCGTCGAGACCGTCCCCGACCCCGTCGTCGAACAGCCCAACGACGTGGTCATCGAGGTGACGTCGACGGCGATCTGCGGCTCGGACCTGCACCTCTACGAGGTGCTCGGCCCGTTCCTGACCCCGGGCGACGTGCTCGGCCACGAGACCATGGGCGTCGTCGTCGAGCGCGGCTCCGAGGCCGGCGACCTGCAGGTCGGCGACCGGGTGGTGGTGCCGTTCAACATCTCGTGCGGCTCGTGCTGGATGTGCTCGCGCGGGCTCTTCGCCCAGTGCGAGACCACCCAGGTGCGCGAGCAGGGCAAGGGCGCGTCCCTGTTCGGCTACACGTCGCTGTACGGCGCGGTGCCGGGCGGCCAGGCCGAGCTGCTGCGCGTGCCGCAGGCCCAGTTCGGGCCGATCAAGGTGCCCGAGGGCGTGCCCGACGAGCGCTACCTCTACCTCTCCGACATCCTCCCCACGGCCTGGCAGGCGGTGAAGTACGCGGACGTCGCGGAGGGCGACACGCTCGCGGTCTTCGGGCTCGGCCCGGTCGGCCAGCTCGTCGCCCGGATCGGTCTGCTGAACGGCTGTCGGGTCATCGGCGTCGACCTGGTCCCCGAGCGGCTGGCCCTGGCCGCCGCCCACGGCGTCGAGGCGATCGACATCGACGACAGCGAGGACGCGGTCGAGGCCGTGCTCGCGGCCACCGGGGGACGTGGCGCGGACGGCACCGTCGACGCTGTCGGTATGGAGGCGCACGGTTCGCCCGTCGCCGAGAAGGCCATCGGTCTCGTCGGGCACCTGCCCGACAAGCTCGCCAAGCCGCTGACGGACAAGCTGGCGATCGACCGGACCGCCGCCCTCGTCGCGGCGATCAAGTCGGTGCGACGCGGCGGGACGGTGTCGGTGTCGGGTGTCTACGGCGGTGAGGTCGACCCCATGCCGATGATGGAGATGTTCGACCGCGGCATCACCATGCGGCTCGGCCAGTGCCACGTGCGGCGTTGGACCGACGAGATCCGTGAGGTGCTCGACCGGTCAGAGGACGTGCTCGGGGTCGAGTCGCTGGCCACCCATCGGCTGCCGCTCGAGAGCGCACCGGAGGCCTACGAGATGTTCCAGCAGAAGAAGGACGGCTGCGTGAAGGTGGTGCTCCGCCCGTGAACGGAGCCGCGCCCGTCATGTTGGTGACGGGCGCGTCGAGCGGCATCGGCCGCGCGGTTGCTCTGGGTGCCGCCCGCACCGGCGCCCACCTGGTGCTCGTGGCCCGCGACGGTGAGTCACTCGCCGAGGTCGCCGAGGAGTGCGAGAGCCTCGGCGCCGCCGGTGCCTGCGTCGAGACCCTCGACATCGGCGACGACGCGGCCGTGGCCGGCGCCGTGCGGCGCACCTTGGAGCGGGAGGGCAGGCTCGACACCGTGGTCAACTCGGCGGGCGTGGTGGCCTACGGGGTGTTGCAGGCCGTGCCCGTCGACGTCTTCGACGGCGTGCTGCGCACCAACCTGCTGGGGTCGGCCAACATCGCCCGCCATGTGCTTCCGGTCCTCCGGGCCCAGGGTCGCGGCCACCTGGTGCTGGTCGGCTCGGTGCTCGGGCACATCGCGGCTCCGGGGATGACGGCGTACATCGTCAGCAAGTGGGGCGTCCGGGCACTGGCCCGCCAGCTGGCGCTGGAGAACCGCGACCTCGCGCACGTGCACGTCTCGTGCGTGTCGCCCGGCGGCGTCGACACCCCGATCTACGAGACGGCCGCCAACTACCTCGGCGTGCGCGGCCGGCCGCCCGCACCGGTGAGCACGCCCGAGCACGTGGCGGCAGCCATCATGCGGGTCCTCGACCGACCGCGCGACCGGCGCCAGGTCGGCCCGGCCAACGGCCTCATGCGCGCCGGCTTCACGTTCCTGCCGGGGGTGTACGACGCGTTGGTCGGCTCGTTGTTCGGCGTGGCCGCGCTCGACCGAACCACGCCTCTGGCGCGCGGCCCGGGCAACGTCCTGATCTCGCTTGCGGACGGTCACAGCCTGCGCGGCAGCCAGCCGGGCCCCCTCGTGGCGATGGGACGGAACGTGGCGACCCTCGTCGGTGGGCGGCGACGCCGGTGACGGGGGAGGACTACGACGCCGTGGTCGTCGGTGCCGGCCCCAACGGGCTGGTCGCGGCCAACCGGCTGGCCGACGCCGGCTGGTCGGTCGTGTTGCTGGAGGCGCAGCCACGCGTGGGCGGCGCCGTCGCCAGCGATGGCGAGGTGCACCCGGCCTTCGTGCACGACACCTTCAGCTCGTTCTACCCGCTGGCCGCGGCCTCGGCGACCATCCAGTCCTTCGGCCTCGAACGTCACGGGCTCGAGTGGCGGCACGCGCCGGCGGTCCTCGGGCACCCGCTGCCCGACGGCAGCTGGGCGTTGCTGCACCGTGACCGCCACGTCACGGCCCGCCTCCTCGACGGTCGCCACGTCGGCGACGGGGAGGCGTGGCTGCGCCTGTGCGCGCTGTGGGACACGGTCGGCGACGAGCTCGTGGCCGGCCTGCTCACGCCCTTCCCGCCGGTCCGGGTGCTGCCGCGGCTGGCGCTGAACCTGCGCCGCGCCGGCGGGCTCGACGCCGTCAAGACCCTGCTGACGCCGGTGGCGTCCTTGGGCAACCAGCTCTTCGGCGGGGACCACCCGCGGCTGCTGCTCTCCGGCAACGCCGGTCACGCGGACATCCCGCTGGATGCTCCCGGTTCCGGCCTGATGGGCACGCTGATGTCGATGCTGGGCCAGACGGTCGGCTTCCCCGTACCTTCCGGCGGAGCCGGGGCACTGGCCGGCGCGCTGGCCGACAGGTTCACCAGCCTCGGCGGGGAGATCCGGGTCTCGAGCGCGGTGGACCGGGTGCTGGTCGATCGCGGCCGCGCGGTCGGCGTCCGCACGGTCGACGGCCAGGTACTGCGCGCCCGGCACGCCGTCGTCGCCGACGTCGTCGCGAACCGGCTGTACGGCGACCTGGTGCGCCCCGAGGACCTGCCCGCGAGGGCGGTGCGGTCGATGCGGCGCTTCGAGCTGGACCCGTCGACGGTGAAGGTCGACTGGGCGCTCGACGGTCCCGTGCCGTGGGCGTCGCCGCCGGCGTACGCGCCCGGCACGGTGCACGTCGCGGACTCGCCCGAGCAGATCACCGACACGCTCGCCCAGGTCGCGGCGCGGCACGTGCCGGC
>JAICRP010000101.1 GCA_025966445.1 Nocardioides sp.
CGCCGCGCGGAGCTTGGCCAGCCGGCCTTCGGAGAGGTCGGGGTGGGTGAGGTAGAGCGTCTCGGTGACCACCACGCCGAGCACGGAGTCGCCGAGGAACTCCAGCCGCTCGTTGTTGGGCAGCCCACCGTGCTCGTAGGCGTACGAGCGGTGGGTCAGGGCGCGTTCGAGGAGCTCGGGCTCCAGGACCGGATCCCCGAGCGCAGCGCGGAGCGTGCCGTAGTTGGTCAGGGCAGCGACCGGGTCAGAGGACCTGACGACGGTCGGACCGGGCGCCGTACTGGCCGCACGTCCCGCACGCACGGTGCGGCAGGTGCTTCGCGCCGCACGCGGGGTTGGCACACGTCACCAGGGTCGGCGCGACGGCCTTCCACTGCGAGCGACGGTGACGCGTGTTGCTGCGCGACATCTTCCGCTTCGGGACAGCCACTGTTCTCTCCTAGCGATCATTCGTCTGGGTTGCTTCGTCCTGCTGGAGCTCGGTCAGCCCCGTCAGGGCCGCCCACCGCGGGTCGACCGGCTCCTCGTGCCCGTGGTCCGGGTCGTCCGCGAGCCGAGCGCCACATTCGACGCACAGTCCGGGACAGTCCGGTTGGCACAAGGGCTGGAACGGCAGTGCAAGCACCACCGCGTCCCGCAGCAGCGGCTCCAGGTCGAGCAGGTCGTCCTGGAGCGTGCTGACCTCGTCGTCCTCGTCGGGGTCATGATCGCGGTCGTCGTAGACGTACAGCTCCTGGAGATCGACCTCGAGCTCGTCGGTGATCGGCCCCAGGCACCGGACGCACTCTCCCTCGAGCCCGGCTCGCGCCGTGCCCGTGACCAGTACCCCCTCCATGACCGCTTCCAGCCTCAGGTCGAGGTCGACCTGGGAGCTTTCGGGGACACGGAGGACTTCGATGCCCAGATCCGCGGGCGCCGGCACCGTTCGTGACACCCCGTGCATGGACCCCGGGCGGCGGCCGAGCTCGCGAGTGTCGAGCACGAGCGGCGCTCTCGGGTCCAGGTTGCTCAGGGAGATCACTTCCGGGTCGAAACACGCAGATCCAGGGGGAAGCGTACCCACCCCCCGCGTGCGCGGGCAAAACCGCGGTCAGGCGCCCCTGGATCCGCCGACCGCGTCGTTCTCGCTGGTCAGACGCGCCACGAGCGCGTCGTTGACGAAGTCGGGGAGGAACCGCGACACGTCGCCGCCGAACCGGGCGACCTCCTTGACCAGGCTGGAGGCGAGGAAGGAGTACTCCGGGGCCGTCGGCACGAAGACCGTCTCGACCTCCTCGGCCAGCGAGGCGTTCATCTGCGCCATCTGCAGCTCGTAGTCGAAGTCGCTGACGGCCCGCAGCCCCTTGACGATCGCCTGCACGTCGTGGGCCCGGCAGAAGTCGGTCAGCAGCCCGGAGAAGGACTCCACCCGGACGTTGTCGAAGCCGGCGCAGGCCTGCTCCAGCATCGCGATCCGCTCCTCGGGCGAGAACATCCGGCTCTTGGACGGGTTGACCCCGACCGCCATCACGACCTCGTCGAACAGCTTCGACGCGCGCCCGACGATGTCGAGGTGGCCCAGCGTGACCGGGTCGAACGACCCGGGGCAGACGGCTCGGGTCACATGCTTGGGCACGGGGGCTCCTGATCAGCGGGGGTGGGCGGCGTGACCGTACCAAAGCGTGGTCTCGCCGTACTTCCGCTCGCGGGTCTCCGCGAACCACGGCGGCCACTGCGGCGCCCGGCTGCGGGACGACCGCTCCACCACGACCATCCCTCCGGGGACCACCCACTCGCCCGACAGCTGCTCGAGGTTGCCGTCGACCTCGTCGCCGGCGGTCGGATAGGGCGGGTCGAGGAACACCACGTCGTACGGCGCCACCGGCGGCCGCGCAAGGGTCGCGGCCACGGAGCCGACGACGACGTTCGCCTTGGAGAAGCCGAGGGTCTTGGCGTTGCTGGTGATCAGCGCCGCGGTGCGGCGGTCCTGCTCGACGAGGGTGACCACGCCGGCGCCGCGCGACCACGCCTCCAGCCCGACCGCACCCGACCCGGCGTAGAGGTCGAGGAAGCGCAGTCCCTGCAGCGAGCCGCACCAGGACTCGATGGCCGAGAACAGGGCCTCGCGCACGCGGTCGCTGCTGGGCCGCGTGCTGGTCCCGCGGGGCGTGGCGAGACGACGCCCCCCGGCTGATCCCCCGATGATTCGTGTCATTGGAGCGAACTAGGCCTTCTCCATGAAGTCAGACTGCCGTGATTGCTCCAACTCCGCCACGGCGCGGGCGAGCTCCGGCGAACCCGTGAGCTCCGGATCACGTTCGAGCAGACGGCTGGCCGCCTCGCGCGCGGCCACGATCGTGTCCTCGTCACGGAGGACTCGAAGCATCGTGAGGCTGGACCTGAAACCGGACTGCGAGGCGCCGAGCACGTCGCCCTCGCGACGCTGGTCGAGGTCGAGCCGGCTCAGCTCGAAGCCGTCGGTCGTGGCCGCCACGGCGTCCAGCCGATCCCGGGCCGGCGAGAGCGCCTCGGCGTGGCTGACCAACAGGCACAGCCCAGGCAGGCCGCCGCGGCCCACGCGGCCGCGCATCTGGTGCAGCTGCGAGATCCCGAAGCGGTCGGCGTCGAGCAGCACCATCGTCGTCGCGTTGGCGACGTCGACGCCGACCTCGATGACGGTCGTGGACACCAGCACGTCGATCTCGCCCGCCGCGAACGAGCGCATCACGCGGTCCTTGTCGTCGGGCGGCATCCGGCCGTGCAGCATCTCCACGCGCAACCCGGCGAGCGGCCCGGAGCGCAGCCGCTCCACCGCCTCGGTGACGGCGTTGAGAGGCGGTCGCTCGCCGGCCGGGCGGGCGAGCGGCGTGTCGACGAACTCCTCCTCCATCATGTCGATGACGTCGCGGCCGCCTTCCTCCTGCTCGTCGCCGGTGATCCGCGGGCACACGACGTACGCCTGGTGGCCCTTCTCGACCTCCTCCCTGACGCGCACCCAGACGCGCTCGATCCAGCCGGGGTGCTCGGCGAGAGGCACGACGTTCGTCTGGATCGGCGCCCGGCCGGCGGGCAGCTCCGACAGCGTGGACACCTCCAGGTCGCCGAACACCGTCATCGCCACCGTGCGCGGGATCGGGGTCGCGGTCATCACCAGCACGTGCGGTGGCCATCCCGCCTTGTCGGTCAGCGCGGCCCGCTGCTCGACGCCGAACCGGTGCTGCTCGTCGACGACCACCAGACCGAGGTCGGCGAACATGACCTTCTCCTCGAGCAGCGCGTGGGTGCCGATGACGATGCCGGCCTCGCCGGTGACCATCCGCGACATGGCGTCGGCCCGCGCCGCCTTGGGCATCGACCCCGTTAGCAGCGCGACTGTCGTGCCGTCGGCCGCACCGCCGAGCATGCCGCCGGCGGCCAGGTCGCCGAGCATCGCCGTCATGGACCGGAAGTGCTGCTGGGCGAGCACCTCGGTCGGCGCGAGCAGCGCGGCCTGGCCACCCGAGTCGACGACCCGCAGCATGGCCCGGAGCGCGACGACGGTCTTGCCGGAACCGACCTCGCCCTGGAGCAGGCGGTTCATCGGGTGGGGCTGCGCCAGGTCGGCCTCGATCACCTCGCCGACGGCCCGCTGCCCGTCGGTGAGGACGAACGGCAGCCGCTCGTCGAACGCGGCCAGCAGACCGCCGCCGCCGACGCGCGCCTGGGCGCCCAGGGTGCGCAGGAACGCGCGCCGGCGGCCGAGCACGAGCTGGGTGACGAGCGCCTCCTCGAAGCGGTAGCGGCGGCGGCCGACCTCGACCTGCGCGAAGGTGTCCGGCGCGTGGATCAGGTCGACCGCGGTGCGCGCGTCGACGACGTCGTACTCGTCGCGGATCTCCTCGGGGACTACCTCGGGCACGTCGTCGATCACCGAGCGGGCGAAGGTGACCGCGCGCTGGATGTCCCAGGACTCGATGCCCTTGGTCTGCGGGTAGATCGGGTAGAGGTCGCCGAAGTTGTCGACCATCCCGTCATCCTCGCCGTCCTCGCCGGACCCGGCACCGAACAGCACCATGTGCGGGTTGGTCAGCTGCCACTCGCCGCGGAAGGTGCTGACCTGGCCGCCGAACACCCCACGCCTGCCCTTCGACAGCCGCTTGGCCTGCCATGACGCGGTGCCCTGGTTCTTGGCGAAGAACGTCATCCTCAGGCGTGGCCCGTCGGTCTGGAGCACGGTCTCGAGCCGGTACGCCGGCCGGCCGGTCCGCTTGTCGCGGTAGGTCCGCAGGTCGCTGACGGCGATCTCGCCGACCACGGTGATCATCTCGCCCGGCTGGAGGTCGGCCACGTGGGTCAGCTCGCCGGTCTTGACGTAGCGACGGGGGAAGTGGCGCAACAGGTCGCCGACGGTCTCGATGCCGAGGCCCTCCGCCAGGCGTTTGCGCTTGGTGGCCTTGTCGCCCAGCACGGTGGTGACGGGCGAGTCGAGGGTGATCACGGTCTACTCCACGGACATGAGGAGGGGATAGCGCTGCTGGCCACCGTCGTACACCATCACGTCGACATGCGGGTGCCGCTCCTCGACCCCGGCAGCGGTCCGCCGGGCCAGCTCGTCGCTCCCCTCGCCGCCCACGATCGTGACCAGCTCACCGCCGCCTGCCAGCAGCCGCTCGAGGACGTCGGCGGCCACCGTGTCGAGGTCCGAGCCCACCACCGCGAAGTCGCCGGCGATCACGCCGAGGATGTCACCGGGCTCGCACGGACCGGCCATCGTCATGGCCTGCCGGGCGGCCACGGTCACGGCGCCGTGCCGCGCGTGGCGGGCGGTCGCGGTCATCTCGAGGACGTCCTGGTCGAAGGTCCGGCCCGGCTCGTGGACCGCGAGCGCAGCCAAGCCCTGCACCTGGGCCTCGGTCGGGATGACCGCGACCCGCACGTCCCCGTACATCGCTGGGTCCCCTTCTGCGGTCCGCGCCGCCGCCTCGGCCGCCCGCACCGAGTCGGCGTCGTTGGGCAGCACGATCACCTCCTGGGCGGAGCACGCGCGGATGGCCTCGAGGATCATCCCGGTCGAGGGCCGGTTGCCCGGTCCCCCGACCACGACGGTGGCGCCGCCCTCCTCGAACAGCTTCTCCAGGCCCGGACCCGCCGCCACGGCGACGACCTGGCGGCCCTTCCTGGTCGGCGTACGTCGACCTCGTGCCGCTTCGACCTGCTCGGCGAAGTGGGTCACCCGGATCCGGTGCGGACGCCCGGCGGAGATCCCGGCCTCGACCGCGGCGCCGACCTCGTCGGTGTGGACGTGGACGTTCCAGAGCCCGTCGCCGCCGACCACGACCAGCGAGTCGCCGAGACCGGCGAGGACCTGCTTGAGGTTCCGTACGTGATGGTCGTCGGCGTCGAGCAGGTACATCACCTCGTACGCCGGCCCCTCGGGCGTCAGGTCCGGGTGCTCGCCCCCGGAGGTCGGGATCGGGATCCGGTGCGCGCCGATGGGCGCGGTGACGGGGGTGGGCCGACGGCCGGTGAGCACCGTCTCCGCCGCGTCGAGGATCACGCTCAGGCCCCGGCCGCCGGCGTCCACGACGCCGGCGTCGCGCAGCACCGCGAGCTGGTCGGGCGTCCGGGCCAGTGCCTCGCGGGCCGCTGCTGCCGCGTCGGTGAAGACGTCGCGGGCACGGGCACCGGGCTGCTCCGCGCGGGCCTCGGCTGCCTCGGCAGCGGCCCGGATGACGGTGAGGATGGTGCCCTCCACGGGCGTCCCCACGGCGGCGTACGCGCCCTCGGTGGCCTCGCGCAGCGCCCGGGCCATGATGCTGGCGTTGCGCTCCTCGGTGGTCGCGCCGGCGATGGTGGTGGCCACCGCGCCGAGCATCTGGCTGAGGATCACGCCGCTGTTGCCACGGGCGCCGAGGAGAGCGCCCCGTCGCAGGCCGGCGAGGCCGGTCACGAGGTCGGCGTGGCCGCTCCCGTCCCGAGCGGCGTCGCGGAAGGCGTCGCGGGCCGCTGCCACGGTGAGGTACATGTTCGTGCCGGTGTCGCCGTCGGGCACCGGGTAGACGTTGAGGGCGTCGATCTCCTCGCGGGCCGCTGCGAGCGCGTCGACCGCGATGTCGACGAAGCGGAGCAACACCGCCAGCTCGATCGTGCCGCTGCCGCGGGGCACCTGCTCCATCTGGGGAACGTTAGTCGTCGCGTGCAGGTCCCGACATGACAAGACCCCGGGTGTCGTTCCCGGGGTCTGGGTCGAGTGCAGGTGCGTCAGGTCAGCGAGTGACCTTGCCGGCCTTGAGGCAGGAGGTGCACACGTTCACGCGCTTCGGGGTGCCGTTGACCGTGGCGCGGACCCGCTGGATGTTGGGGTCGAACCGACGACGGGTGGCCTTCTTGGACCACGGACGGTTGTTGCCGAAGCCCGGCTTCTTGGCGCAGATGTCGCAGACGGCAGCCACGGTCATGCTCCTGGATCAGTCGAGGAAAGTGAGGTGGCCCGGACGTTCGCGTCCTCCGGGCAACCGGGAAAGCCTAGCCGACAGCGATGGGCGCACCGAAATCCTCAGTAGTGCGTCCAGCCGGTGGGGCCGTCGTACTCGGCCCCGTCGACGGTGACCCCCTCACCCTCACCCACGGAGCCCACCTCGGTCCAGCCGGCGGGCACGCTCCCGGGGTCGAAGGTGGCCAGCAGGGAGTGGTCCTCGCCGCCGCCGAGGATCAGCGCCAGCGGGTCGCTGCCGGTGGCCGCGGCCACGGCGTGCAGCGGCTCGGGCACCTCGAAGGCGTCGCTGCGCAGGTCGATGGCCACGCCCGAGTCGGCCGCCAGGTGTCCGGCGTCGGCGACCAGGCCGTCCGAGACGTCGATCATCGCGGTCGCGCCGGCGGCTGCGGCGGCCGGCCCGGCGGCGTACGGAGGCTCGGGGCGTCGGTACGCCTCCACCAGGACGCGCGGGGACCGGAAGCCGCGGCCCAGCACGGCGAGCCCGCCGGCCGACCAACCCTGGCGGCCGGCGATGGCGAGCACCTGACCCGGCTCGGCGCCCGAGCGCAGGACCGGGGCCTGGGTGCAGGCGCCGATCGCGGTGACCGCGATGACGACCTCGTTCGCCCGCGTGAGGTCGCCGCCCACCACGCTGGCGCCGACCAGGGCGCACTCGTCGGCGAAGCCGCGGGCGAACTCGAGGGCCCACTGGGCGGGCAGGTCGCCCGGGGCACCGAGGCCGATGGTGAGGGAGTGGGCGGTGCCGCCCATGGCGTTGATGTCGGAGAGGTTCTGCGCGGCCGCGCGGTGCCCGACGTCCTCGGCGCTCGCCCAGTCCCGCCTGAAGTGCTGACCCTCGACGAGCAGGTCGGTGGAGACCACCACGTGGCCGGCCCGGACCCGCAGCACCGCGGCGTCGTCGCCGGGTCCGACCAGCACGTGCTCGCCCTGGGGAAACAGCGCGACGAGCGCGTCGATCAGCCCGAACTCCCCCACGTCGGCCAGGCTCGTCCCTGCGGGAACGGTCGGGATCGTCATGTGCCTATCTCACCAGTCGCGGTCGCCTGTAGGTTGGGCGGCGGCAAGCAGCCCGCCCGCCGGGCCCCCCGGACACGAGGAGTGATCGATGGTCGTCCAGGCCTACATCCTGATCCAGACCGACGTGGGCAAGGCCGCCGACGTGGCCCGCGCCATCGCCCAGGTGAAGGGCGTCACCCTCGCCGAGGACGTCACCGGTCCCTACGACGTGATCGTCCGGGCCGAGGCCCGCAACGTCGACGAGCTGGGCAAGCTGGTGGTCTCGAAGGTGCAGAACCTCGACGGCATCACCCGCACGCTCACCTGCCCGGTGGTCCACATCTGAGCGCGTCCCGCAGCAGCACACGACGCCTCGGACCCGCCGCGGTCCGGGGCGTCTGCGTCGGTACGACGGCGCTGCTGCTGGCCGTGACCCTCTCGGGCTGCGCGGACGAGCCGATCACGCTCGAGCAGCCGCCGGTGTCCGCCGAGGACCTCGCGGTCTGCAACGCGTTCATCGACGACGTGCCCCGGCGCCTGGCCGGCGAGGAGCGCCGCAAGGTCAACCCGGCGAACTCCCTCGGTGCCGCCTGGGGCGACCCAGCGATCATCGTGCGGTGCGGCGTCGACGTACCCGCGGAGTTCGACGAGCTCGCGCACTGCGAGGTGGCCAACGACGTCGGGTGGTTCGTGCCCGAGGACGTGATCGCGGACCAGGAGGCCGACGTCACGTTCACGGCCGTCGGCTACCGGCCGATCGTGTCGATCGAGATGCCGCACGACTACCGCCCCGAGGGTGGCGCCGCCGTCATCGCCGAGCTGGCGCAGCCGGTCAAGGACAACCTCGAGCTGGTCGACGACTGCGAGTAGGGCCAGCCCTGGCTCAGCGCAGTCCCGTCGAGCGGTTGAGGGCCAGCGTGATCAGCCGGTCGACCAGGGCCGGGTAGTCCAGGCCCGTGGCAGCCCACATCCTCGGGAACATCGACAGCGGGGTGAAGCCCGGCATCGTGTTGATCTCGTTGACGACCAGCGACCCGTCCGGGAACACGAAGAAGTCCACGCGGGCCAGGCCCTCGCAGCCGACCGCCTCGAAGGCGCGCGCCGCCAGGTCGCGGAGCGACGTGGCGACGTCGTCCGGCAGGTTCGCGGGGACGTCGAGCTCGGTGTGCTCCTCGGGGAGGTACTTGGCCGCGAAGTCGTAGAACTCGTGGTCGCCGGTGATCCGGATCTCGGCGGGCAGGCTGGTCTCGGGGGTGCCGTCCAGCGCCTGGAGCACGCCGCACTCGATCTCGCGAGCGCCCTCGGCCGCGACCTCGATCAGCGCCTTCGGGTCGTGGCGGTGTGCCTCCTCGACCGCGTCCGCGAGCTCGCCCGCGTGGTGGGCCTTGGAGATGCCGATCGAGGAGCCGCCGCGGGCGGGCTTGACGAACACCGGGTAGCCGAGCTCGCCGATGCGATGGGTGATGCCGTCCGGGTCGCGGTACCACTCGCGCGCCGTGACCGTGATCGACCTCATCACGGGAAGACCGGCCGCGGCGAGCACGACCTTCATGTACGCCTTGTCCATGCTGACGGCACTGGCCAGCACGCCCGCGCCGACGTAGCGGACCCCGGCCATCTCGAGCATCCCCTGGATGGTGCCGTCCTCGCCCCACGGGCCGTGCAGCACGGGGAAGACCACGTCGACCTCACCGAGCGTCTGCGGCGGCTGCGACGGCTCGTGCACGACCAGGTCGGTGGCGTGGGCGTCGCGCGCCAGGGTCACCGCGGCCCGACCTCCGTCGACCTCGGGGAGCTTGTCGGGACCGGTGATCTGCAACGTCTCGGGGTCGCCCGACTCCAGCACCCAGCGGCCGTCGGTGGCGATGCCGATCGGCACCACGTCGTACGCCGTCCGGTCGATGGCCTTCAGCACGCTCCCCGCGGTCACGCACGAGATGGCGTGCTCGCTGGACCGGCCGCCGAACACCACGGCCACGCGCTTCTTGGGCTGGCTCATCGCCAGTCAACCTAGCCTCCTAGGTTGGGGCCATGACCGGTGACACTCCTGCGCTGTCCCCCGCGACCGTCGTCGTGCACGCCGGCCGTCCCCCGCGCGACGTGGACCAGCCGCTGAACGCGCCGATCACGATGGCGTCGACGTACGTCGCGGGCGGCGACCTCGAGTACGGGCGGTACGCGAACCCGACGTGGTCGGCGTTCGAGGAGGCGCTCGGCGCCCTGGAGGGTGGTCGCGCGCTGGCCTTCTCCTCGGGACTCGCAGCCGTCTCCACGGTGCTGGACCTGGTCGGCCAGGACGCACTGGTGGTCGCACCGCGGCACGCGTACCTCGGCAGCATCGGCCAGCTCGGCGACCTCGAGGCTCGCGGCCGCGTCACGGCCCTGCTCGTCGACATCGCCGACACCGCCGCGGTCATCGGCGCCCTGGACGACGCGGCCATCCTCTGGATCGAGTCGCCGACCAACCCCGCCCTCGAGGTCGCCGACATCGAGACCCTCGTGCGGGCCGGCCACGACGCCGGCGCCCGGGTCGTCGTCGACAACACCTTCGCGACTCCCCTCGTCCAGAGGCCGCTCGAGCTCGGCGCCGACATCGTGCTGCAC
>JAICRP010000050.1 GCA_025966445.1 Nocardioides sp.
ATGGCCGGCCCCCCGCCCACCCTCCTGCCCGCCGACCCCGCCGACGCCGAGCTCGCCGGGGGCTCCGCACCAGGCGACGTCGTACGCCGGCACCCGGCGTCCCCGGTCGCGTGGGCGGCCATCGCCCAGGAGGCACGCGACGCGGACGCCGACGACCTCACGGTCTACGCGTACGCCCGGGTCGGCTACCACCGCAGCCTCGACATGCTGCGCCGCAACGGATGGAAGGGGCATGGCCCGGTGCCGTGGGAGCACGAGCCCAACCGCGGCTTCCTGCGCTGCCTGGCCCTCCTGGCGCTGTCGGCCCGTGCCATCGGCGAGGACGACGAGTGGGAGCGGTGCTCCGGCTTCCTCCGCGACTCGAGCCCGGCGGCGGCCGACGAGCTGCTCTAGGCTCAGCCGCCGAGCAGCGACCGCACCCGCTCCGTACCCAGTGCCATCACCAGGGTGGGCAGCCGCGGCCCGCGCTCGGCGTCGACCAGCAGGCGGTAGAGCAGCCCGAAGAACTCCTTCTGGTCGGCCTTGACCGCGTCGGTCGGCTTGTCGTCGAGGGCCATCCCGCGCGCCAGCTTGGGGACGCCGTAGACGAGCGACGTGACGGCGTCGAGCTGCAGTTGCTCGTCGAGCCCGTCGAGCAGCAGCCGCAGCCAGGTGCGCTGCCGGTCGTCCAGCGACGCGAGCGTGGCCTCGTCGGGGGACTCGCGAACGGTCGTGCGGTCGGCGGGGTCGACGTACTCGCTGGTCCACGCCATCGCCTTGTCGAGGCGCGGCTGGAGGTCCTCGACGGGATGGCCGACGATCCTGCTGATCTCCGTGGCCTTGCCGGCCGTGACGTCGGCGACCGAGGAGATCAGGCGGAACGGTACGACGACCCTCGGGGCCGGCAGCGGCCCGGCGGCCGTCGCCGACGCGCGCTCCCAGGCGAGCACCTGGAGGTCGCGCTTGTCGGGGTCCGAAGCCTTGCGGGCCAGCGAGTCCCACTCGTCGTACAGGCGGACGACCTCGGGGCCGAAGTCGATGTCGAAGGTCTGCTTGGGGTTGCGGCGGACGTAGAGCCAGCGCAGGATCGGCGCCTCCAGCACGCGGAGGGCGTCCTCGGCGGTGGGCGCACCGCCCGCGGACGACGACATCTTCTGCACGCCGGCGAAGCCCACGAAGCCGTAGCCGAACCAGGCGGGCCGCGGCATCCCGAAGACCTTCTCGACGAGCTCGTGACCGACGGTGAACGAGGAACCTGGCGTCGCGTGGTCCATGCCGGCCGGCTCGAAGTCGACGTGCTCGAAGGCCCAGCGCATCGGCCAGTCGACCTTCCAGGCCAGCTTCCCCTCGTTCTGCGTGGCGAGGTTGGTGGTGTGGGCGTGCCCGTAGCCACACGTGTACGCGAGGTCCGTGCTCTCGTCGTCGTAGGACGTGACCGTGGTGGTGTCGCGGCCGCACGTGCGGCAGTAGGGCTTGAACGGGAACCGCTCCAGCTCGGTGGTGCCCTCGGGGTCCTCGTCGTCTGCAGGGCTGTCGGCGAGGGCTGCCGCCTCCTGCTCGGAGAGCGTCTCGGGGGCGGCGGCCTTCTTCGTGCGGTAGCGCGCGAGCACCGCCTCGATGTCGTGGCGGTGCGCGACGGCGAGCAGCACCTGCTCGCGGTAGAGACCCGAGGTGTAGCGCTCGGTCTGGGAGATCTCCTCCATCTCGATGCCCATCGCGTGGAGGGCGTCGAGGAGCGGCTCCTTGAAGTGCTCCGCCCACGAGGCGTGGCAGTCCCAGGGGTCGGGGACGGCGCTCAACGGGCGACCGATGTGCTCGGCGTACGAGGGGTCGACGCCCACGGGCACCTTGCGGAAGCGGTCGTAGTCGTCCCAGACGTGCAGGTGCCGCACGGGCACCCCGCGGCGGCGCAGCTCGTCGGCGACGAAGTGCACGGTGAGGAACTCACGCATGTTCCCCAGGTGGACCCGGCCCGATGGCGAGACGCCCGAGGAGACGGTCACCTGCCTGCCCTCGCCGGCGTGCCTGATGGCGTCGTCGGCGGCGCGGGTGACCCAGTCGGTCGGAGAGGCGGACATGCCGCGAGACGCTACCGGAGCAGCGGCGGGCACCCGCAGGGCGACGCGAGCGGAGCGAGTCAGAGGGGTGGACGAGCGCCGGAGTTGTCCCCTGAGACCACTCCGGCGCTCGTCGACGCCCCCGCCTCAACCCCGCAGTGAGTGGGCTGCCGGTGCCGAGCCCCCGAGAGGGCCAGACGCCGGGACGTCACCCCCATCGTCACACTGTCCGGTCCGTGCCACCTGGCTAACGGATGCCTGTGGCACTAACATGCCCACCATGTCCCGGGCCGACCGACGCGGCGTACGGCGCAGCGCGGGTTCCGTGCTCACGGTCCTGGGGCTGACCCTCGAGGAGGAGCGCCAGTACCAGCAGCTGCTCCCGCTGTCGGGTGGTCCGGCCGCCGACGTGGCGACCGTGCTCGGCACGACCGAGGAGGCCCTGGGCGAGCGGCTGGCCCCGCTGGTCGAGCGGGGCCTGGTGAGCCTGGAGGGGACCCGCCTGGTCGTGCTGACGCTGCCGGCGCTGGTCGCCCGGCTGATCGAGGAGCAGGCCCTGACCGCGGCCCGCGCGCGCGAGCGGCTGCACGACCTGTCGCCTGCGATCCCCTACCTGGTCGCCTCGGCGACCCGGCCGGGCCCGGGCCAGATGGAGGAGCTCGGCGGCCTCGACGGCGAGCTGAGCGCCGGCGGCAACGCCCTCCGGCTGCTCACCGACCTGATCGAGAGCAGCCAGGGCGACCTGCTCTGGTGGCGACCCGACGCCTGGCTGTTGCCGCGCGAGGCGGCCATCTCCGTGGTGGTCGGTCGGGCGGTGGCGTCCGGACGGCTGTCCCGGGCGATCTACCCGCTGCGGGCCCTGCACGAGGCGCCCGAGGTGCTGCAGGCGCGAGCCCGCCAGGGCGAGCAGGTGCGAGTCATCGACGAGATGCCGACCCGGATGCTGGTGATCCGGGGGACCCACGCGATCCTCCCGGAACCGCTCGGGTACGCAGACGAGCCCCGCGTGCTCGTGCGGCAGTCGGCCATCGTCGGCGCCCTCACCCTGCTGTTCGAGCGCTCCTGGGAGCAGGCCATCGCGCTGCCCGAGCTCGACACCCGTCTCCCTCGCGTCGACGTCCGCGGCAGCCTGCTGCGCCAGCTCTCCGCGGGGGCCAAGGACGAGCAGATCGCCCGCACCCTCGGCCTCAGCCTGCGCACCGTGCGGCGCCGGGTGGCCGACCTGATGATCGAGCTCGGCGCCGACACCAGGTTCCAGGCCGGCGTGGAGGCCGCGCGCCGCGGCTGGCTCTAGTCGGACTGCTGTCCAACGGGGGGCAGCACGAAGCGGTACGCCCCCGGCTGCACGTGCCACGAACGTTGCCGCTCGGGCCCGTAGATCTCGCCGTCGGCCGAGCAGTAGAACGCCTCCCCGGACACCGACACGGTGTGCCCGCGGTGGTAGTCGACGTCGGGGTGCTCGAGGTGGGACCCCTGGCGGGCCATCTTCATCGTGTACGAGAGCTTGGCGAGCGGGGAGACCGCGCGCGAGACCATCACGTCCACCGTGCCGCTCTCGGGGTCGGCGTGCGGGGTCACCTCGGTGCCGCCGCCGATGTTGGCGCCGTTGCCGATCGCGACCATCAGGACGGGCCGGTCGAGGTCGTTGACGACCTTGCCGTCGACCTCCACGCGCAGGTGCAGCTCGGCGTGGTTGAACGCGGACTGCACCGCGCCGATCGGATAGCCCAGCTTGCCGAGGTTCAGCTTGCCGATGCCGATCGAGCCGAGCCGGGCCTTCCAGGTGCTGCCCTTGCGGCTGGCCTCGGCGCCCGCGCCGACGTGGACGTTGTTGACCACGATCTCGCCGACCTCGTCGACGATCAGGTCGGTCTCCCGTACCTCACCGTCGACGACCAGCCGGGCGGCGTCCTCGATCTCGAGCGGGATGCCCACGCCGCGGGCGAAGTCGTTGCCCGTCCCCAGCGGCAGCAGCGCCACGACCGCGCTGCCGAGCTGGTTGCGACGGTGCAGCACCGACATCACGGCGTGCAGGCTGCCGTCACCGCCCGCGACGACGATCCGTCGCGAACCGGCCCGCTGCAGCACCCCGTCGAGCTCGCCGGGGTCGGATGTCGCGGCGACCTCGACCGACGTCCGGGCTCGCAGGATCTCCAGCGCGACCTCGAGGGTCTCCTGGTCCGCCGTACCGGCGTCCTTGTTGGTGATGACGAGCAACGGGTCCATTGCGGCGGACACTAGCCCCTGCCCCGGCGCGAGGTTGCAGTAGCCTCGGGCCCGCCTTCAACCGCGACACAGCAGGAGACGACATGCCGGCGATCGTCGTCCTCGGTGCCCAGTGGGGCGACGAGGGCAAGGGCAAGGCCACCGACCTGCTCGCGACCAACGAGACCATCGACTTCGTGGTGCGCACCAGCGGCGGCCACAACGCCGGCCACACGATCGTGGTCAACGGCGAGAAGTTCGCGACGCACCTCCTGCCCAGCGGCATCCTCACGCCCGGCGCCACCTGCGTGATCGCCAACGGTGTCGTGGTCTCGCCCGAGGCGTTGTTCCGCGAGCTCGACTCGCTCGTCGCCCGCGGGGTCGACCTGGCGCCGCTGGTCGTCAGCGCCAACGCGCACGTGCTGGCGTCCTACCACGCCACCATCGACAAGGTCACCGAGCGCTTCCTGGGCAACGCCAAGCTCGGCACGACCGGCCGCGGCATCGGGCCGACGTACGCCGACAAGATCAACCGCATCGGCATCCGCGTGGCCGACCTGTTCGACGAGGAGCTGCTCAGGCAGAAGGTCGAGGCGTCGCTGGAGGTCAAGAACCAGCTGCTCGCCAAGGTGTACAACCGCCGCGCGCTGTCGATCGACGCCGTGGTCGAGGAGCTCCTCTCGTACGTCGAGCGGTTGCGGCCGATGGTCGCCGACACGTCGCTGCTGCTCAACCGCGCCCTCGACGACGGCAAGACCGTGCTGTTCGAGGGCGCGCAGGCGACGATGCTCGACGTCGACCACGGCACGTACCCGTTCGTCACCTCGTCGAACCCGGTCGCCGGTGGGGTGTGCACGGGCGCCGGCATCGGCCCCACCCGCATCGACCGGGTGATCGGTGTCATCAAGGCGTACACGACCCGGGTGGGCTCGGGCCCGTTCCCGACCGAGCTGTTCGACGCCGACGGCGAGAAGCTCTGGAAGGTCGGCGGCGAGGTCGGGGTCTCCACGGGGCGGAACCGGCGCTGCGGCTGGTACGACGCGGTCGTCGCCCGCTACTCCTCGCGCGTCAACGGCCTCACCGACCTGTTCCTCACCAAGCTCGACGTGCTGTCGTCGTGGGAGCGGGTGCCGGTCTGCGTGGCGTACGACGTCGACGGCGTCCGTCACGACGAGATGCCGATGACCCAGTCGGAGTTCGCCCGGGCCACCCCGATCTACGAGACCCTCCCCGGCTGGTGGGAGGACATCTCCGGCTGCCGCGAGTTCGCCGACCTGCCCGCGAACGCCCAGGCGTACGTGCGGACGCTCGAGCAGATGTCCGGCACCCGGATCTGGGGCGTCGGCGTCGGCCCCGGTCGCGAGCAGACGCTGGAAGTGCCGCCATCCGTTGGTTGAGGAGGGACGAAGTCCCGTCACGAAACCATGGGGACGGACGCAGGGCCCCTGGGGGCTTTCGTGACGCGCGCTAGCGCGCGCTCCTCAACCAACGGTGGGGAGCTTGCCAGGAGGCTCGGCCTCGGCGACGCCGTCGTGATCGGGCTCGGGTCGATGATCGGCGCGGGTGTGTTCGCCGTGTTCGCGCCGGCCGCGCGGGCCGCAGGGAGCTGGCTGCTCGTCGGCCTCGCCCTGGCCGCGGTCGTCGCCTACTGCAACGCGACCTCGTCCGCGCAGCTCGCGGCGGCGTACCCCCGCGCAGGCGGCACGTACCTCTACGGGCGCGAGGTGCTCGGCGACTGGTGGGGCTTCCTGGCCGGCTGGGGGTTCGTGGTCGGCAAGACGGCGAGCTGCGCCGCGATGGCGATGACCTTCGCGGCGTACGCCGTCCCCGACGCGTGGCAGCGCCCGGTCGCGGCCGCGGTGGTGGTGGTCCTCGCGCTGGTGAACTGCGCCGGCGTCACCCGCACGGCGGGGCTGACCAGGATCATCGTGGCCCTGGTCCTGACCTCGCTGGCGGTGGCGGTCGCGGCCTCCCTCAGCGCCGGCGAGACGCCGGGCTCGGTTGACTGGGACGTGCCGCACGGCGCGTACGGCGTGCTCCAGTCGGCCGGGCTGCTGTTCTTCGCCTTCGCCGGGTACGCCCGGATCGCCACGCTCGGCGAGGAGGTCCGCGAGCCCGAGCGCGTGATCCCGCGCGCGATCGTGGCTGCCCTGGCCGGCGCGGTGGTCGTGTACGCGGTCGTGGGGGCCGCCCTGCTGACGGCGCTCGGACCGGAGGCCCTGGCCGCATCCACCCAGCCGCTCGCCGACGCCGTGGCCGCCGGTCCCTGGGACTGGGCCGAGCCCGTCGTCCGGGTCGGAGCGGCACTGGCGGCCGCCGGCGCACTGCTCGCCCTGGTCGCGGGTCTCGGCCGTACCTCCCTCGCCATGGCCCGCGAGGGCGACCTGCCGCGCTGGCTGGACGCGGTGCACCCGAGGTACCAGGTGCCGCACCGCGCCGAGCTGACCATCGCCGCCGTGGTGGTCGTGCTGGTGCTCGTCGTGGACCTGCGCGGGGTGATCGGCTTCTCGTCGTTCGGCGTGCTCCTCTACTACTTCGTCGCCAACGCGGCCGCGCGGGCGCAGGCTCCCGAGCAGCGCAGGTTCCCGCGGTGGCTCCAGGTGCTCGGGTGCGCGGGCTGCTTGGTGCTCGTCGCGACGCTTCCCTGGGAGGCGGTGCTGGCGGGTCTCGCCGTGTTCCTGGTCGGGATCCTGTTGCGACTCGTTCGGGTGGTGCGGCAGCGCTCCTAGCCCTACCGTCGGACCATGCTGGATCCAGAGGAGGCCGTCGACCGTCTCGCGGCGGTGATGAAGGCGCCCCCGGGCCATCGCGTGCTGCACGCCAAGGGGTTGTTCTGCTCCGGCACCTTCAACGCGAGCCCCGAGGCCGCATCCATCTGCCGGGCGGCCCACCTCCAGGGCGGGACCGTGCCCATCCTCGTCCGCTGGTCGCACGGCAGCGGGCGACCCGACGCCAACGACGACGCGCCGTACGTGCGGGGCATGGCGGTCTCGTTCGTGCTGCCCGAAGGCAAGTCCACCGACATCCTGGGCCAGACCGTGCCGCGGTTCCCGGTCCGCACCCCCGAGGACTTCGTCCGCCTGAGCGAGGTCGCCCGCGACCGCACGGCGCTGGTGAAGTTCCTGGCCACCCGGCCGCGTTCGGCCGTGGCGCTGGCGGCCAACGCGCGGGCGAAGGCGCTGGCTCCGCCGAAGAGCTACGCGGAGGCGACCTACTTCCCGATCCACGCCTTCCGGTGGCTGACCCTGTCGGGTCACGGCACCTGGGTGCGCTACCGCCTCGTGCCGCAGGCGACGCCCCGGGACCGACCCGCGGAGCGGTTCACCGGCCGGGACCGGCTGCGCGACGAGATCCGCGCTCGGCTGGCGCAGGGGCCGGTGCGGTACGACCTCGTGGTCACCGTCGCCGGGCCCAAGGACGACCCGCACAACCCGATGTCGGTCTGGAAGGGCAGCCGCGAGCTCGTGGCCGGGTGGCTCGACATCACCACGCCGGAGGACGACCACGAGGCCGATGGTGACGTGGTGGTCTTCGACCCGACGCGAGTGGTCGACGGGATCGAGCTCAGCGACGACCCCGTGCTGAGGTACCGACCGTTGGCCTACCGCGTCTCCATCGAACGCCGCTCGCAGCCCCACCCCTAGACTCCCGCGTCGTGAAGGCGCTCGTGATCGGTACCGGTGGGCGTGAGCACGCCCTGGCCCTCGCGCTGGCGCGGGACCCGGGGGTGGACGAGGTGCACGCCGCCCCGGGCAACCCGGGCATCGCCGCCGTCGCGACCCTGCACCAGGTCGACCTCATGTCCGGCGCGGCGGTCGCGGCGCTGGCCGTCGAGATCGGCGCCGACCTCGTCGTCGTCGGCCCCGAGGCGCCCCTGGTGGCCGGCGTCGCCGACGCCGTGACCGCAGCGGGCATCCTCTGCTTCGGGCCGTCGCGCGCGGCCGCCCGGCTGGAAGGCTCGAAGGCCTTCGCCAAGGACGTGATGACGGCCGCCGGCGTGCCGACCGCCGCGGCTCGGCTGTGCCGCTCGGCCGACGAGGTCGCGGCGGCCCTCGATGCGTTCGGCCCGCCGTACGTCGTCAAGGACGACGGCCTCGCGGCCGGCAAGGGCGTCATCGTCACCTCCGACCGCGCCGCGGCGCTCGAGCACGCGGCCACGTGTGGGGACGTGGTCGTGGAGGAGTACCTCGACGGTCCGGAGGTCTCGTTGTTCGCGCTGAGCGACGGCGCGACGGTCGTGCCGATGCTGCCGGCCCAGGACTTCAAGCGGATCTTCGACGGCGACGAAGGACCCAACACCGGTGGCATGGGCGCCTACACGCCGTTGCCGTGGGCCACCGAGGACCTCGTGGCCGAGATCGAGCGGGACGTCATCCAGCCGACGGTCGACGAGATGGCGCGGCGCGGGACTCCGTTCCAGGGCCTGCTGTACGCCGGGCTCGCGCTCACGTCGCGCGGCCTGCGGGTCGTGGAGTTCAACGCGCGCTTCGGGGACCCCGAGACGCAACCGCTGCTGGCCCTGCTCGACTCGCCGCTGTCGCCGCTGCTCGTGGGGGCCGCGACCGGCACGCTGGCCTCCGTGCCGCCGCCCGTGTGGAAGCCCGGTGCCGCGGTGGCCGTGGTGATGGCCTCGGCCGGCTATCCCGAGTCGGCCTCGAAGGGCGACGTCATCGTCGGCACCGAGACCCTCGACAAGGAGTCGGACGTGCACGTCCTCCACTCCGGCACCGGCCTCGACGACTCCGGCCGCCTCGTCACCGCCGGTGGCCGGGTCCTCGCCGTGACCGCCGTCGGCAGCGACGTGGCCGACGCCCGCGCCAAGGCGTACGAGGGCGTCTCCTCCATCTCCTTCCCGGGGGCTCAGTGGCGCCACGACATCGCGGCCGAGCCCGCCGGCCGAGGAGGGACGAAGTCCCGTCGCGAGACCCCGTGACCGGGCCGTGGGAGACTTTCGACCGTGACCGTCCCCAACGTGCTGGCCACCCGGTACGCCGGTGACGACCTGGCCGCGATCTGGTCGCCCGAGCACAAGATCGTCCTCGAACGACGCCTCTGGGTCGCCGTGCTCGAGGCGCAGCGCGACCTCGGCGTCGACGTGCCCGAGGGAGTCGTGGAGGCCTATCGCGACGTGGTCGACAAGGTCGACCTCGACTCGATAGCAGCGCGGGAGCGCGTCACCCGTCACGACGTGAAGGCCCGGATCGAGGAGTTCGCGGCGCTGGCCGGGCACGAGCACATCCACAAGGGCATGACGAGCCGCGACCTCACCGAGAACGTCGAGCAGCTCCAGGTCCGCGCCTCCCTCCAGCTGGTGCGCGGCCGAGCCGTCGCCACCCTCGCCCGGCTGGCCCGGCTCGCGACCGAGCACGAGACGACGGTCATGGCCGGCCGCTCGCACAACGTGGCGGCCCAGGCGACCACGCTCGGCAAGCGGTTCGCGACCGTCGCCGACGAGATGCTGATCTCGCTCGATCGCGTCGACGACCTGCTGGTGAGGTACCCGCTCCGGGGCATCAAGGGTCCGATGGGGACGTCCCAGGACATGCTCGACCTGCTCGGTGGCGACGCGAACAAGCTGGCCGACCTCGAGCAGCGGGTGGCCCACCACCTCGGGTTCGAGCGGGTCCTGACGAGCGTCGGCCAGGTGTACCCGCGGTCCCTGGACTTCGACGTGCTCTCCGCGCTCGTGCAGCTGGCCGCCGGCCCGTCCAACCTCGCCACCACCATCCGGCTGATGGCGGGTCACGAGCTGGTGACCGAGGGCTTCGCCGAGGGCCAGGTCGGCTCGAGCGCGATGCCGCACAAGATGAACACCCGCTCCTGCGAGCGCGTCAACGGCCTGGCGGTCGTGCTGCGCGGCTACCTCTCGATGGTCGGAGAGCTCGCCGGGGACCAGTGGAACGAGGGCGACGTCTCCTGCTCGGTCGTACGACGGGTCGCGCTGCCCGACGCGTTCTTCGCCGCCGACGGGCTCTTCCGGACCTTCATCACCGTGCTCGACGAGTTCGGTGCCTTCCCGGCCGTGATCCAGCGCGAGCTCGACCGGTACCTGCCGTTCCTGGCCACCACCAAGGTGCTGATGGCCGCGGTCCGCCGCGGCGTCGGCCGCGAGGCCGCCCACGAGGCCATCAAGGAGGCCGCCGTCGGCGCCGCCCTCGACCTCCGCAAGGGCGCGGCCGAGAACGACGTCGTCGACCGTCTCGCGGCCGACCAGCGCCTGGGGCTCACCCGCGCCGACATCGACGCGCTGATGGCCCAGCCGATCGAGTTCACGGGCGCGGCCGTCGCCCAGACCCGGGCCGTCGTCCGCCGCGTGGAGGAGGTCGTGGCCGCCGACCCCGACGCCGCGACGTACGCGCCCGGCGGCATCCTCTGACCCCGCGTTGGTCGAGTCAGGAGTTTCGCGACGGGACTTCGTCCCTCCTCGACCAACGGGCGATGATGGCGACATGACGGAGTCGGGAGCCAGGGCGGCCGTCCAGGTCAGGGTGAGCGGCCGCGTCCAAGGGGTCGCGTTCCGGTGGGAGGCGCAGCACGCGGCCCAGGAGCTCGGCGTGGGCGGGTGGGTGCACAACGAACCGGACGGCAGCGTCGTGGCCCACATTGAGGGCGAGCACGACGCGGTCGACGACATGGTCGCCTGGATGCGGACGGGTCCGCCGGCTTCGCGGGTGAGCAACGTCGCCGTGCGCGACGCCGCGCCGACGGGGGCCGTTTCCTTCGAGATCATCGGGTGACCCCGGCGGCCCCGGATAGGCTCGGTGCGTGGCGAGCGGCAACCTGAACATCCCCGAGGCTCCGGCGATCGACGGCGCGCGCCCGCTGCACAGCGGCAAGGTGCGCGACCTGTACGAGCTGCCCGACGGCAACCTGTTGATGGTCGCGAGCGACCGCATCTCGGCCTTCGACTTCGTCCTCGAGACGGCCATCCCGGACAAGGGCGAGATCCTCACCCGGATGTCGCTGTGGTGGTTCGACCAGCTCAGCGGCCTGGTGCAGAACCACATCGTCTCCACCGACGTGCCGGACGTCGTCCGCGGCCGGGCGGTGGTGTGCGAGCGGCTGGACATGTATCCCGTCGAGTGCGTCGCCCGTGGTTACCTGACCGGCTCGGTCCTCGGTGACTACCAGAAGTACGGCGAGGTGTGCGGCATCGCGCTCCCGGCCGGGCTGCAGGACGGCAGCCGCCTGTCCGAGCCGATCTTCACCCCGGCGACCAAGGCCGCCCTCGGCGACCACGACGTGAACGTCGACTTCGAGTCCGTGGCCGAGAAGGTCGGGGACGACGCGGCCGCGGAGCTGCGGATGCTCACCCTCGCGATCTACGGCAAGGCCGAGGAGATCGCCCGCGAGCAGGGCATCATCCTGGCCGACACGAAGTTCGAGTTCGGCCGTCGCGCCGACTACACGACCGTGCTCGGCGACGAGGTGCTCACGCCGGACTCCTCCCGCTTCTGGTCCGCCGCGGACTGGCAGCCCGGCCGCACGCAGGCGTCGTACGACAAGCAGTTCGTGCGCAACTGGCTGCTCTCGCCCGAGTCGGGCTGGGACCGCGCGTCGGGAGAGCCGCCGCCGCCGTTGCCCGAGGAGATCGTGGAGCGCACGCGGACCCGGTACCTCGAGGCGTACGAGCGCCTCACCGGCCAGTCCTGGTGACCAGCGGAACGTGACCAGGGGCGGCTACGACATGGGTTCCTTCACCATCACGCTCGACCTGCCGCAGCCACCGGCGGTGCTGTTCCGCTACCTCGCCGACCCGCGCAACCGTCCGGAGTGGCAGTCCAGCCTGCGGTCCGTGACCGACATCGACCCCGGCGAGCCGCACGCGGGCATGCACTGGCGGGACGTCACCAAGGTCGGCATCAAGCCGCACATGCAGCTCACCGAGCTCATCCCCTACCGGACGCTGTCGGAGATCGGCACCTGGCACGGCGTCGACGGCCTGCTGACCCTGAAGTTCCTCAAGGTCGGCGAGGGCACCCGCCTGACGGCCGAGGGCCGGGTGATCGGCCGCGGGCCGTTCGCCGTGGCGGCCGCCGTCGCGGCGCGGTTCGCCCCGGCCACCATCAAGGCCGACCTCGAGCGGGTCGGCACCGTCCTGGGGGAGCCGACGTGAAGAAGACGATGCTCGCTCTGCTCGCCCTGGGGATGATCCTGGTCGGCACGATCTGGACGTTCCAGGGCCTCGGGTACCTCGAGGGCAGCGCGATGACGGGCGTCGAGACCTGGGCCGTCATCGGCCCGCTGGTCGCCGGGCTGGGTGTGGCCCTGCTCATCGTGGTGATGCGCCCGCGCGACAGCGACTGAGGACTCCTAGACTCGGGCCCGTGGCCCGCTATGTCGTCGACGTGATGCCCAAGCAGGAGATCCTCGACCCGCAGGGCAAGGCGGTCCTCGGGGCGCTGCCCCGCCTCGGGTTCGCCGGTGTCGTGGACGTCCGACAGGGCAAGCGGTTCGAGGTCGAGGTCGAGGGAGAGCCCTCCGACGAGACGCTCGCCGAGGTCCGCAAGATGGCCGAGACGCTGCTGTCGAACCCGGTGATCGAGGACTACGAGGTGCACGCCCAAGCGAGTGACCAGTGAGGATCGGGGTCGTCACCTTCCCGGGCTCGCTCGACGACGACGACGCCCGTCGCGCCGTCGGCATCGGCGGCCACGAGGCCGTCTCCCTCTGGCACGGCGACCACGACCTCCAGGGCGTGGACGCGGTCATCCTGCCGGGCGGGTTCTCCTACGGCGACTACCTGCGGTGTGGGGCGATCTCGCGGTTCGCGCCGGTGATGACCGAGGTCGTCGCGGCGGCCGAGCAGGGATTGCCGGTGCTCGGCATCTGCAACGGCTTCCAGATCCTGTGCGAGTCGCACCTGCTGCCGGGTGCGCTGATCCGCAACGACCACCGCAAGTTCGTCTGCAAGGACCAGAAGCTGCGGATCGAGAACACCCGCACCGCATGGACGTCGGGCTACGACGAGGGCGCGGAGATCACCATCGTGCTCAAGAACGGCGAGGGCGGGTACGTCGCCGACGCCGACACCCTCGACCGGCTCGAGGGTGAGGGCCGGGTCGTCGCCAGGTACCTCGACGGCAACCCCAACGGCTCGCTGCACGACATCGCCGGCATCACCAACGAGCGCGGCAACGTCGTCGGGCTGATGCCGCACCCCGAGCACGCGGTCGAGGCGCTGACCGGGGCGGGTACCGACGGGCTCGGCTTCTTCACCTCGCTCGTCGCCGCGTCCGTCTGAGCACCGATTCGTCAGAGCCGCTGAGCGTGGGAAACCAGGCCAGACCGCAGACGAATCGGTGTCGTCCCGGGGCTAGTGCCGCACGCCCTTCCAGAGCTTGCGCCAGGCGTTCGGGGCCATCACCCCGGTGACCGGCAGGCCGACCCGCTCCTGCCAGGCGCGGAGCGCGGCGTCGGTCGCGAGGTCGTAGACACCCGTCGCGGTGACCTTCGCCGAGTTGTCGGCGGCGGAGAGGGCGCGCTGGAGACGGCGTACGTCGGTGCCCGCGGAACCGATCTTCAGGACCGGCTTGGCCCCCTCGCTCAGCAGGGAGACCCAGTGCCGCGGGGCGAACTTCGGCTGCGCGCCGAGCGCCCGCGAGCTCATCCAGGCCTGGGCGGCGGCGACGGTCCCCTCGTCGTACGTGCCGGTGACCGGGCCGTCGTACACGCCCTTCTCCTTCAGCAGGCACTGGAGGGCCGGGACGACCTTGCTCGCGTCGCCCGGGTTGACCGCCGGGTAGCGCCAGTAGCTGATGCGGGTGCCCCCGCAGTGGGTCTCGCGGGTGGCGTACGAACCGAGGCCGAGGTCGAGGTAGTTGCGGTCGATGTTGATGCGGACGCCGCCCCAGGTCTCGTCGTGGCCGCCCTGGTACTGCTTCATCCGGCCGCCCGGCAGCCAGCCGTCGTCGCGGATGTACGAGGTGGAGGTGTTGGCCTGGAGGTCCCAGCGGGCGATCCAGATCGCGTCCGGCAGGCTGAACTGGCCGGGCCGCTCGACGCGCGCGTCGTCGAGCATCTCGATGCCCGAGCCGGCGCTGGAGTAGACACCGGACTTGTAGCCGAGGGCGTGCAGGCGGTCGGTCCAGGTCGACAGGAACGCGAGTGCGGACTCGCGGCAGTCGGTGAGGCCGTCGTTGAAGCCCTCGAGGTCGTACCAGAGCGTGCTGCCCGGCACGATGCCCAGCGCCTGGGCATCGGTGACGGTCTTGGTCGCCTCGGCCGTCCCCTGGGCGCGTGCCCACTGGTACAGGCCGTCGGTGCCGCGCTTGGGGTTGATCTTGGGGTCGTCCTGGTAGCGCGGGAAGCGTGGCTGGCAGGACGCCTGCGGTCCGAGGGTGATCGGCAACAGCCGCCAGCCCTTGGCCAGCTGGGTGCTGATCCACTCCGGCGTCAGGTTCGGCTGGTCGCGGCACGCGCGGGAGTTGCCGGAGATGTAGATGCCGACCGCGAGGAACGGCGAGTGCGTCAGCCACTTGTTCATCGAACGCTGGTCCGGGGCGTGGCACTGGTCGAACCCGTAGCCGGTGAAGTCTCCCGGAGTGACGACGTTCCCCTCGCCCACCGCGGAGACCTGAGCTGTCGCCGCGCCGGCTGCTGCCGGCGCGGCGCCCAGCGTCTGCCCGACCGCCGTTCCCATGATTCCGGTGACCAGCAACAGGGCCGTCGCGAAGGCCGTCACCGGGGGGAGACGACGGCGGGCGCGGAACTGGCCGGAGGGGGCACTACGCATTGCTGGACTCCCGGGGGAAGACGGGCGGGCCGAGTCACCATAACCTCAGTAGTCACACGAGTCCCATGGGATCGGCATAAGTACAGGGCTGTAATTCGTTTCGCCGGTCTCGTGCCAGGCGCCAGCGCGCCTTCCTCGACCGGTGCTGGATAGCCTGTCGCCGTGCTGGACACCGTCGGCGAAGCCGAGAAGGACCCCGACCGCGAGCAGCCCTGGTCGGACCTCGGCCTCAAGGCCGACGAGTACGCGCGGATCAAGGAGATCCTCGGCCGCCGGCCGACCAGCAGCGAGCTCGCGATGTACTCGGTGATGTGGAGCGAGCACTGCTCCTACAAGTCCTCGAAGGTGCACCTGCGTCAGTTCGCCGAGATCCCGCAGGAGACGCCGCTCGGTGACGGCGTCGGCAAGATGCTGGCCGGCATCGGCGAGAACGCCGGCGTGGTCGACATCGGCCAGGGGTACGCCGTCACGTTCAAGATCGAGTCGCACAACCACCCGTCGTACGTCGAGCCCTACCAGGGCGCCGCCACCGGTGTCGGCGGCATCGTCCGCGACATCCTCGCCATGGGCGCCCGGCCGGTCGCGGTGATGGACCCTC
>JAICRP010000041.1 GCA_025966445.1 Nocardioides sp.
CACCTGTTCGTTGGCCAGCACGGTCTGGTCGACCGGGCACCAGTTGACCGGGCTCTCCTTGCGGTACGCCAGCCCGCGCTCGCGGAACTTCAGGAACAGCCACTGGGTCCAGCGGTAGTACTCGGGGTCGGAGGTGTTGAACGTCCGGCTCCAGTCGAAGCTGGTGCCGAACTTCCGGCAGGACTCGATCGACGTGGCGATGTTGGCGTACGTGAACGTCGCCGGGTGCTCGTTGTCGCGGATGGCGGCGTTCTCGGCGTTCAGGCCGAAGGAGTCGAAGCCCATCGGGTTCAGCACCTCGTAGCCCCGCAGCCACCAGTACCGCGCCACCACGTCGTGCAGGGCGAAGACCTCGGCGTGACCCATGTGCAGGTCCCCGCTGGGGTACGGGAACATCGTCAGCGCGTAGCGCTTCTCGCGCGGCGAGTCGTCGTCGGCGCGGAACGGGTCCAGGTCCGCCCAGACCGCCTGCCACTTGTCCTGCACCGCCGTGACGTCGTACGTCGCGGCTTCCTGGGCCCGGTCGTGTGTCTGCACACCCTCGTCCATGGGGGTCACTCTCTCAACGTCGTGGGTCTCGCTGGTCATCGGTCTCTTCCTGTCGTCTGTGTCCGGACATGAAAAAACCCCTCGTCATGAGAGGGGTAGCCGCGCGATCAGCGGGTGATCAGCGCGGCTGTCCAAGAAGGAGAGAGCGACTCGTCATGGGGTCGAGGGTAGCGCGAGACGGCTCGTCGGCGCGATCCGGTTACCGGCTCTCAGCGCTGCGGGCAGATCCGGTCCATCAGCCAGCCGGCCTGCGTGACCAGTCGGTCGGTGGCCTCGGGGTCCCCGGCCATGTGGTCGAGGAGGGCGGCGTAGAAGATGCCGTCGAACATCCGGTAGTTGGACAGGGAGTCGAGAACCGGCTCGGTCCCCGTGAGCTCGGCGTAGCGCAGCACGACCCGCCACGCGAAGCCTTCGAGGGTGCGCTCGATCTCGCGGACGTCCTCGCGGATCTCCTCGTTGAACATGCTGTGGGATCGCAGGTCGTACCAGAGGCGGTGCTGCGCGGTCTCCTCGGTGATGGTGCGCTGCAAGGTCTCGGCGACGCCCGCGACCATCGTGTCGAGGTCCTGGTAGGTCTCCAGGCCCTCGTCGAAGCGCGCGAGGACGAGCTGGTGGTAGACCCGCACGCACTCCGAGATCAGGTCGACCTTGTCCGTGAAGTAGTAGTGCAGCACCCCGTGCGTGAAGTCGGAGTGCTGCGCGATCTCACGCAAGGAGGTGCGCGCGAAGCCGAGCTCGCTCAGGGTGGCCAGGGCCGCCTGGGCAAGCTGGGTCCGGCGCTCCTCGAAGCGCTCCTCGCGACTCGTCCCCGACCTCAGGGGCATGCTTGTCATGCGTCAAGGGTAAGGGTGAGGCACCTCACCCGCCCTCCTCCTTTCGTCCACAATCCGCGGTCGGATGGGCTACCGGCCCGGACCCTCGGGGGGCCTAGGGTGCGGCCATGACGATCACCGACCTCTTCCGCCTCGACGACAAGGTCGCGGTGGTGACCGGCGCGTCCAGCGGTCTCGGCGTGGCGTTCGCCCAGGCTCTCGCCGAGGCGGGTGCCGACGTGGCCCTCGGTGCCCGGCGCACCGAGATGCTCGAGGACACCGCCGCCCAGGTCCGCGACACCGGTCGCCGTGCCCTGACCGTGACCACCGACGTGGCCGACCCGGAGTCCTGCTCGGCGCTGGTCGCCGCCGCGATGGCCGAGTACGGGCGGGTCGACATCCTCGTCAACAACGCGGGCATCGGTACGGCAGTCCCGGCGACCCGGGAGACGCCGGAGCAGTTCCGTCGCGTCATCGACGTCAACCTCAACGGCAGCTACTGGATGGCCCAGGCCTGCGGGCGAGTGATGCAGCCGGGTTCGAGCATCGTGAACATCTCCTCGGTGCTCGGGCTCACCACCGGCGGCCTGCCGCAGGCGGCGTACTCCGCCTCCAAGGCCGGCATCATCGGCCTCACCCGCGACCTGGCGCAGCAGTGGACCGGGCGCAAGGGCATCCGGGTCAACGCGCTGGCGCCGGGGTTCTTCGCGAGCGAGATGACCGACACCTACCCCGACGGCTATCTCGACCTCGCCATGATGCGGGTCCCGAGCGGCCGGCTGGGCGACGCCACCGAGCTCGCCGCCACCCTCGTCTGGCTCGCCTCCCCCGCCGCCGGCTACGTCACCGGCCAGACCATCGCGGTCGACGGCGGCATCACCATCGCCTGACGTCCCGCACTGGTCGAGGAGAGCCGAACTCCCTCGTCGCTAACGAGTAACCACCCCGTGCACCCACTGGTGACCCGCTTGAGCGGGTCACCAGTGGGTGCAACGGGTGGTTACTCGTCCAGATCGCGCGTCGGGAGCCTGGAGACGAAGGACGTGCGACCTCCTGGACCAGCGGGCGGAAGCCTGCCGCTAGCCTGCGGCGGTGCCCGCCTGGACCTACCGTCCCGAGCTGGACGGGCTCAGGTCCGTGGCGGTCTACCTCGTGGTGCTGTTCCACTGCGGCGTCGGGCCGTTCGACGGTGGCTTCATCGGGGTCGACCTGTTCTTCGTGCTGTCGGGGTTCCTGGTCTCGCACGTGATCTGGGCCGAGGTCGACCGGAGCGGCTCGTTCCGACTCGGCTGGTTCTACGCCCGGCGGGTACGACGGCTGCTCCCGGCGGCGGTGCTGGTCATCATCGTCACGGCCGCGGTCCAGCTCCTCGTCGCCAGCGCGCCGCAGCGCAGCGGCATGGTGCGCGACGCCCAGTCGGCGCTGGTGTACCTCTCGAACTGGCACTTCATCGCCGACAGCCGCGACTACTTCGCGGGCGACGCGGTGGGCGCCAGCCCGTTCCTGCACTTCTGGTCGCTCTCGATCGAGGAGCAGTTCTACGTCGTGCTCCCGTTGGCCCTGCTGCTCCTGCTGCGCCTGCGACGGCACGCCGTGGTCGTCCTGCTGGTACTGACCGCCGTCGTGGTGGGCTCGGTGGCCCTGCAGGTCGCGTACGCCGGATCCGACCCGACGTACGCCTACTACGCCACCGGGACGCGGGTCTACCAGCTGGCCGCCGGGGTGCTGCTCGCGATGGTCACCCGGCTGGTGACGTTCCCGGCGCGGGTCGGCTGGCCGCTCGCCGTCCTCGGCCTCGCCAGCGTGGTGGTCGTCGGCTCCGCGCTGGTCGACGTGACGCCGTCGACCCGCGGGCTGCTGGCGACGGCCGCGTCGGTGGCGGTGATCGCCGGGCTGTACGCCGCCCCGAGCGGCCCCGCCGCCCGGTTGCTGGCGCTCCCGGTGCCGCGCTTCCTGGGCCAGATCTCCTACGGCACGTACCTGTGGCACTGGCCGGTGATCCTGGTGGTGGCGCAGCTCTTCGACGTCGGGTCCCTCGTGCTCGTGGCCCTCGCCGCCCCGGTCGCCACCGGACTGGCCGCGCTGTCCTACGAGATCTTCGAACGACCCGTCCGCAAGGCGCCGGCCCTGGACCGGTTCCGCTGGCCGGTGGTGGGCGCCGGGCTGGGGGTCAGCGTGATCGCGGCGGTCTTCGTGATACCGCCGCTGCTGCAGGCCACGGTGCGGCCGGTGGTCGGCAACCCCGAGCCGGCCGACCTCTCCGCCCTCGCCGAGCAGGCCGCGTGGCTGGAGGAGCCCGTACCTCCCGACCTCGACCTGGTCGCCGCGCTCGACGACGTACCCGAGGCCGGCGAGCCGTGCACGACCGACGACCTCGAGGCGTGCGTCCGGGTGACCGGCAGCGGCGAACGGGTCCTGCTCGTCGGCGACAGCCAGTCGGCCATGTTCGTGACGGCGTTCGAGTCCCTCGCCCGCGAGCACGACTTCACGTTGCTCACCAACGTCGTCCGCGGCTGCGGCTGGCAGGCGGGGCTGGTGCCCCGGTGCGCAGACGAGCTCACCACGTTCTACCGCGACGTGCTCCCCCAGCTCGACGTCGACACGGTGGTGGCCGTCAGCCTCTCCCGAGGTGAGCCCGTCTGGCAGGAGAGGCTCGCGGACCCCGGCCGTCCCGCCGGCGAGACGCTGCCGCAGCTGCACGTCAGGACGGCGCAGGAGACCGCCGACCTCGTGCACGCGGCGGGCGCACGGCTGGTGACCGTCAAGGCGCTGCTCGGCACCAACGGGTACCGCCGCAACGGCCCCGACCCCCTCGACTGCCTCGCCAGAGCCGACCGCCTCGGCGACTGCGCGGTGGTGACCCCGCTGGAGAAGCCGTTCACCGACGGGATCCTCGACACGCTGGCCGCCTCCTCGCCCGACGACACCGCGGCCGTCGACCTCAACCCGGTCCTCTGCCCCGACGCACCGATCTGCCGACCGGTGATCGGCGACACCGTCGTCTGGAAGGACCCCGACCACGTCACCGGCACCTTCCTCGACGAGCAGCGCGAGGAGCTCTGGGCGCGGCTCACCGAGACCGGGTTCTGGTGACGCTCAACGTCGGAGCCTGAGCAGACCTTTCCGGTACGCCCCCCGCTCCTGGCGGGCTCGCCAGAGCTGGGTCTCGCGGTCCTCGGCGCCCTCCAGCTCGGGCACCGCCGCTTCCCGCCGGCTGATCGTGCGGTACCACTCCGGCAGCGTCGGGTCGGTCCACGTCGCGAGCACGCCGTGCGGGTCGAGCAGCGAGTCGAGGTCACCGAGCCAGGCGGCCTCGACGGCCGCGGCCTCGAGCACCTCGTCGGGAACGGCGTACCGCTCCTCGAGCCCGGGTGCGTCCCGGTAGGCGAAGCCGTCGCCCCGCAGCCGTTCCAAGAGGTCGCGCCCGACACGGTCGGTCCCCAGCGCGAGGTCGGCGCGGTTGATGCGCAGCACGACCTCGGTGTCGGTCCCGAGGGAGGCGTTGTGGACGGGCTGGGCCACGGCGCTGCGAGCGTCGGGCAGCCCCAGCGCGGCGGCCAGGTCGGCGGCCAGGTCGGGCTCCGGCGGTGAGTTCCGCACGAGCCGCACCACGTGCCTCGACGCCGGTATCAGCTCGACCCGCTCGGCGAGCCGGCCGGCTCGCAACGCGGCGAACTCGACGACGTGCCGGGCGGCGTCGGCGGGGTACTGCGCCAGCCCGTGCTTGACCAGCGTCTGCCAGCCCGAGCACCAGCGGTGGATCGGGGCCGTCGCGGTCAGCACGAGCGTCACCCGCTCGCCGGCCAGCGCCTGCTCGAGGGCTGCGCGGTCATCCTCGTGCGCCCGGTCCAGGTCCTCGCTCGACAGCACCACCGTGCCGACCTCGTTGCGACGGCCCTCGGCCAGCACGTCGGCGAGCGTCTGCCGCCCGACTCCGCGCCCCTGGAAGGCGATCGACGCGCCGAGCAGGTCCGGGGCCAGGCCGTCGGTGAACGCGCGCAGCAACGGGCGGAACAGCCGGTGGTGCCCGGGTGGGCCCGGCGGCGGAGGGGGGTACCAGACGGTTGGGTGGTCGGCGTACGCACGCCTCCACGCCTCCTGCAGCGACGTGGTCCCGGACTTGTGCAACCCCGCGTGGACGATGACCTGCACGCCCGCAGCCTACCGATGGCTGCCCTTCACAGATCGTGCGGCGATGGGCGAGGATCGAGGAAAGATGTCCACTCGGAAGGCGCTTCCATGCGTAGATCTGTGTCGATGACCCTCGCGACGGCTCTTCTCACCGCGCCCCTCGTGCTCACCACGCCGTCCCCGGTCGTCGCCGGGGGCAAGACGGACGGGCCGACGCCGGTCACGCTGACGCGCTGGACGTCCGACGCGGACTTCCAGCGCGGCGAGCGCGCGGGACTCGCGGTGCAGGACGGATCGTTGTCGCTCGACGGCTCCGCGTCACTGCCGTCGACGACCTACACCGACCCGTTCGGGGCCGGGACGCCGCGCTCCTACGACGTGGGCACCTGGACCTCGTCGGTCGTGGAGGTCGACTACCCCATCGACCAGGCGATCTCCTCGTGGAACGCGATCACCCCGACGGGCACGTGGGTCGAGACGTCGTTCCGGGCCCGCTACCTCGACGGCACCTGGTCGAAGTGGTACGTCCTGGGTCGGTGGACCTCGGGTATGCAGTACCCCGCCGACATCCACCGCACGTCCCTCAACGGACAGGGCGACACCGACGGCACCGTCCTCACCGACACCTTCGCCAGTCGCAAGAAGCGGAAGCCCGTGGCGTTCCAGACCCGTGTGGCCCTGTTGCGTCCGACCGGCACGACGGCGACCCCGCGGCTTGATGCCGTGACGACGATGTCGAGCGCGGCGTACCCGGAGAAGCTCAAGTCGATCAGCGAGTTCACACTCGGACAGCACGTCGAGCTCGCGGTGCCGCCGTACGCCCAGAACACCCACTCCGGCGAGTTCCCCGACTTCGGTGGGGGCGGCGAGGTGTGGTGCTCGCCGACGTCGAGCGCGATGGTGATGGCCTACTTCGGCGCCTCGCCGGGAGATGCGGAGCTGGCAGGCATTCCGTACGACGACCCACAAGTCGACCACGCCGCACTCCATGTCTGGGACTTCGCCTACGACGGAGCGGGAAACTGGCCGTTCAACGCGGCCTACGCGCACACCTACGGACTGGACTCGTTCGTGACCAGGCTGCGCTCGCTGGCCGAGGTGGAGCGCTTCGTCGAAGCGGGCATCCCCGTCGTCGTGTCACTGTCCTGGAAGCTGGGTGACATGCCCGAGGCGGGATACGAGACCAACGGGCACCTCCTGGTCATCGTCGGCTTCACCGGGGAAGGGGACCCGATCCTCAATGACCCCGCGGCCGACTCGAACGACAACGTGCGCAGCATCTACACCCGCGAGAACTTCGAGAAGGTGTGGCAGGAGTCGACCGGCGGGGTGGCCTACGTCTTCCACCCGAACGGCACTCCCCTGCCCGCCAACCTGCCGGGAGTCACGCCCAACTGGTGACCTCGAAAAATTGTTCGCGACGATGCGAACTTTTCGTCTCCCCCCGGCATCTGTTCGGGTGACGGGGTCACCGGCCCCGGCCCACGGACCCTGACCGCGCAGCAGGCGGCCAGCGCACGAACGCCCGGCGGACCATGTCTGCCGGGCGTTCGGATGTCCGGAGGAGGACCCTCTCGGACTAGCGGCGTGCGTCCTCCGGCACGAGCAGCGGCGTGACCCCGCCGAGCCGACGGTGGAACCGCACGTGAACGGCGTACGAGTCGAGGAGCTGCCAGAGCGCTCGGTGAGCGGCCCACGGGAGCGGTTCGTCGCCGTGCCGCCACGAGGGCCCGAACCCGACCCACACCGGGGTCCAGTCGGCGGCGCAGTCCCAGGCCCCGCGCTGCTGGGTGACCAGGCGGTGACGGACCTGGAACTCGGTACGGCGTCCGTCGAGGCAGTTGGGTGCGGTGCGGATCGGCCAGACCCGCATGTCCAGTGCCATCAGCTCCAGCTCGAGGTCCTCGAGCGCGCGCGGCTCGACCAGGACGGTCGCGACGTTCTCGTGCGGTGCGCGCCTCATGGCAGGAAAGGTAAACCGGACCGGGGACCCCCGCCAGGGGGCGTCACCCCGCGGTCCAGACATCGGCCCCCGTACGCCGACGTCCGGACCGCGGGAAGCACGTTGTCGCCGCGGGGTCGGATCGACTCCTAGGCGGCCCAGGCGACGTCGTAGTCGGCCGGCCAGAAGCCCTGGATGTGGACCGCTCCCTGGCCCTGGCGCCACTGCTGCACCGGATGGGCGACGGGGCCCAGCACGTACTCCGGACCCCAGTCGTCGATGTGCCAGAAGCGGCAGACGACGCGGAGGTTGGTCGCGTCGAGGGGCAGGTGCACCAGGCCGGGGATGCCGCCGCCGACCTCCACGCACTTGCTGAGGTCCCGCGCGTCGGGCGTGTCGTAGGCGACGGAGCACTGCACGACGTACGAGCCCGAGTTGCGGAAGCTGACGCTGACGGCGGGGATCTGGCCGACCCAGCCGGGCAACGCGGCGCAGCCGTCGAACGACAGGAACTCGAAGGCGTACGGCACGGTCTCGACTGCGGAACCCGCGGTGGGGTGCAGGAAGGCCTCGACGCCGGTCGGCAGGGCGACGTCCGCGTCGAGGACGAACGTCTGGTCGGGCGCACGGGAGGCGAGGTTGACCACCTCACGCGCCTGGTAGGTCGCGGTCACGATGCCGAACCCCTGGAGGATGCGGCCGCCGGTCGCGTAGCCGCGGGCGTCGGCGTACCGCCGCACCAGGGCGTCGTGCTCGGTGGCCGTGCGGATCGGGTCGTGGATCGCGAGCCGGCTGTGGTGCGTGCCGCGCGAGACGATCGTGTGGGAGTCGCGGAACGTCCAGGACTCCGGCCCGTCGAGCCCGTCGCGGTGCCGGACGCTGGCTCCCTCGTAGTCCCAGGAAGCCGGTGAGACGTCCTCGAGGACGTCCACCTCGAGCGGGATGGCGCCAGGTTTGTGCAGCTCGAAGATGCCAGACAGCGGGTCGACGACGCCGACCATGCCCGGCTCGACCACGGGGTCGAGGGTCCAGTTGCCCCAGACAGGTCTGCCGAGCTCTGCCCTCAGCATCGTGGTCAGCAGCATGTTGTACGACGCGGAGTCGGCGACCAGGTCGTCGCGGACCCTGAGGGAACTCTCGATCATCGGTGTCTCCGGGGTGGGGGGTCGGGGGGTCGAGGAGCTCTCCCCGAGAACGGCGCGCGGCGTCGCGTGCTACGTCACCGACCGGACCCCTCGCTCACCCACGCGTTGCTGGCGCCGGTGGTCCCTGCCTGGGGTCGCCAGCGCGTCGTGTCAACACGTGTCAATGGGTTGACAGTACCAGGGCATGTGCGTCAACGCTGGCGCATGACCAACAAGAAGACGACCTCTTGGCCGCGCCGCATGACCGCGATCGCCCTGGTGGTGGGGCTGCTGACGACAGGGGGGCTGGCGACCCGCGAGCCCGACCGGACACCGTCAAGCGGTGACGGTCTCCCCCGCTGCTGCTAGCGCGGGGCGCAACGGGTTGTACGTCGCGCCGGCGAGGTCGCTGGCGCGGCGGAGGGCCTCGATGGCCTCCGTCGAACGACCCAGCTCGACGTAGGCCTCACCCAGCTCGCGCCAGGCCGCCCCGGCCTGACGGGAGGCCTCCGACTCCTCCAGCGCGTTCGCCGCCTGGCGCAGGAGCGCGAGCGCGTCCTCGGTGTCTCCCTTGGCCATGGCGACGCGCCCGACCACGAGCAGGGCGTGCCCGGTCTGCAGCCGGTCACCCGTCGCCAGGTCGAGGAGCGCGCGTCGGCCCGTGTCGCCGGCCCCGGCGAGGTCGCCGGCGGCCAGCAGGGCCCGTGCCTGCTCGGTGCGGGCGTACCCGAGGTCGAGGCGGGTGCCGACGTCCTGCAGTTCGACGAGCGCCAGGCGGAGCGCCGGGAGGGCTGCCTCGGGATCTGGCTGTGCCTGCCGGAGCAGCAGCCCGGCCGACACCACCCGCAGCATGGCGACGAACCGGGCATTGTCGAGCTCAGCGAACAGGGCGAGCGCCCGGTCGGCGTGCAGGCGCGCCCCGACGGCGTCGTGCCGGGCCTGGGCGATCACGGCGGCGTTCCAGGCGGCAGCCCCGCGGGCTCGTGCCGAACCGGCCTCGGTGGCCAGGGCGAGGGCGCGGTCGATGAGGATCTGGGCGCGGGTGAGGTCACCGCGCTCCAGGTAGCAGCCGGCCAGCGTCGAGATCAGCTCGACGTGGACGGCCACGTCCTCGGGCGGCTCCAACCGCTCCAGGTGGGCCAGGGCCTGCTCGCCCACGTCGACGGCCCGGGCGAGGTCGCCGCACTCGCTGTAGGCCATCGCCAGCCGTACCGAGACGGTGGTCCGGGGCACGCCGGGGCTGAGGCTCGGCTTCTCGAGGAGGCTCTCGTAGGTGAGGATCGCCTGCTCCAGGGAGCCGGTGGCCTCCTCGGCGCGCGCGAGGCCCCAGGTCGCCTCGTCGACGAACCGCTCCAGGGGCAGCGTCCCGGCACGGTCCATGACGGCCTGGAACTCCTGGCGCGCCAGGTCCCACTCGCCGTTGCGCAGGGACATCTCCGCGAACGCGAGCTTGAGCTGGAGGTCCTCGTTGGCGTCCGCCGGCGTGCCGGTCTCGAGCTGGGCCACGTCGACCGCCAACGCATCGGCGAGGCGGGCCAACAGGTCGTTGCTCACCGGCCGGCGGCCGGCCTCGATGTGGGACAGGTAGCTCTTGGACACGCCGACGGACGCGGCCAGGTCCGCCTGCGCGACGGCGCGCGCCGTCCGCAGGGCGCGTACGCGCTCGCCGGTGTCGTTGCTCATGAGCCCTCTCGCATCCCGGAAATAGTCTCATCCCCTGCAAGGCGTTCGGTGCACTTCGAGCAACAGGATGGCAGCAACTGGTGGATGCGAAGCCGAAGGGACGAGCAGACTTCGCCCTGGGCCCCTGCATGCCAATCCAGCAGAGCCGCTACCAGCTGCGCCCTGCGGTCCGGTGCAAGAAGACCCGCCGCCGGACCCCGGCGACGGGTGCGCTGTCCTCGATGTGTGGAGCTGAGGGGACTCGAACCCCTGACCCCCTGCATGCCATGCAGGTGCGCTACCAGCTGCGCCACAGCCCCATCCGCTGCCGTCAGGCAACTCGCGGAATCTTAGCCAACCGCCTCGTCGCTGGCGAAATCGCCCCCGGCGGCGCGGTCGGGGTGCTGGCCGACGCTCGCGGTCTCGTTGTAGGAGACCATCCGGAGGCCGCCGAAGATCTCGTGGTCGCCGAGGACGGTCCAGCCGCAGTTGTCCATGCCGCGCAGGCCGCGCGAGGTCTCCGGCGGCCAGCCGAGCATCGCGAGCAGCCCGACGCGCAGGCAGGCGCCGTGCATGACCACGATGCCCGTCTCGCCGGCTCGCAGCGCTTCGAGGCAGTCGGTCAGGGCGGGCAGCACGCGCTCGCGGACGAGCGTGGACGACTCCTCGCCCTCCACCAGCAGGGACTCGTCGTGCGCCAGCCACGCGGCGTACTCGCGGGGGTGTCGCTCCTCGAACTCCGCCGGGGTCAGGCCAGACCGGACGCCGACGTCGTACTCGCGCAAGCGGGGGTCCAGCTCGACCACCAGGCTCGCGGCCCGGGCGACGTACTCCGCCGTCTCACGGGCGCGGGCCAGGTCGCTGGACCACAGCCGCACGGGGCGCATCGCGGCGAGGTACGGCGCGGCGGTGGCCGCCTGGGCGTGGCCGGTGGTGTCGAGGGAGATGTCCGCGTGCCCCTGGGCGCGACCGACCGAGTTCCACTCGGTCTGCCCGTGCCGGACCAGGACGAGTCGACGGGTCACCGTGTGGTGGAGACGACGTCCGCAGGCAAGGCGATCGACGGGCAGTCACGCCACAGCCGCTCGAGGGCGTAGAACTGCCGCTCCTCCTCGTGCTGGATGTGGATCACGACCTCGCCGTAGTCGATGAGCACCCACCGGCCGTCGCGCTCGCCCTCGCGGCGCAACGGCTTGGCGCCGGCCTCGCGCAGCTTGTCCTCGACCTCGTCGACGATCGCCTTGACCTGGCGGTCGTTGGAGGCACTCGCGATGAGGAACGCGTCGGTGATGGCGAGCTGGTCACTGACGTCGAAGGCGACGATCTGGCTGGCGAGCTTGTCGGACGCGGCGCGAGCGGCGGTCACGATGAGCTCCACGGCCCGGTCGGTGGCGGTCACGATGTGGGTTCCTTGGGTGAGTAGAGGTCGTGCTTGGCGATGTACTGGACCACGCCGTCGGGGACCAGGTACCAGACCGGCTCGCCACGGCGCTTGCGGTCACGGCAGTCGGTGGAGCTGATCGCCAGGGCAGGGATCTCGACCATCGTCACACGCTGGGCCGGGATGGCCGACAACGTCGCCTCGTCCATGGTGTAGCCAGGGCGCGTGCAGCCGACGAAGTTGGCCAGCCCGAAGAGCTCGTCGGCGTCGCGCCACGTGAAGATGTCGGCCAGGGCGTCGGCGCCCGTGATGAAGTAGAGCTCGGCGTCGGGCATGGTCGCCTTGAGGTCACGCAGGGTGTCGATCGTGTACGTCGGCCCGTCGCGGTCGATGTCGACCCGCGAGACCCAGAACCGCGGGTTCGCCGCAGTCGCGATCACCGTCATCAGGTAGCGGTGCTCGGCGGGTGAGACGTCCTCGTCGGACTTCTGCCACGGCGCCCCGGTGGGGACGAAGACGACCTCGTCGAGGTCGAACCACGCCTGCACCTCGGAGGCGGCCACCAGGTGACCGTGGTGGATCGGGTCGAACGTGCCACCCATCACCCCGACGCGCCGCCGGGCGCGGTTCGAGGCAGGAGGGGTGGCGAGCGCGCTCAGCTGTGCTCGCGTCCGCCGCCGAAGGCGATCAGGGCGCCCAGCGCCGCCAACAGGATGGCCAGGGTGAGGCCACCGATCACCCAGTGGTTCACGCCGGCCCACATCTCGTGCTCTTCCGCGGCGGCCTGCAGCAGCGTCGACATGGCGCGCACTCTACCGGGCCCTCAGCGCACGTGGCCGTCGCCCGTGACGACGTACTTGGTGGACGTCATCTCGGTGAGCCCCATCGGCCCCCGCGCGTGCAGCTTCTGGGTGCTGATGCCGATCTCGGCGCCGAACCCGAACTCGCCGCCGTCGGTGAACCGGGTGCTCGCGTTGACCAGGACGGCGGCCGCGTCGACCTCCGCCGCGAAGCGCCGGGCCGCGGCCAGGTCGGCCGTCACGATCGCCTCGGTGTGGCCGGTCGACCAGCGGGTGATGTGCTCGATCGCCGCGCCGAGGTCGGGGACGACGGCCGCGGCGATGTCGAGGTCGAGGTACTCGGTCGCCCAGTCGTCGTCGGTCGCTGCGACCACACCGTCGTACGCCGCGAAGGCCGCGTCGCCGTGGATCGTCACGCCCGCAGCCTGCAACGCGTCGACCAGCCGGGGCAGGAGCTCGTCGGCGACGTCCGCGTGGACGAGCACCGACTCGGCGGCGTTGCAGACGCTGGTGCGCTGGGTCTTGCTGTTGACGATGATGTCGACGGCCATCTCGAGGTCGGCCGCGCGGTCGACGTACACGTGGCAGTTGCCCACGCCCGTCTCGATCACCGGCACCGTCGACTCCTCGACCACGGACCGAATCAGACCGGCGCCACCCCGCGGGACCAGCACGTCGACGAGCCCGCGGGCGCGCATCAGCGCCTTGACACTCTCGTGGCTGTCGCCCGGCACGAGCTGGACCACGTCGGCCGGGAGCCCGAACACCTCGACGGCGCCACGGATCACGTCGACGAGCGCCTCGTTGCTGCTGCGAGCACTCGAGGAGCCACGCAGGAGCACCGCGTTGCCCGACTTCAGGCAGATGCCGGCGGCGTCGACGGTCACGTTGGGCCGGGCCTCGTAGATCATCCCGACCACCCCGAACGGCACCCGCAGCTGGCGCAGCTCCAGCCCGTTGGCCAACGTGTCCCCGCGCACCACCTCACCGACCGGGTCCGGCAGTGCGACGAGCGCCCGGAGTCCGTCGGTCATCGCGCCGATCCGGCTGCTGTCGAGGGTGAGCCGGTCGACGATCCCGGCGCCGGTGCCGTCGGCCTCCGCGCGCTGCACGTCCGCCGCGTTGGCCGCCAGGATGAGGGCCCCGTGGGTCGTCAGCGCATCCGCGATCGCCGTCAGCGCGGCGTCCTTCTCGGCGCGGGTGGCCAGGGCCAGCACGCGGGCGGCAGACCTGGCTCGGGTCGCGACGTCGGTCACCTGCTGCTGGATGCTCATTCGCCCAGCGTAAGTCGCGCTACGCGACTCCCTCACGGGCGTCTGCCTCGCGGAGGAAGGCCGTCACCTCGCGCACGACTGCGGGGTCCCTCAGGATCCGTCGGTGACCGAGCCCGTCCGTCGTGACCAGGCGGGCATGCGGGACCGACTCGACGAACCGCGCGGTGTCGGCCCAGGGCGTCTGCCGGTCGCCGCGGTCGTGGATCACGAGCGTCGGCACGGGATCGACGTACGACGCCTGGTAGCCGGCGTCGAACTCGGCCATCGGGATCCCGACGAACTCGTCCAGGTGGCGGTCGAACGCGCGCCTGGTCCGGGCTCCGAAACCGAGCGCGTGCTGGAACTGGTCGAAGAGCGGCTCGGCCGCGACCATCGGCGCGACCAGGACGAGGCGGCGGGTGGAGAGCCACCCGAACCGCAGGGTCAGGTACGTCGAGATGGTGCCGAGCGAGTGCGCGATGACGGCCTCGGCCGGGCCAAACTCCGCGAACACCGCGTCCAGGGCCTTGCCGAACTCGACCCCGTGCGTCCGTCCGGGACCGGCCGGCCCGAGGTCGGAGTCGCCGTGGGCCGGCGCGTCGAACATCACCACGCGGAAGCCGCACGCCAGCAGGGGGTCGACGAACGAGGCGAGCTGCGAGCCCCTGCCGCCCCATCCGTGCACCAGGTAGACCGCCGGCCCGGCGCCCCAGACGTGCCCGCGGACGACGGCGCCGAGCGACTCGACCGCGAACGGGCGGCCCCCGTCCGGGAGCGGCGTGGCCGCCAGTCGCGGCGGAACCGTGAACCAGATGTGGCGCGCGATCCGACCGGCGAGACGAGGGGCCAGGAGATCGGCGGACCGGAACAGCGAGCGACGCACCCGGTTCTGAAAACGAACGATCGTGCTTTTCTTAGGACGTGACATGAGAGCTCCTTGACAGGTGGTGGCGGTGTCTAGCGGGACGCGTCGAGCAGCTGCTCGAAGGCGGCGCGGGTGCGGTCGAGCGCCGAGGGGTCGTTCAACAGCCGCCCTGCGTGGCGGTAGCCGAACATCAGGGACTGCAGCGAGAAGGCGAACTGCTTCGCGTCGAGATCGGAGCGGAAGTCGCCTTCCGAGACGGCCGTGCCGGCGACCGTGGCGATGAACTCCGCCCAGTCGCGCTGCTGGCGCACCAGCGCGTCGTGCATCTCGCCGGGCTGGTCGTCGTACTCGATCGACGCGGTCGCGAACACGCACCCCCCGGCCAGCGCATCGGTCTCCCAGTCCAGCCAGCGGTCGAACAGCTCACGCACCCGCCGCTCCCCGCGCGGGGCCTTCAGGGTGGGACGCACGACGATGTCGGTGAAGCGCGAGACGGCGTGGTCCAGGGTCTGGAGCTGGAGCTGCTCCTTGGACCGGAAGTGGGCGAAGAGCCCGCTCTTGCTCATCTCGGTCCGGTCGGCGAGCTGGCCGATGGACAGGCCCTCGAAGCCGACCTGCGACGCGACGTGCAACGCCTCGTCGAGGATCGACACCCTGGTCGCCGCGCCCTTGCTCACGGACCCAGAATAGAACGATCGTGCTTTTTGGGCAAGCGCCCCGCGATCAGCCCTTGCGCTGGTTGATCTGCTCGGCGGCGGCGGGGAGCACCGAGTGCAGGTCGCCGACCACGCCGAAGTCGACCAGCTCGAAGATCGGGGCCTCGTCGTCCTTGTTGATCGCCACGATCGTCTTGGAGGTCTGCATGCCGGCGCGGTGCTGGATCGCCCCGGAGATGCCGGCGGCGACGTACAGCTGCGGCGAGACGGTCTTGCCGGTCTGCCCGACCTGGTAGGAGTGGGGCACCCAGCCCGAGTCCACCGCGGCACGCGAGGCGCCGACGGCGGCGCCGAGCGCGTCGGCGAGGCTCTCGATCGGCTCGAAGTCGCCGCCCGTGCCCCGCCCACCGGAGACCACGATCGCGGCCTCGGTCATCTCCGGGCGGCCGGTCTTCTCGCGCGGCTGGGAGGCCACGATCTTGGCTGTCTTGGCCGCGTCGGAGATCGTCGCGGCGAACTCCTCCACCGCGCCCGCGCCCGAGGCCTCCTCGGGAGCGGCGGCGTTCGGCTTGACGGTGATGATCGGCGTGCCCTGGGTGACCTTCGCTTGCACCGTGTAGTTGCCCGCGAACACCGACTGTGTCGTCACCGGACCCTCACGGACGTCCACCGCATCCGTGATCAGGCCCGACCCGGTCTTGATCGCGAGCCGTGCCGCGATCTCCTTGCCCTCGGGCGAGGAGGTGATGAGGACGGCGGCGGGGGAGATCTTCTCCACCAGCTGCTGCAGCGCCTCGGCCTTGGGTGCGACGAGGAAGCCCTTGATCTCGGCGTCGTCGACGACGTAGACCTTCTCGGCACCGTACTTCGCCACCGCCTCGGCGACCTTGGCGCCGGCGGCGGCGGAGCCGATGAACACCGCCGACGGCTCACCGAGCCGCTTGGCGATCGTGAGCAGCTCGTAGGTCGGCTTCTTGACCGCGCCGTCGGCGTGGTCGACGAGAACGAGAACCTCAGACATGGATCAACACACTCCCCCAGCTCGGGTGGTCAGATGAACTTCTTGGACGCGAGGAACTCGGTCAGCGCCGTGGCGCCCGAACCGTCCTCGTCCTTCACGATCTCGCCGGCACTGCGCGGCGGGCGGGCCTCCGTGTCCTCCACCACGGACCACGCCACGGACAGCCCGACCTGGTCGGCCTGGACGTCGAGGTCGGCCAGTGAGTAGGTCTCCAGCGGCTTCTTCTTGGCCGCCATGATGCCCTTGAACGACGGGTACCTCGCCTCGCCGGACTGGTCGGTCACCGAGAGCACGAGCGGCATCGTGCCGCCGATGACCTCGGTCGCGACGTCGCCGTCCCGCTTGACCCGGACCTGCGCTCCTTGCGTCTCCACGACCGAGGCCAGCGTCACCTGCGGGACGCCGAGCCGCTCGGCGAGCATCGCGGGCACGACGCCCATGGACCCGTCGGTGGAGGCCATGCCGCACACGACCAGGTCGGGGACCTCGCCCCCGTTGGCCTTCTTGACGGCCGCGGCCAGCACCAGCGAGGTGGCGATCGAGTCGGACCCGGCGATCGCGTCGTCCTGGACGTGCACGCCCTGGTCGACGCCCATCTGCAGCGCCTTCCGCACGGCGTCCACGGCCTTCTCCGGGCCGACCGTCACCGCCGTGACGGTGACGTCGTCGGGGTTCTCGGCCTTCTCCTTGAGACGGAGGGCCTGTTCGACGGCGTACTCGTCGAGCTCGGACAGCAGCCCGTCGACGCCGACCCGGTCGACGGTGTTGTCGGCCTCGAAGTGCCGGTCCGCCGTGGCGTCCGGCACGTGCTTCACGCAAACGATGATCGTGGTCACGGGGCCGAGGCTACTAGCGCGTAACCGGGCCGCGGCACCGCG
>JAICRP010000067.1 GCA_025966445.1 Nocardioides sp.
GCGCCGATCGCGGCCTGGATCGGCACCTCGAACTGCTGGCGCGGGATGAGCTCCTTGAGCTTGCCGGCCAGCATCACGCCGTAGGAGTACGCCGCGTCCTTGTGCACGATCGCCGAGAACGCGTCGACCGGCTCGCCCTGCAGCAGGATGTCGACCTTCACCAGGTCGGCCGCCTGGTCGCCGGAGCGCTCGTAGTCGAGCGAGGCGTAGCCCTTGGTGCGCGACTTCAGCTGGTCGAAGAAGTCGAAGACGATCTCGCCCATGGGCAGCGTGTAGCGCATCTCGACGCGGTCCTCGGAGAGGTAGTCCATGCCATCGAGGTTGCCCCGCTTGGCCTGGCACAGCTCCATGATCGTGCCGATGTAGTCGGCGGGGCTGAGGATCGTGGCCCGCACGATCGGCTCCCGTACCTCGGCGATCTTGCCGCCGTCGGGGTACTCGCTCGGGTTGGTCACCTCGATGACCTTGCCGTCCTCCATGACCACCTCGTAGACCACGTTGGGGGCCGTCGAGATGAGGGTCAGGTCGAACTCGCGCTCGAGGCGCTCGCGGACGATCTCCATGTGCAGCAGGCCGAGGAAGCCGCAGCGGAAGCCGAAGCCGAGGGCGCCGGACGTCTCCGGCTCGTACGCCAGGGCCGCGTCGTTGAGCTGGAGCCGCTCGAGGGCGTCACGCAGGTCCGGGTAGTCGTCGCCGTCGATCGGGTAGAGCCCGGAGTAGACCATCGGGTTGGGGTGCTTGTAGCCGGCCAGCGCCTCCGTCGCGCCGTGGTGCTGGCTGGTGACCGTGTCACCGACGCGCGACTGGCGGACGTCCTTCACGCCGGTGATCAGGTAGCCGACCTCGCCGACCCCGAGCTCCTTGCCCTTGACCGGCTCGGGGCTGATGACGCCGACCTCGAGCATCTCGTGCACGACGCCGTTGGACATCATCTTGATCCGGTCGCGGTGGCTCAGCTTGCCGTCGACGACCCGGACGTAGGTGACCACGCCGCGGTAGGTGTCGTAGACCGAGTCGAAGATCAGGGCCCGCGGTGGGGCGTCGGCGTCGCCGACGGGCGCCGGCGTCTGCTTGACGATCTCGTTGAGCAGCTCGCTGACCCCGAGACCCGTCTTGGCGGAGGTGAGCAGCACGTCGGAGACGTCGCAGCCGATGATGCCGGCGAGCTCGGCGGCGTACTTGTCGATCTGCGCGGACGGCAGGTCGATCTTGTTGAGCACGGGGATCACGTGCAGGTCGGCGCCGAGGGCGAGGTACAAGTTGGCCAGCGTCTGGGCCTCGATGCCCTGGGCCGCGTCGACCAGCAGGACGGCGGCCTCGCAGGCCTCCAGGCTCCGCGACACCTCGTAGGTGAAGTCGACGTGGCCGGGCGTGTCGATCATGTTGAGCACGTACGTGCCGGGCTCGGCACCCTCGGCGTTGTCGGCGGGCACGGTCCAGGGCATCCGGACGGCCTGGCTCTTGATGGTGATGCCGCGCTCGCGCTCGATGTCCATCCGGTCGAGGTACTGGGCGCGGGCACTGCGCTCGTCGACGACCCCGGTGAGCTGCAGCATCCGGTCCGCCAGCGTCGACTTGCCGTGGTCGATGTGGGCGATGATGCAGAAGTTGCGGATCAGCCGCGGATCGGTGTGTCCGGGCAACGCTGGCTGAGGCACGTGGGACTTTCAGGACTCGAGTGTCGGGGAAGGGTCATTGTTCCACGCAGGGTGGCGGAGACCCGATTCCGTTGCCGCTCCCCGGTGCGCGCAGGTGCAGGTGAGGGCCTGGTCTCTCGACCGGGCCCTCACCTGTGTCCCCCCGACGTTCCCGACGAGCCGCCCCACTCGGCTGGTCGGCTTCAGCGCGGACTGTTCCCCAGGTCGGTGTCGCGAGGCGGCTGCACGTGAGCCTCGACGTCGTCCTCGTCCTCGATCGGGTTGTCACCGAGGACGATGTGACCCTCGGTGTCCTCGGGGCCGTCGACCTGGTAGACGCGGTGACCCTCGACGTCGAACTCGTTGCCCTGCTCGCTCATCTGATCCTCCTGGTGGGTTCCGGCCGGTCCGGCCTTGGTGAGTGCCACTCTGCTCCATCGCCGCGCATCGGTCTGTCGGCGACCTGACACAAGTGACGATTCCCGTCCCGGCTAGCTGTCAGGGCCGGGGACGCTGTTGTCGCTGGCCGCGTGCAGCACCGCCTTGACCTGCAGCGGCGTCAGCCAGGGGTGCTTGCTCCTCATCAGCGCCACCATCGCGGTGACGTGCGGCGCGGCGAAGCTGTTGCCGGTGGCGGTGATCGAGCCGTGGCCGGCCCAGGCGACGTCGACGTCGATGCCCCTGGCCCCGAACTCCACCGGGGGGTGCGGGTTGTAGGCCAGCGCCAGCTCGTCGGACCCGGCGCGTGAGGCCACCGAGATCACCGAGGCGTACTGGGACGGGTACGTCGGACCCGGCAGGTTGTTGGCCGCACAGACGAGCACCGTGCCCGAGAAGTACGCCTGGTCGGCCACCTCGTGCAGCGGCCCGAACATGGCCTCGGCCTTGCTCGACAGCGACAGGTTGGCCACGTGCATGTCGTGCTCGACGCTCCACTCGACACCGGCGTGCAGCAGGGCTCCGCGGCCCTTCAGGTTCGCGCCGAGCACCCGGACGCTGTAGATCTCGGCCTCCGGCGCGATGGAGCGGATGATCCCGGCGCACGCGGTGCCGTGGCCGACGAGGTCGCCGTGCGGTCCCTCGTCCTCGACGTAGCCGTACTCCGCCTCCGCGTCCAGGTGGAACGCGACGCCGCCCACCACGCCGCCGACCCGCGGGTGCTCGGCGTCGACACCGCTGTCGATCACCGCGACGCGCACGCCGGCGCCGGTGCTCCCGCCGAACGCCCACTCGCGCACCCCCGCGAACGGCAGCGCCGCGACCTCGTGGATGGCCCCCCGGTCGAACGCGCCCGACCAGGCCGGTTCGATGCTCACCGGGCTCCCGGAGACCGCGTTCCCGACGGCCCCACGTGACCCGGTTGGCCGGACTGCCACGCCTCGACGACGCGGAGCACGTCGCGGCCCAGGGCCTCCGCGGGTGACGGGGTGGATGGTCCGTGGCCGCCGGCCAGCAGCAGCGCCATCTGGCTGGCCAACGTGCCGAGCACCTGCAGCGTCCAGTCGCTGGCCTCCTCGACCGACGGGTCGAGGACCGAGGTCACCCCCATCACCTCGCCCTCGGTGGTCATCATCGGCGCCGCGAGGATCGAGGAGGGCACGTAGTTGGTCGACTCCGCGACGTCGCGGGCGAAGCGCGCGTCGGTCTGCACGTCGCGAACCGCGATCGGCTGGCCCGACATGGCCGCCCATCCGGCGATGCCACGCGAGACGGGGATGGTGACGCCCACGATGGCGTCGGCGCCGGCGCCGTCGGAGGCCACGAACCGCAGCGTCTCGCCCTCCTCGTCGACCAGCGCCACCGAGCAGGCCGCCGCGGCGAACAGCCGTCGGACGGCCTCCACCGAGCGACCCAAGGCCGGGTCCTGCCCCGTCGCGATCGCCACTGCCCCACCCCCACGCGCACCTTAGACCGCGCGGGCGTCGGGACGCGAGGACCACCGCGGGTCGAGGTGACTGGTATGACTGGGGGCGTGGACGTGCCGAGAGTGCTGCGCTCGCTGCCCGACGAGGACGCCAAGAAGCTGCTCAAGGCGTCGAAGGTCAACACCTACGCGCGACGGGAGAGCCTGGTCAGCGAGGGCGACAGGTCCGACACCTTCCACATCGTGCTCGACGGTCGCGTGGCGGTCCGGGTCACCCGCCCCTCGGGCGACACGGCGATCGTCAACATCCTCGGTCCGGACTCCCACTTCGGCGAGGTCTCCCTGCTCACCCAGGAGCAGAGCCGGCGGACGGCGAGCGTGGTGGCCCTCGAGCCCGTCCGCACGCTGAGCATCCCGGCGTCCGTCTTCCACGAGCTGCGCGAGCGCAACCCGCGGCTGGAGGCGTTGGTGAGCCGGCTGCTGGCCCAGCGGGTCGACGAGCTGTCGGCCCAGCTGCTCGAGGCCATGTACGACGCGCTCGAGCGGCGCGTGGTCCGCCGGCTCGCCGCCCTCACGGTCACGTTCGGCACCGACTCCTCGCCGGCCGCCGAGCCGGTGACCATCCCGCTCACCCAGGACGAGCTCGCCGAGCTCGTCGGTGGGACCCGGCCGTCGGTGAACCAGGTGCTCCGCCGCTTCGTCGACGAAGGCATGCTCGAGCTGAGCCGCGGGCGGATCGTCGTGACCGACGTTGCTGCACTGCGCAGGGCCGCGAACCACTGATCGCTTCGCGGCCGCACGCGGCCGTCGGGAAGGATGACCGGGTGACCGCCATCCCCACGACGATCCCGCACGGCCGCACCGCCCAACGGCTGACCTGGCCGCACCTGCCGCAGCACGTGCGCGCCCTGGTGGAACGGCACTGCGGGTCGCCTGTGGTCGACGCCGTCTCCCAGGGCGGGGGCTTCACGCCCGGGTTCGCCTCGGTGCTCACCTGTGCCGACGGCTCGAAGCACTTCGTGAAGGCGGCGTCGGCGAAGGCCCAGCGGATGTTCGCGGAGTCCTACCGCGAGGAGGCGCGCAAGCTCCGGGCGCTCCCCTCCAGCGTGCCCGCGCCCCGGCTGTTGTGGGTCGAGGACGGCGACTGGGTGGTGCTCGAGACCGAGTACGTCGAGGCTCATCCGCCGCGGCGCCCCTGGCGGCAGGCCGAGCTCGACGCCGCCCTGGACGCGCTCGAGGTCGTGGCTCGCGAGCTCACACCCGCGCCGGACGACCTCCACCTCGACACCGTCGCCGACGAGCTCGCCGGCTGGCCGGCGTACTGGGACCACGTCGCCGCCACCCGTCCGGACCTCCCCCACCTCGCCGAGGCCGCGGCCCTGGCCGCCGGGTTCGAGGCGGTGACGCGCGGGGACACCGTGGTCCACATCGACGTCCGCGACGACAACACCCTGCTCCGGCCCGACGGCACCGCGGTCTTCTGCGACTGGAACTGGCCGGTGGCGGGCGCCCCGTGGCTCGACACCCTGTTCCTGCTCATCGGCCCGCGCGGCGACGGCCTGGACGTCGACGCCGTGCTGGCGGCCCGGCCACTGACCCGGGACGTGCCGGCGGACGACGTCGACGCCGTGCTGGCCCTGGTCATCGGCTACTTCTTCAAGTCGGCCGACGACCCGGTGCCGCCGACCTCGCCGTACATCCGCGAGCACCAGCGGTGGCAGGGCGAGGTGCTGTGGCAGTGGCTCGGCGAGCGGCGCGGCTGGTGAGCCCGCGCGCCATCGGTGTCCGGGCGCCGTGGACAGCCATGCCCGAGCACGTCCGCGACTGGGTGGCCGACGAGCTCGGCTCGCCGGTCGCGACCGCCGCCGACCAGGTCGGCGGAATGTCGCCCGGCTGCGCGACCCGGCTGGTGCTCGAGGACGGGACGCGGGCGTTCGTGAAGGCCGTCGGCACCGACCTCAACCCGAAGACCCCGGAGCTGTTCCGCCGCGAGGTCACCGCGCTGACCCTCCTCGGCTCGCACGAGCTCTGGGCGGACCTGCGGGCGTCGTACGACGACGGCGCCTGGGTCGCGATCCTGCTCGAGGACGTCGAGGGCACGCACCCCGACCTCGACGACGACGCCACCATGGACACCCTGCTCCGCGAGACCGACCGGTTGGGCCAGGTGCTGGCCGAGCGGGTCCCCGACCCGCCGGCTCCGGACGCCGACAACGGTGGGCTGGCCGACCTCCGGGACGGCTTCCACCTCTGGGCCGACGCGGTCGCCCGGGCCGGCGAGATCCCGCCGGACCTGCTGCCCGACTGGGTCCGCCACGACACCGCCACCTGGGAGCCCCTGGTCCGCGCCCTGGCGGACCACGAGGTCCGGCTCGTGCACTGGGACATCCGCAACGACAACCTCCTCGAGCGACCCACCGGCGACCTCGTGTTCGTCGACTGGGGCGCGGCGTCAGTGGGCCCGACGTGGGTGGACCCGCTCCTCGCCCGGCTGGAGCGCGTTGAGGACCCGTGGTTCGACACCGCCCTCGCCACCTCCCCCGCCCTGGTGGCCGCCGGCGACCTCGCGGTGGACGCCTGGCTGGTCGGGTTCGCGACGTTCCTCGCGTGGCGCGCCCACACGGTCGTCGACGTCAACCTGCCCACGCTCAACGATTTCCGGATCAGCGAGTCCCGGCGCATGCTGGTCGGGGCCGAACGGCGCCTGGGCATTGCTTGACGTGGCCTGACCTGCGATTTGGGCGGGTCCGAGCCGCTCCGGTATCGTGGCCCGTCGCGTGCGCGCCACCCTCGTGGTGCCCGCCTCCAGACTCAGCAAACGTCCCCGACCGACCGAACGAAGGCTTGCCCAGTGGCGAACATCAAGTCCCAGATCAAGCGGATCAAGCAGAACGAGAAGCGTCACCAGCGGAACAAGGCCGTCAAGTCCGGCCTGAAGACCGCGGTGCGCAAGTTCCGCGAGGCCGCCGAGGCCGGCGAGAAGGACCAGGCCGTCGAGCTCGGTCGTGACGCCTCGAAGAAGCTCGACAAGGCGGCGTCCAAGGGCGTCATCCACCGCAACCAGGCCGCCAACCGCAAGTCGGCGATCGCCAAGAAGACCGCGTCGCTCTGACCCACGCCTGACCACGACCCGCCCGGACCTCCGGGCGGGTTTTCGTGTCCCTGGGGTCAGTCCCCGGCGGGGGCGTCGCGCAGGCCGGTGACGGTCAGCACCAGCCGCTCCAGCGTGTACGCCGCGTCGCTGGCCGCCCCCTTGATGTCCGCGTCGGCCTGGGCGACGGCGCGCACGGCGTGGGCGATCCCCCGGTCGGTCCAGCCGCGCGACTGGTCGCGGATGGTGCGCAGCTTCCACGGCGGCACCCCGACCTCGCGGGCCAGGTCGGCCTCCCGCATCCCCCGGGACGCAGCCTTGTAGCGGGCCACCCCGCGAGCCGAGCCGGCGAACGCCGAGGTCACCAGCACCGGCGCGGTCCCGTTGTCGATGGCCCAGCGCAGCTCCTCGAGGGCCACCCGGCGACGCCCCCAGAAGGCCGCATCGGCCACGGCGAACGACTTGGCCTCGGCCCGGCCGCCGAAGTACTTGCGGACCTTCTCGACCGTCAGCGCCTCGTCGGGATAGTCGTTGGTCAGCTGGTCGGCCGCCGCCGCCAGTGACCGCAGGTCCTGGCCCACGGCCGAGACCAGGAAGGTGGCGGCGTCCTTGTCGATCGTCGCTCCGTGGTGGCGGACCTCCTCGGTCACGAACCCCGGGAAGTCCGAGGCCCGCATCTCCTCCGACTTGACCTCGGTCACGCCGGCCAGCTTGCGCAGCTTGGCGAGCACGCCGGAGCCTTTGGGACCGCCGCCGTGCACGAGCACCAGGGCCACCTCGTCGGCCGGCGCGGCGGCGTACTCGAGCAGCCCGTCGACGGACTCGTCGGGGAGGTTCTCCAGGGCTCGGACCACGACGCAGCGGGTGCTCGAGAACAGCGACGGCGCCGACATCTCGCCGAGCTCGGCCAGGGTCAGCCCGGCCGCCTGCGTCTCGGAGATCTCGGCCTCCGCGTCGTGGCGGCGGACCGCGTCGCGCACGGCGACGACGGTGCGCTCGTTGAGCAGCTCTTCCTTGCCGGTCACCAGGGTGACCCGGCCCAGCACGTCCTCGGCCCGGGGCCCGCGCGTCGCTCGTCCGCTCATCACGGCTCAGCCTGCCACAGGACGTGGACAGCCTCAGTCGCGCGTCACAGCGACCAGCCGTCCGTCGCGGACCGCGAGCACGACGTCTCCGTCGCGGTCGGTCCGGAGCACCTCGGTACCGTTGCTCGCGAGGGCGTCGAGCGTGTCGGCGGCGGGGTGGCCGTAGTCGTTGTCGGCGCCGACCGACACCACGGCGTACCTGGCGCCCAGCGAGGCGAGCCAGTCGTGGTCCTGGTAGCGACTGCCGTGGTGCGGCACCTTCAGCACGTCGACGCTCAGCCCGGGGAGCGCACGCGCCAGGGCCGCCTGGCTCACCGGCTCGATGTCGCCGGTCAGCAGCAGTCGTACGCCTGCGACCTCGGCCAGCAGCACCACGCTGGCCTCGTTGGCGGTGCTCCCGTCCCCAGGACCCGCGATCGGCGAGGCCGGCGTCGGCCACAGTGCCTGGAGGGTGACGTCGCCGATCGTCCGCGTCTCGCCGTACGCCGCCACGACCGTCGTCAGGCCGGCGCCGGCCGTCTCCGCCGCGACCGCCGCCACGCCGCCGGGCGGGTCGGCGAGCCGGGTCACCTCGACCTCGCCCACCTCGCGGTGGTCGAGCACACCCGCGAGCCCGTCGACGTGGTCGGCGTGGAAGTGGGTCAGCACCAGCAACGGCACCCGGTCCACCCCGAGCCGGCGCAGGCAGCCGTCGACCTCCCGCGGGTCGGGCCCGGCGTCGACGACGACGGCCGAACCCTCGCCGGCGCGCAGCACCAGGGCATCGCCCTGACCGACGTCGCAGGCCGCGAACACCCAGCGGGACGGCGGCCACCCGGGCGAGGGCGGTCCGACGACGGTGACGACCACGAGCAGCAGGCAGGTGGCCGCGCCCGAGGTGCGGTGGCGCAGCACGATCGGGGCCGCGGCGACCACCGCGGCGGTCACCACGACCAGGAAGGCCAGCGACCACGGCGTCGTCCCCCAGTCGAGCGCCGCGCCGGGCAGGGCGGCGCCGTGCTCGGCGACGACCACGATCCAGGCGACGCACCAGCCGGCCAGGGTGCCGACCAGCCGGCCCACCAGGTCCGAGACGAGGCCGGCCACGCCGCCCAGCAGGCCCAGGACCGTGGCCGGCCCCACGACGGGTGCGACGACCAGGTTGGCGACGACGGCCACCAGGCTGACCTGACCGGAGATCCCGGCGACGAGCGGCGTGCACGCCAGCTGGGCCGCCGCCGGCACCGCCACCGCCTCCGCGAGCCACCGCGGCAGCCAGCGCGCCAGGGCGTCACGCCACGACGGCGCGACCAGCAGGATGCCCGCGGTCGCGAGCACGGAGAGCGCGAAGCCCGCCGTGCTCGCCAGGCCGGGCTCGACGAGGAGCAGCCCCACCACTGCCGCCCCGAGGCCTCGGACGCCGCGGTGCCATCCGCCCCGGCCCAGCCCGACCAGGGCCACGGCGCCCATGGCGGCGGCGCGCAGCACGCTGGGCTCGGTCCGCGCCAGCAGGACGAAGCCCACGATGCCGGCCACGCCGACGACGCCGAGCCAGCGACCGCGGACCCCCACCCAGCGGGCCACCACCAGCAGGAATCCGACCACCAGGGTGAGGTTCGTGCCCGAGACGGCCGTCAGGTGCGTCAGACCGGTGGTGCGGAAGTCCTCGACCAGTGCCGGCGGCATCCCCGCGTCGTCGCCGTCGACGAGCGCAGGCACCAGCGCCTGCTGGCTGGCGGGCCGGTGGGCCACCGCGTCGCGGATCGAGGCCCGCAGGGCCTCGGTGGCCCGCCAGGCCGCTCCGGCCGCAGCCGTTGTCGCGGGTGGCCCACGCGGAGTCACCGTGGCGGCCAGGTCGCCCGCGTCCTCGACCGGCGCCAGCCGGCCGGTGAAGCGGATCCGTTCCCCGACGGCCACCCGCGCCCAGGCGTCGTCGCCGAACACCAGGACCGGTTGGTGCCGCCCCACCGCGACCCGCACCAGCACCCGGTCGCCGAAACGACCCGCGATCCGCCGTGGGTCGCTCGCCACCGTCCCGGTCAGGGTCACCAGGGCACGCTGCTGGGCGGCCGTCGCGACGGGGCCGGCGCGCACCGCCTCGGACCGGACCAGCGCCACCACCCCGACCCCGGAAGCGACGGCCAGCATCGCCAGCACGGTGATGGCGGCCCGCCGCCGCCACGGCCAGCGCACGGCCACCAGCAAGGGTGCGGCCGCGACCAGGACGATCACCCAGATGACCTCCGGTTGCCACCGCACGAGCAGCGCCCCGGCCCACGCCGCCAGGCCGAGGAGCGGCAGCCGCAGGTCGGTCGGGCTCACAACGTGACGTACGGCGCGAGCTTGGCCAGGGTGACCTCGCCGATCCCGTCCACGTCGAGGAGCTGGTCGACGGCGGTGAAGGCGCCGTGCTCGGACCGCCAGGCCAGGATCGACTGGGCCGTCACGGGGCCGACGTCGGGCAGCGACTCGAGGGCGACCTGGTCGGCGGTGTTGAGGTTGACCAGCGTGGCGACCGGGGACGTGCCACCGGTCACCGTCGCGGCGACACCTGTCGGCGCGGCCAGCCCGACCAGGATCTGCTCGCCGTCGACCAGGACCCGGGCGAGGTTGAGGCCGGTCAGGTCGACCCCGTCCCGGGCGCCACCGGCCGCCGCGAGGGCGTCGACCACCCGCGAGCCGGCGTCGAGCACGGCGATGCCCGGACGGCGTACCTTGCCCGCGACGTCGACCGTGACCGAGCCGCCTTCCCCGCTCGGTGACTCCGACGGCGACGGTCCACCGGAGACGCTGACGAGGTCACCGGCCGGCTGCGGCGCGGGCGCGACCACCTCGGGCCGGCCGCCACCCAGGACCCACCAGGCGGTCCCGGCGAGCGCCGCCACCACCACGAGCCCGACCACGGCGAGCTGGGCCGCGCCGAGGGTCAGCCGGCCGCGGGCGGCGTGCCGGCCCGGCACGGGCACGACAGCCGGCAGGACCTCGGGAACGGGCTCCCGGCCCGGCCGGACGCGCGTGTGCGTCGACTCGTCGGGGGCGACCTCGGCGCGACCGCGGACCACGGCCAGCTCGGCGCCGAGCAGCTCGAGCCGCCGGGCCACGGTCTCCTCGTGCCCGGCCCGTCTCCCCGGACGTCTCGCCATGCCCGCGACGCTAGGCAGCCGCGACGGTCCTCGCCACCGGCTCCGCCGGTCCTGTGGAGAGCCGCGTCAGAGGAGCGGCGCGACGCACACGGCGACCATGCCGGGGCCGACGTGGGCGCCCAGCACCGCGCCGAGCTCGGTGCACCAGACGTCGCGGCCACCGAGGTTCTCGGCCAGCTCGTCGGCCAGCCGCTCGGCCAGCTGCTCGGCGCGGTCGGGACTGGCGAGGTGGGCGACGCACACGTCCACCGGGTCGTCGCCCGCCGCGGCGAGGACCAGCGCCTCGAGCCGGTTGAGGGCCTTGCTCGACGTCCGCACCTTCTCGAGGTTGGCGACCTTCCCGTCGACGATCTGGAGCAGCGGCTTGACCGAGAGCGCGCCGCCGAAGATCGCGGCGGCGGCGCCGATGCGCCCACCCCGGCGCAGGTACTCCAGCGTGTCGACGTAGAACAGCGACGTCGCCCGCGCGGCCCGCTCGCGGGCCGCCTCGACCGCATCGAGCGCCGACCCGCCGGCGGCGAGGACCTCCGCGGCCGACAGCGCTGCGTACCCGGTCGCCACGCCCACCTGCCGGCTGTCGACCGGGTGGACGGGGACCGCGGCGTCCTTGGCCGCGAGCTGCGCGGACTCGAACGTCCCGCTCATCTCGCCCGACAGGTGGACCGAGACGATCTCGGTGGCCCCCTCGGCGGCGGCGCGCTCGTAGACCTCCAGCAGGGCGCTCGGCGTCGGCCGCGACGTCGAGACCGGCCGGAACTCGCGCAGCGCCTCGGCCACCATGGCCGGGGTGGCGCCATTGGTGGCGCCCTCCTCGAGGACCTCGTCGTAGACCTGTGCGCCGATCACCACCTGCAGCGGCACCACCACGATGCCGTGCTCGGCGACCACGCGCGCAGGCAAGCAGGCGGTCGAGTCGGTAACGACCACGACCGGCATGGCGCCGAGGTTACCCAGGCCGGGACTCAGACGACGACGTTGACCAGCTTGGGGGCGCGCACGATCACCTTGCGCACCGTGGCTCCGTCGATCGCCTTGACGACGTCCGGGTCGGCCATGGCCAGCGCTTCCAGGTCCGCGTCGGAGACGTCCGGAGGGACGTCCAGCCGCGCTCGTACCTTGCCGCGGACCTGGACCACGCAGGTCACCGTGTCCTCGACCAGCAGGGCCGGGTCCACCGTCGGCCACGAGGTACGAGCCACGGTCGGCTGGTGCCCCAGCCGCTCCCACATCTCCTCCGCGACGTACGGCGCCACCAGCGACAGCAGGATCGTCACCGCCTCGGCCGCCTCACGCACCGCCGGGTCGGCGCCGCCGGCGCCCGCGTCGATGACCTTGCGCGTGGCGTTCACCAGCTCCATCACCCGGGCGACCATGACGTTGAAGCGGTGGACCTCGACCAGGTTGGCGGCCTCGTGCACCGTCTTGTGGGTCAGCCGACGCAGGGCCGGGTCACCGGCGTCGGGCGCGGTGCCGGCCTCCGAGGTGACGTCGCCGCTCAGCCGCCACGCACGCTGCAGGAACTTCAGCGAGCCGCTCGGCGACACGTCCGCCCAGTCGATGTTGTCCTCCGGCGGGCTCGCGAAGACCAGCGTCAGCCGCACCGCGTCGACGCCGAACTGCTCCAGCTGGTCACCCAGGTCGATGCCGTTGCCCAGGGACTTGCTCATCTTCCGGCCGTTGTTGATGAC
>JAICRP010000241.1 GCA_025966445.1 Nocardioides sp.
GGGGTGTCGATCAGGCCGGGTGCCACGGTGTTGAGGCGGATGCCGGACGCCGCGAGGTCCCGGGCCACCGGCAGCGTGAGGCCGACGAGACCGCCCTTCGACGCGGCGTACGCCGCCTGCCCGATCTGGCCGTCGAACGCCGCAACGGAGGACACGTTGACGATCGCGCCGCGCTCGCCGGCGGCGTCGGGCTCGTTGCGGCTCATCGCCGTGGCACCGATGCGCACGGCGTCGAAGGTGCCGATCAGGTTGATCGCGACGACCTTCTTGAAGGCGTCGAGGTCGTGCGCCGAGTCGTACTCGCCGTCACGACCGATGGTCCGCTGGGCCAGGCCGATGCCGGCCGAGTTGACCAGCGCCCGCAGCGGGCCCAGCTCGAGCGCCTGGTCGACGGCCTGCTGGATCTGGGTCGTGCTGGTGACGTCGACCGGCACGAACATGCCACCGATCTCGCTCGCGACCGCCTCGCCCTTCTCGGCGTTGAGGTCGGCCACGACCACCCGCGCGCCGTGGGCGGCGAGCTGGCGGGCGCACGCGGCGCCGATGCCCGACGCGGCTCCGGTGACGACGGCAGAGGCTCCCTCGAGGTCCATGGACCGGAGCCTAGGACGTGCTACAGCGAGGTCGTCCCGCGGGCCACGACGACCGCAGGACCGGTCAGCAGGACCCGGTCGTCCTCGGTCCAGGTCAGGGTGAGGGTGCCGCCGGGGACGTCGACCGTGTACGTCGCCGGGCGTGGCGCCGCGTCGGCCGTCGCCGCGGCCACCAGCACGGCACCGGCCCCGGTGCCGCAGGAGCGCGTCTCGCCGGAGCCGCGCTCGTGGACGCGCATGGCCACGTGCCGCTCACCGCGCCGCACGACGAGCTCGACGTTGACCCCGTCGGGGTAGACCCCCGAGTCGTGGTCGGGTGGTCGGGTCAGGTCGAGGTCGGCCAGGGTGGCCTCGTCGTCGACGAACGCGACCGCGTGCGGGTTGCCCATGTCCACGTGGACGGCGGGCCAGCTCGTCGCCCCGATCGTCACCTTGGTCTCCGGGAGCACCCGCGCGACGCCGAGGTCGACCGTCACCAGGTCGCCCTCGAGGAGCAGCGTCTTGATGCCGTCCCGGGTGGCGATGTCGATCGGGCCGGACGGCTCGACCAGGCCCTCCTCGACGAGGTGCCGCACGAAGACACGGATCCCGTTGCCGCACATCTCGGAGATCGAACCGTCGGCGTTGCGGTAGTCCATGAACCACCCGTCGCCCTCCCGCACGACGCGCAGCACGCCGTCGCCGCCGATGCCGGCGTGGCGGTCGCAGAGGGCGCGTACGCGCTCCGCCATCTCGGCCGAGCTCAGGTCGCCGTGGATGGTCCCGTCGTGGTCGGGCAGCAGCACGAAGTCGTTCTCCGTGCCGTGTCCCTTGAGGAACGGATAGTCACCCACGCGCCCATGGTCCCACGGCCGCGAGTGCCCGCTCGACCCGTTGCGGGTCGTCGTACGGCACCCACGTGACGCGCGGATCCTTCCTGAACCAGGAGTCCTGCCGGCGCGCGAACCTCCGCGTGGCGACGACGGTCCGCTCGCGTGCCTCGTCGAGCGTGAGCCTGCCGTCGAGGTACGCCGCCACTTCGCGGTAGCCGATGGCACTCGCGGCGGTCCGTCCCTCGCGCAGGCCGGCGGCGAGCAGCCGCTCCACCTCCGCGACGAACCCGGCGTCGAACATCCCCTCCACCCGCCGCTCGATGCGCTCGTCGAGGGTGGGCCGGTCGATGTCGACGCCGATCTGCACGCTGAGCGGGTCGGCGTACTCGAGCACCGGCAGCGTGGCCGAGAAGGGCCGGCCGGTGATCTCGACGACCTCCAGGGCGCGCACGATGCGTCGGCCGTTGTCGACCAGGATGTTGCCGGCCGCGACGGGGTCGACCTCCGCGAGCCGCTCGTGCAACGTGGGCGCGCCCACCTCGGCGAGCTCGGACTCGAGCCGACGGCGGACGGCCTCGTCGGTGCCGGGGAACTCGAAACGGTCCAGCACCGCCCGCGTGTACAGCGCGGAGCCGCCCACCAGGACGGGCACCACGACGCGAAGCCGGAGGTCGGCGATGACACGACGGGCGTCCTGCTGGAACTGCGCCACGGTCAAGGGCTCGTTGACGTCGAGGTGGTCCACCAGGTGATGCTCGATGCCACGCCGCTCCGCGACCGGAGGCTTCGCCGTCCCCACGTCCATGCCGCGATAGACCGCCATCGCGTCGGTGTTCACGATCTCGCCCCCGAGGCGCTCGGCGAGGTCCAGGGCCAGGTCGCTCTTGCCCGAGGCCGTCGCGCCGACGACCGCGACGATCGGCGGGAGCGGGGACATGCCGCCAGTGTCCCAGCCGCGCCCTTCACCCCGTGGGGCGGTTGAAGTCTGCTTCCGTGGCCGGTTTGGTGGAAGGCGGGAGAAAGGACGGAGCTTCCGTCCGGAGGGAGAGAACAACTGCCATGACGACCACGCCCGACCCGAACGAGCCGCTGCCGCCCGGAGACCCGATCCCCACGCCGGACCCGGGGTCCGAGCCGCCGGCACCGCCGGACGACCCGATCCCCAGCGATCCGGTCCCCGGCAACCCGGACCCGACCATCGTCCCGAGCGGTGATCCCCAGCCGGAGATCCGCCCGTGATGGACGTCGGACCGATGCCCACACCGCGGACGGAGGAGCCCGAGCGGTTCCCGGGTGGCGCCGACGCGCTCGACGACCAGGCCCGCTACGGCGAGATCCCGGACGGGCCGATGGGAGTCGACCTGCCCGCGGACAAGAACCCCGCCACGGCCCTCGCCGACGACGCCGTACCCGACGCGATCACCGAGCCGGACGACGATAAGACCCAGGAGCCCACACCCGAGGAAGAGGCCTCGGACGAGCCCGAGACGCCTGTCTGAGCGGGGTTAGGCTGGCGGCGTCGTGGTCATCCGGGGCCACGGGACCGAAGGGTGCGCGATGGGTTTCCTCGACGACGCAGTGGACAAGGCCCAGGGCTTGGTCGACCAGAACGACGAGAAGGTCGACGACGCCATCGAGAAGGCCGGCGACCTGGTCGACGACAGGACCGGAGACAAGCACGCAGGCCACGTCGACAAGGCACAGGACCTGCTCCAGGAGAAGACCGGCGAGGGCGACACCAACCCGTGATCGACCCGGCAACGGGACTCACGGCAGCGGGCACCATGGACAGGTTCGTCGTGGTGCCCGCTTCCTACGTCTACTTCCTGAGCGACGACCGGGTCCTCCTCCAGCTGCGTCAGGGCACCGGCTTCATGGACGACCACTGGGCCGCCGCCGCGGCCGGGCACGTCGAGAAGGGCGAGACGGCGTACGACGCGGCCCGCCGCGAGGCCGTCGAGGAGGTCGGGCTGACCGACCTCGAGCTGGAGTTCGTGACCGCCATGCAGCGCACCCGGGGCGGCGAGCCGATCGACGAGCGCATCGACTTCTTCTTCACCTGCCGGTCGTGGTCCGGCGAGCCCGGCATCGTCGAGCCGACCAAGGCGGCCGCCCTCGAGTGGTTCCCCCTCGACCGACTGCCCGACCCCGTCGTCCCCCACGAGCTAGCGGTGCTGCAGGGACTGACCGCCGGCATCGAGCCGTACTCCACGTTCGGCTTCTAGCCACTGCTGGGCCGAATCAGGCGGGCGCGCCGACCGCCGGCATCCCGAGGCCGACCACGGGAGCCGCCGGGACCGCGGTCCGCGCCTCCCAGGCGTCGCCGGACCGGGTCCGCCGCACGGCCAGCACGCCGCCGTCGGCGACCAGGTGGTGCGGGGCCGCGCGGGTGATCTCGACGGTGACCATGTCGCCGGGCCTCACGTCCTCGGCGCCCACGGGGTCGAAGTGCACCAACCGGTTGTCGGGGCCACGCCCGGAGAGCCGGTGGGTCGCGGCGTCCTTGCGACCCTCGCCCTCGGCGACCATCAGCTCGACGGTGTGACCGACCAGCCGCTGGTTCTCGTCCCACGCGATGTCGTTGACGAGTGCGACCAGCCGTTCGTACCGGTGCCGCACCACGACGGGCGGAACCTGGTCGGGGAGCGTGGCGGCCGGCGTACCCGGCCGCTTGGAGTACTGGAACGTGTAGGCGCCCGAGAACCGGGCGGCCGCGACGACCTCGAGCGTCTGCGCGAAGTCCTCCTCCGTCTCGCCGGGGAAGCCGACGATGATGTCGGTGGTGATCGCGGCGTCGGGCATGGCGTCCCGGACGCGGTCGATGATGCCGAGGAACTTCTCGCGGCGGTACGACCGGCGCATCGCCTTGAGGATGCGGTCGCTTCCGGACTGCAGCGGCTTGTGCAGCTGCGGCATCACGTTCGGGGTCACGGCCATCGCGGCGA
>JAICRP010000137.1 GCA_025966445.1 Nocardioides sp.
CCGACGCGTGCACGTTGCGTCGGAAGATCTCGCCGTACAGGCCGAGGGAGACCACGCCCTCCTGGATGCGCGCACCAGCCCCCTCGTTGATGCCGACGATGGGGCAGCCGGTCGTGATGGCCAGGTCCATCACCTTGGTGATCTTCTCGCCGTACACCTCGCCGAGCGACCCGCCGAAGATCGTGAAGTCCTGGGAGAACACGCAGACCTGGCGGCCGTCGACGGTGCCGTAGCCGGTGACCACGCCGTCGCCGTACGGCCGGTTGTTCTGCAGCCCGAACGCCGTCGACCGGTGCTTGGCCAGCTCGTCGAGCTCGACGAACGATCCCTCGTCGAACAACAGCGCGATCCGCTCGCGGGCCGTCTTGCGGCCCTTGGCGTGCTGCTTCTCGACGGCCTTCGCCGACCCGGCGTGCACCGCCTCGTCGAGCCGGCGGTCGAGATCGGCCAGCTTTCCGGCCGTGGTGTGGATGTCGATGCCGGAGTCGTCGGGGGGTACGTCGGTGCCCTCGCCGGGGTGCACGGATGCGCTCACGTGGGAGAGGCTAGACCCGTGAGCGACCTGACTGCCGAGCGCCCGCCGCTGGACCTCGACCGTCTGGTCAGCCCGGTCGACTGGTCCGTGGAGGTGGTCGACGCGGCCCCGTCGACCAACGCCCTCGTCGCCGAGCGTGCCCGCGCTGGAGCGGCCGGCGAGGGCCTGGTCGTGGTGGCCGAGCACCAGACGGCCGGCCGCGGCCGCCTGGACCGGACGTGGGAGACGCCGGCCCGGTCCGCGCTCACCCTGTCGGTGCTGCTCGTCCCGAGGGCGGAGCAGGCGGACTGGCCGTGGCTCCCGCTGCTCACGGGGTACGCCGCTGCCCGCGCCCTGCGCCAGCTCGGCGCCGAGGTGAGTCTCAAGTGGCCCAACGACGTGCTCCTGAACGACCGCAAGCTGGCCGGCATCCTCACCGAGCGGGTGGACACCTCGGCCGGCCCGGCCGTGGTGGCCGGCATCGGCATCAACGTCGGGTCGACGCGGGCGGAGCTGCCCCACGACGGCGCCACGTCGCTGGCGATCGAGGGGGTCCTGGTGGACCGCACCGACCTGCTGTCGGCGCTGCTGCGCAGCCTGCGGACCGAGTACGACGCGTTCCAGCGCGGCGAGCTGGCGGCGCTCCGCACGGCGTACGCCGACGCGTGCGCCACCGTCGGTCGCGAGGTACGGGTCGACCTCCCGACCGGCGAGACCCTCGTCGGCCAGGCGACCGGGATCGACGAGGGCGGTCGCCTCCTCGTGCTCGGCCCGGTGGGTGTCGTACCCGTGTCCGCCGGCGACGTCGTGCACGCCACCATCGTTGGTTGAGGAGGTCGCGCAGCGACCGTCGCGAGACCCGGCGAGCGGGTCGGCGGCGCGATACCGGGGTCTTGTGACGGGACTTCGTCCCTCATCGACCAGCGGGGCGTGTCTGCCAAGATGACCACGTGGCCATCTCGAAGAACCTGCTGAACGAGGGCGAGCAAGTCGTCTTCGACGTCCGCACCCACTGGAAGGCGCTGATCCTGCCGTTCCTGGCGCTGATCCTGTTGCTGGCGGTGTCGGTCTTCGTGGACCGGGCGATCGACAACGGCACGGTCTCGGCAGGTGTGTGGATCGTCATCCTCGGCCTGATCCTGTGGCTGTCCGTGTGGCCTTTCCTCAACTGGCTGGTGGCCAGCTACACCGTGACCAACCGTCGGCTGATCACCCGCTACGGCGTGATCACCCGGCGCGGTCACGACATCCCGCTCAGCCGGATCAGCGACGTGGCCTACGAGAAGCACCTCCTCGACCGTCTGCTCGGCTGCGGCACGCTCGTGATCAGCGACGCCAGCACGAACGGCCAGGTGCCGCTCCACGACATCCCACGCGTGGAGGAGCGGCAGCGCGTCCTCAACGACCTGCTGCACCGACTGCACGACGGCATTCCCGGCAATGAAGGAATCTGAGGACCCGGACACCTCACCGCGCCCCGGTCCCGAGGAGCTCGAGCTCGCGATCCTGGGCGAGGAACCGGTGTACAGCGCCGCCGACGTGGCCGTGCAGACGGGCGTCACGATCGACGAGGCTCGACGGCTCTGGCGGGCCCTGGGTTTCCCGGACCGTGGCCTCGAGGTCGCCTTCACGGCCGCCGACGCCGACGCCGTCTCCACCCTCGTGGGTCAGGTGGAGGCCGGGCTCATCGACTTCGACATGGCGGTCACCCTCACCCGGGCAGTGGGGCAGACGATGGCCAAGCTGGCCGACTGGGAGGTCGCCACCCTCGTCCACCGCGTGCAGGAGATCGAGGCCAGCGATCAGGCGACCGGCAGCCGGGCCCGCGCCGGGATGCACCTGATCCAGGAGATGAGCGAGCCGTTCGAGCGGCTGCTCGTCTACGTCTGGCGGCGGCACCTGGCCGCCGCCGTCACGCGCGTGGAGGCCCTCGGGGCCGACGACTCCGACCTCCAGTCGACGCAGATGACCATCGGCTTCGCCGACATCATCGGGTTCACCGAGCTGTCCAACGAGGTGACGCAGACCCGGCTCGGCGACCTGGTGGAGCTGTTCGAGTCGCGCTGCGCCGATGTCGTCGCCACCCAGCGCGGCCGAGTCATCAAGACCCTCGGCGACGCGGTGCTGTTCGTGAACACCGACCCGATCCGGGCCTACGACACCGCCGAGGGGATCATCAACGTGGTCGGCCGCGACGGCCGCATGCCCGACGTCCGCGTCGGCCTGGCCAGCGGATCGGTCGTGATGCGGCTCGGTGACGTCTTCGGCCCGCCGGTGAACCTGGCCGCCCGGCTCACCGCTGTCGCCCGGCGCAACCGCGTCATCGTCGACCAGGCGACGGCCGAGCTGCTGCCGTACGACCAGTTCGAGAGGCGACGCCTGCCGGCGCGTCCCGTCCGCGGGTTCGGGCTCATCGAACCGGTCGCGGTACGGCGTCACTGAGTCCTTCAGCCGGTCCGGGCCAGTCGTGCCAATTTGCCCGTTTTCGAGCGCCGGGCGGCCATTCTTCCTACCGTTTGACCGTGCTCGAGGTCCAGGACGTCCGCATCGACCCGTCGGCGCGCCGGGTGTGGCGCGCCGAGCGGGAGATCGTGCTGTCCCGCAAGGAGTACGACCTGCTGCACGCCCTGGCCTCCCGTCCGGGCGACATCGTGAGCCGCGACGAGCTGATGCGCGATGTCTGGGGCGTGAGCTTCTGGACGTCGTCGAAGACGATCGACGTGCACCTCGGCTGGGTCCGCCGCAAGCTCGGCGACGACTCCCGTCGGCCGATGCTGATCAGTACCATCCGGGGTCGGGGCCTGCGGTTCGAGACCGCCGCGCCGGTCGCCTCCGTCGAGGTCTGACCCCCGCTGCTCAGCCGCCGTTCGGGGGCGCCGGCACCACGGCGAACGCGTCCGGCCGGTGCAGCCAGCTGAAGTGGCTCAGCGGCCACAGCAGCACGAACACCTTGCCGACGACGAGGTCGACCGGCACGTACTCGTCGCCCGGGACGCAGGTCGGGTCGTCCTTCGGGTCGCAGTGGTGGAACGACGAGTCCGCGGAGTGGTTGCGGTTGTCGCCCATCACGAAGATCGAGCCGTCGGGCACCGGTCCGGCCGTCCAGCTGCAGCCGATCATCGGGCCGTAGCAGCCCGCCCCGTCCTCCTGCGCGTACCCCTGCTCGTCGATGGCGACGCCGTTGACCTTCAGGCGGCCCTGGTCGTCGCAGCAGTGGATCGTGTCGCCCGCGACGCCGATGACGCGCTTCACCAGGTGACCACCGGAGGGGTAGAGGCCGATGCGCTCCATCAGCTGGGCGAGCGAGCCGGTCGGTCCAGCGGCCTCCTCGGGCGGGAGCCAGTCGCCGGGGTCCTTGAAGACGACCACGTCACCGCGCTCCGGGCCGGCACCGAGCTCGTAGGACACCTTCTGGACCAGGATGCGGTCGTTGCGCACCAGGCCCGGCTCCATCGACTCCGACGGGATGTAGAAGGCCTGGAGCAGCAAGGTCTTGACGATGATCGCGAGCCCGCTGGCCACGACCAGGATGACGAGGAACTCCTGCCACAGGGGACGTTGACGGCGGCGGCGCTCGACCGCCGGCTCGGCGGCGCCCAGGTCGTCCGTCGTCACGTCGCGAGCCTAGAGACCGACGCCTGAACCGTCCTCACTACGCTGAAGCCCGTGACCTCCCGCCCCCCGACCGTCGCCGTCATCGGGGGCGGACAGCTGGCGCGGATGATGGCGGAGCCCGCCGCGGCCCTCGGCATCCCGCTGCGGTTGCTGGCCGAGGCCGAGGGCGTCTCGGCCACCCAGGTGATCCCCGACCACGAGGTCGGCGACTACCGCGACCTCGACGCGCTCACCGCCGTCACCCGGGGCTGCGAGGTCGTGACCTTCGACCACGAGCACGTGCCGACCCAGCACCTCGAGGCGCTCACGGCCTCGGGTGTCGCCTGCCGCCCCGGGCCCGGCGCGCTGGTCCACGCGCAGGACAAGGCCGTGATGCGAGAGAGGCTCGGCGAGCTCGGCGTCCCGTGCCCGCGCAACGCCGTGGTCGCCTCGGCGGCAGACGTCGAGGCGTTCGGCTTCCCGTGCGTGCTGAAGTCGACCCGCGGCGGGTACGACGGCAAGGGCGTGTGGTTCGTCCGCCGGGCCGCCGACTGCGCCGAGCCGTTCGCGACCGCCGAGGCGGCCGGCGTACGCCTCCTCGCCGAGGAGCTCGTCGACTTCAGGCGCGAGCTCTCGGCGCTGGTGGTGCGTGCCCCGAGCGGTCAGGCCGCGGCGTACCCGGTCGTGGAGTCGGTGCAACGCGACGGCATCTGCCACGAGGTGGTCGCCCCGGCGCCGGACCTGGACCCCGCCCTGGCCGGCGAGGCGCAGCGGCTGGCTCTGCTGGTCGCCGGCGAGCTGGACGTCACCGGAGTGCTGGCCGTCGAGCTGTTCGAGACGACCGACGGCCGGATCCTCGTCAACGAGCTCGCCATGCGCCCGCACAACACCGGACACTGGACCCAGGACGGCGCGGTCACCTCGCAGTTCGAGAACCACCTGCGGGCCGTGCTCGACCTGCCGCTCGGCTCGCCCGCCGCGCGGGCGGCCTGGACGGTGATGGTCAACATCCTCGGCGGCCCGCAGGAGACGGGTCGCCTCTACGACGGGTACCGGCACGCGATGGCCCGTGATCCCGGTCTGCGCGTGCACCTGTACGGCAAGGACCTGCGGCCGGGCCGCAAGGTCGGCCACGTGAACGCCTACGGTGAGGACCTGGCGGACTGCCTGGTGCGCGCACGGCACGCGGCGGCCTGGTTCGCCGGGGAGCTGGGAGACGAGAGTGAGTGACCATGACTGAACCCGTCGTCGGCATCGTGATGGGCTCCGACTCGGACTGGCCCGTCATGGAGGCGGCCGCCAAGGCGCTCGAGGAGTTCGGCATCCCGTTCGAGGCCGACGTCGTCTCCGCGCACCGGATGCCCGAGGAGATGCTGGCCTACGGCACCGATGCCGCCGGTCGCGGGCTGCGGGTGATCATCGCCGGCGCCGGCGGTGCCGCTCACCTGCCGGGCATGCTCGCCGCCGTGACGTCGTTGCCCGTGATCGGTGTCCCCGTGCCCCTCAAGCAGCTCGACGGCCTCGACTCGCTGCTCTCGATCGTGCAGATGCCCGCCGGGGTCCCCGTGGCCACCGTGGCCGTCGGCGGAGCCCGCAACGCCGGCCTGCTCGCGGTCCGCATCCTCGGGGCGTCCGACGAGGGCCTGCGTCAGCAGATGACCGACTTCCAGGCCCGCCTCAAGAGCGAGGCGCAGGAGAAGGGCGCGGTGGTCCGCCGGCAGGCCGGCGGTTCGAGCAGGCTCGGGTTCTAGGGTCTCGAGGCTCGAGCCTGCTCCAGCAGGTCAGGCTGTCTCGGTGTAGTCGGCGTCCATCGGCTCGAGGGTGCCGAGCGACTCGGCGACCACCAGGGCGTCGTCGCCGATCTCGAGGCGGAAGTCCGGCGGCGGGTTGACGAAGGCGCGACCACCACGGCCGATGGCCAGCAGGGTCGCGGAGTGCTCGGCCCGCAGCTTGGTCGACAGCTCGTCGATCGAGTGCCCGATGTAGCTGTCGGGCAGGTTCACGCGGTAGAGCTCGGAGCCCTCACCGCCCGACACGATGTCGGTGACCAGCTCGGCGAGGCCGGGGTACAGCGAGGACCTGGCCAGCAGCCGGGAGGCGATCCGTGAGGTCACCATGATCTCGTCGGCCTTCGCCCGCCGGAAGTGCTCGACGTGGGCGGGGTTGTTGACCTCCACGACCGTGCGGACCTCCGGGGCGATCGACTCGATGGCCATCACGGCGAGGATCGAGCGCATGTCGGCCTCGTTGGAGGCGTCGGCCGGGCAGATCACCGCAGCCATCGCCTCCTCGATGCCAGCACGCCGGAGGTCGTCGGAGCTCGTGACGTCACCGTTGACGAAGTACACACCCGGGCCCCCGGGGTTCTTGTCGGCCTCGTGGATCAGCACGATCTTGCGGTCGTAGTCGTCACCGTCGAGCTCCGCGATCAGCTCGCGCGCCGTGGAGTTCCAGCCGCACACCACGATGTGGTCGCGATACCCGGACGCACCCATGCCTTGACCCTCCTTGAGCAAGAAGTCGATGAGGAACCCGACCAGCGCACCGGTGATGGTCGCGACGATGGCGACGCCGAAGAGCACCAGCAGCCAGCTGACCACGAAGCCGACGGGCGAGGTCACGTACGACGGGTCGCCGGCGCCCATGACCGTGGTGATCCCCCAGTAGAAGCTGTTGCCCAGCTTCCCGAAGAACGCGCCCACCGTGTGGCTGTCGCCCTCGTCGGGACCCTCCGCGACCGTGACCAGCGCGGCCGCGAGCAGGACGACGACGAGCAGGCCGGCGAACAGCCGGATGAAGAACGTGCGGTCCACGTTCCGGGTCATCACGCTGACGTGGTAGCCGATCCGACGCAGCAGCGGAGCCGAGAAGATGGTCGCGACGACGGTCTTGGCGCGCCAGCGCAAGGCATCCCCCTGACAAACGTGCCCGACCCCGAGGAGCGGATTCCTACGAACGCCCCATCTTGACAGAGGAGCGCGGATCCGTCATGACATCTTCGGGTGATCCCGGGCGGCGGTGATCTCGAGCCCTGGCACCTCAACCACCGAGGCAGGTCACCGACGTCGCCGGTACTCGATGGCGGGACAGGTGTCCATGACCATCGGTGTGCCGGCGGCCACGGTCCGGCGGAACGCGCCCTCGTCGATCACGCCGAGCTGGAACCACACCCCGCGGGCGCCGACGGCGACGGCCTGGTCGGCGAACTCCCCGGCCGCCGACGAGCGCCGGAACACGTCGACCACGTCGACCGGGAAAGGGACGTCGGCCAGCGTCGCGTACCCCCGCTCGCCCAGCACCGGCTCGGCCAGCGGGTGGACGGGCACGATCCGCTTGCCCTTGCGCTGGAGCAGCTCGGCGATGCTGTACGCCGTCCGCCGCGGGTCGTGCAGGCCGATCACCGCCCACGTCTCGCACTCGTCGAGCATCAGGTCCACCCACTCCTGCCGCTGCCAGTCGCTCACGCGGGAAACCTTAGGCTGAGCCCCATGAGTGCCGGACCTGAGAACACCAGCCCGCTGTTCGCGCTCTCGGAGGAGCACCAGGCCATCCGCGAGGCGGTGCGGGACCTGTGCCAGGCGAAGGTGGCGCCGTACGCCGCCGCGGTCGACGAGGAGGCCCGCTACCCGGAGGAGGCGGCCGCGGCGCTCCAGGCCGCCGACTTCCACGCCCCGCACGTGCCGGAGGAGTACGGCGGCGCCGGGGCCGACGCGCTCGCCACGGTGCTCGTGATCGAGGAGGTGGCCCGGGCGTGCGTGTCGTCCTCGCTGATCCCGGCGGTCAACAAGCTGGGCTCGCTGCCGGTGCAGATCGCCGGGGACGAGGACCTGAAGAAGAAGTACCTCGGCAAGCTCGCCGCCGGCGAGGGGGGCTTCTCCTACTGCCTCTCCGAGCCCGACGCCGGCTCGGACGCGGTCGCCATGAAGACCCGGGCGGTCCGCGACGGGGACGAGTGGGTCCTCAACGGTGTGAAGCG
>JAICRP010000038.1 GCA_025966445.1 Nocardioides sp.
CGACTGGTCGCAGCCCTACCGGCTGGACGCCGGGCTGGTCGACACCTTCGCGGCCGTCTACGCGGCGCCGGAGGAGCACTGGGGCGTGTACGAGACGTGCGAGGAGCTCGTCGACCTCGAGGACAACTTCCAGGCGTGGCGGTTCCGCCACCTCCAGGTCGTGCAGCGCACGATCGGCCACAAGATCGGCACCGGTGGCTCGTCCGGCGTCGACTTCCTGCGCCGGGCGCTCGACCTGACGTTCTTCCCGGAGCTGTACGAGGTGCGGACCCGCATCGGTTCCTGAGCCTGTCGGCGGCGGCGTACAGAATGGGCCCGTGCTGCTCGCCCGGATCGTGGAGACCTCGCAGACCGTCGCGGCCACCCGGTCCCGCAAGGCCAAGGTGGTCGCCCTGGCCGAGACCCTGGGCGACGCCGACGCCGCGGACCTCCCGACGGTCGTCGCCTACCTCGGCGGCTCGCTGCTCCAGCGACGTACGGGCGTCGGCTGGCGCGGCATCGGCTCCCCGCCCGACCCGGCCGACGAGCCCACGCTGACCGTCGCCGAGGTGCACGCGGCCTTCGACCACCTGGCCGGCCTGTCGGGGCCGGGGTCGCAGGCGACCCGGGCCGCGGCGGTCAAGGACCTCCTCGGCCGGGCCACCGCCGACGAGCAGGCCTGGCTGCGCGGCGTGATCACCGGCAACGTCCGCCAGGGTGCCCTCGACGCGCTCGTCCAAGAAGGGCTGGCGGCCGCCTCCGGTGCCCCTCTCAAGGCCGTCCGACGCGCGGCCATGCTCGCGGGCGGCACCGTGCCGATCGCCCGGGCGGCGTTCGAGGGAGAGGCCGCCCTGGGAGGGTTCGGCCTCGAGGTCGGCCGGCCGGTCCTGCCGATGCTGGCGTCGAGCGCGCCCGACGTGGCCGCCGCCATGGCCAAGGCAGGCGGCGGCGCCGTGGCGATCGACACGAAGCTCGACGGCATCCGCATCCAGGTGCACAAGTCCGGCGACGACGTGCTGATCGCCACCCGCTCCCTCGACGTGATCACCGACCGGTTGCCGGAGGTGGTCGACGTCGTGCGCGCGCTGCCGGCCGAGCGACTCGTCCTCGACGGCGAGGCGCTGGCGCTCGCCGACGACGGCCGGCCGCGGCCGTTCCAGGAGACGGCGTCGCGCACCGCGATGGAGAGCGGCGTGCACGTGACGCCGTACTTCTTCGACCTGCTCCACCTGGAGGGCACCAGCCTGCTCGACCGGCCGGGTACCGAGCGCTGGGCCGCGCTCGCCTCCCTCGTGCCGGAGCAGCACCGCACGGCCAGCCTGGTCACCGACTCCCCCGACCAGGCCCAGGAGTTCGTGCGCGAGACCCTCGCCCGCGGCCACGAGGGCGTGGTCGTGAAGTCGCTCGACGGCCCGTACGACGCGGGTCGTCGCGGCTCCGCGTGGGTCAAGGTCAAGCCGGTTCACACCCTCGACCTGGTCGTCCTGGCGGTCGAGTGGGGCAGCGGTCGGCGCGAGGGTTGGCTGTCCAACATCCACCTCGGCGCGCGGTCCGACGAGGGCGACGGCTACGCGATGCCCGGCAAGACCCTGGATGGCACCCGTTCACCAGTCCCGGAGGGGTGGGTGCCCGTGGGGAAGACGTTCAAAGGGATGACGGACGAGATGCTCGCCTGGCAGACGGAGCGGTTCACCGACCTCGCCGTCGAGCCGGGCTCGATGAAGGACTCGTACGTCGTCCCGTTGCGGCCGGTGCAGGTCGTCGAGATTGCCTTCGACGGGGTCCAGCGATCGAGTCGCTACCCCGGCGGCGTGGCATTGAGGTTCGCCCGCGTGGTCCGCTACCGCGACGACAAGGGCCCTGACGAGGCCGACTCGATCCGGACGGTCCAGTCGTACTCGCGAGTCTCGGACGTCGACTCCGGTCGCTAGGCGATGACGCAGCACAGGCGGCCGGCAGGATCGGCCAGGACGACGAAATCTGCATCCTCGGGGTAGTCCCCCTCCACTCGCTGAGCGCCGAGCGCGATCAGGCGGTCCACGCTCCAGGGGATGACCGACGAGATGCTCGCGTGGCGCACCGAGCGGTCCACCGAGCCGGCGGTCGAGCCCGAGACCATCAAGGACGACTACGCGGTCCCGGTGCGCCCGGAGCAGGTCGTCGAGATCGCCTTCGACGGCCTCCAACGCTCGACGCGCTACCCCGCGAGGGTTGGCCCTGCGCTTTGCCCGCGTCGTCCCTTGCCCGGGACCGGCCTTCGCTACGTTCCCCGTGGGAGGTCGACATGAGCAGACAGGGATGGCGGGAGTTCCTCGACGCCGAGGACGTCGAGGATTGGGTGGTGTTGCACGGTGGAGCGACGGCTGTGTTCCGTGTCCGGTCGCTTGGCGATGCGGTGGAGCTTGCCGGGGCGGTCGCACAGGTTCCAGGCCTTGAGCGCTCGGGCGTCGTGCTGACGATCGCCGATCACCATCTTGCCGTGCGGCTGAGCCGCCACTTCTCACAGCTGGAGCGGCAGCATCTCGAACTGGCGCGGGCCATCACTGCGGTGGCACAGGCGCATGAAGCCGTGCCGGATCCAGCTGCTGCGCAGGAGGTCCAGCTCGCGATCGCTGCGAAGCCCGACTCGGTCGACAGTGGGTTCTGGCGCGCCGTGCTCGGGTACACGGGCGTGTCCGAGGTCGGCGCGGTCGACCCGCTGGGCCATGGCTCATCGGTCTGGATGCAGGAGCTCGACGCCTCCAGGCCGTTGCGGCACGCCATGCATGTCGACGTCTCGGTCGCGCGCGAGCACGTAGAGGCGCGTCTCGCGGCGGCGCTCGAGGCTGGGGGCCGCATCGTGGACGACTCAGAGGCCCCGGAGCAGTGGACGCTCGCCGACGCCGCCGGCACCCGTGTGTGCATCTGCGCATGGCCGGACGGGTCCACCGTGCCCGCACCGCAATAGCCGCTCGTCGCTAGTCCTCCACCTGCGGCCCGTCCCAGGTGGACAGGCAGAAGGGATGGCCGGCCGGGTCGGCGTACACCAGGCAGTGGTCGGAGTTCGGCTGGAAGTCGAGCCGCGTGGCGCCGGCAGCCACGGCGCGGGTTCCGGTCGCCTCGAGGTCGTCGACGAAGAAGTCGAGGTGCATCTGCATGGGTACGACGGCACCTGGCCACACCGGTGGGCGGAAGTCGTCGACCTGCTGGAACGCGATGGAGCCGTTCGGGCCGGAGACGGTCGCCCAGTGCTCGCTCCCCTTCGTGGTCCCGCCGGTGAGCTCGGCGTAGAAGGTCGCGAGGGCGAGCGCGTCTGGCGCGTTCACGGTGGTCACGCTGAGCCTGATGTCGTCGGACATCACGCGATCTCCATCGCTTCGTAGGCGGGGGTCAACTCGTCCCAGCGCCGGCGCCACGCCGGTGCTGGAGTCCGCTCGGTCCAGCGCTCGGGGTGGGCCCTGGTGTCCCCTGCCAGCGACCGCCCCAGATCCTCCAGATGCGCCTGCCACCCGGCTCCGTGCAGGTACAACTTGTCCACCGGCAGTCCGCGCTCCTCGACCACCAGCCTGGTCCGCGACCCCTCCTGGGTCAGCCAGGCCTCCATCTGGGACTCATCGTCCGTGCCCGGCTCCATCGTCAGGAGCAGGTGGTGCGGCGCGTCGCACACCTCGACCCGTCCCGGACCGGTCCAGGTGCTGGTGAAGACGGCATGGATCGTGCCGCCCACCCGCAGGTCGCCGGAGACTTCGGCGATCCAGCGCGCGAGCCGCTCCGGTGTCGTGCATGCCTCCCACAGGTCGTCGATGTCCGTGTCATAGATGTCCTCGACACGCACCGCGCCGCGGGTCTCGTCAAGCGCCCGCATCGTCCCGATGATGTTCACGTTCTCGCCTTCTTCCCTCGAGCAATCTCTGTGTGAAGGGCGTCGAGCCGGCTCTGCCAGAGCGCCCGGTAGTCCGACAGCCACTCGTCCACCTCGATCAGCGCCTCCGGACGGAGGCTGTAGATCCGGCGCTGCGCCTCCTGGCGTACCTCGACCAGCCCGGCCTCCCGCAGCACGCGCAGGTGCCGGGACACGCCCGGACGGGCGATCGGGAATGCCTCGGCCAGCTCCCCCGCGCTCGCCGGATGATCGCGCAGGATCTCCAGGACCGTCCGCCGGCTCTCGTCCGCCAGCGCGTGCAGCACAGCATCCACCGGTCTAATGTAACGGAACGGGTACGTACCCGCAAGGGTACATACGACTCGTCGAGGCGAGTGTGGAGTCTCAGGCGTTCAGCACGAAGACGAGCTCCTCGATGCCGTCGTCGGGCGCAGGGGCCTCCGCCTCCTGCTCGCGATCGCGACGAAAGCCGCACTTCTCCAGGACGCGGATCGAGCCGCGGTTGTGCGCCGCGACGTGGGCGTACAGCGGCCGGATCGACAGGTCGTCCACGAGCAGGGCGAGCGCCTGTGTCGCCACGCCGCGGCCCCAGTACTCGCGCCCGATCCAGTAGCCGAGGAGCTGTTGCCCATGCTCCGGCCAGCTGCCGATGTTGCCCGCGACCATGCCGTCCACCGCGATGGTGCGCACGAGCAGGGAGTCGTCGGCGCGGAGCTTCGCCCAGTGCGCCGCGAACTGATCCTTGTCGCGCGCGGGAAACGCCGCCATCGCGACCGCCTGCGGATCCGCCTGGTGGTCGAAGAACACGTCGAGATCCCGGTCTTCGACAGTCCTCAGACGCACCACGGGTGTCACGTGGTGGGCTCCGGTCATGTCCCGTCCCTCCTCGACTCGGTCCGTGCGTCGACCACCGGGACTGCGCTGGCGGCCTCCGGGACCGACGACCGCCAGGCACCACCACGTCGACCGTCCAACTCTTCCATCGACCACCGACCAGGTGCTTCGACGCCCGCGCCTTGCCACGCGACCTGCTGGCACTCCGGGCCTACGATCGAACCGGCCCCACAGAGGACGGCTGGGTCGAGGAGGTCACAGTCATGAACAACCTGAAACGGTTCACCATCTGCAAGCTGGCCGGTCACAAGTGGCTGAAGATCTCGTACCCTCCGACCGCCGAGGGGGAGGCCGGCGGCACCTTCCTGCGCTGTGAGCGATGCGACAAGGAGAACCACGAGGCCGGGACGCATGCCCGCGGCGGGGGCAGCGTGTTCTAGCCGGGCAGGTCAACGCCCACCTCCCGCCCGAGGCGCTCGGCGCCTGACAGGGAACCCCGACGACGCCGGCGGTGTAGTCGGACTGGCAGCCAAGGGAGGACCTCTCACCTGGACATCGAGCCGGACGACACCGAGATCGTCGCCCGGGTGTGCGCCGGCGACACCGACGCGTACGCACACCTGGTGGACCGGCATGCCCCGATGGCGATCCGGACCGCTGCGGTGCTCGGCGCGGGAGCAGACGCGGAGGACGTGGTGCAGGAAGCGTTCGTCAAGGCCTACGCCGCGCTGGGCAGGCTGCGGCCGGGCGCGCCGTTCCGACCGTGGTTCCTGCGGATCGTGGCCAACGAGACCCGCAACCTGCACCGAGCCGCGGGGCGCCGGTCGGCGCGGGAGCGACGCGCCTGGGAGCGGGTCGAGCCCTTGGTGCGCGCACGGCACGACGACCCGGCCGACGACGTGCTCGCCGCCGAGCGGCACGCAGCCCTGGCGCGCGGGCTCGCCCAGCTGTCTCCGGCTCACCGCGAGGTGGTGAGCTGCCGCTACCTCCTCGACCTCGACGAGGCCGAGACCGCCGCCGTCCTCGGGTGGCCGCGCGGCACGGTCAAGTCCCGGCTGCACCGTGCCCTGCGTCGCCTCCAGGCGAACCTGGACGATGCGGCAGCGACGACCGAGAGGGCTGGCGCACCGTGACTGATCACGACCTCGACCGGCTGGTCGACGACCTCGCCCGCCTGGGACGCGACATCCCGGTGGCACCGTCATCGCCCACGCTCGCCACGGCTGTGCTGGCCAGGGTGGCCGCCCGGCCCGTACCCGAGCGATCTCGGAGGCCCTGGTACGACGACCTCGTCGACCTGGTCGTCCGCTGGCGACGACGCATCGCCGTCGCCGTCGTGGCCCTGCTGGTCGCGTTGCTCGCGACGCCTCCGGTCAGGGCGGCGGTGGCGGACTGGTTCGGCTTCGCCGGAGTCATCGTCCAGCGCGGGTCCGTCGACGAGGACGACGCACCCCCACCGCCGCGCGTCGACGACGACGGCATGACGGTCGCGCGGGCGAGCGCCCTGGTCGGGTTCACCCCGATCGTGCCCACCGAGCTCGGCGAGCCGGACGCCGTTGAGGTCTCCCCGGATCGCGTCTTCGTCTCGATGAGCTGGGACACCGCCGCCGGGCCCGTGCGCCTCGACCAGTTCGACGGCCGGCTCGACTTCCGGATCGCCAAGACCTCGCCGGGTGTCCAGTACACCTCCGTGGCCGGGGTCGACGCCCTGTGGTTCGAGGAACCGCACGAGGTGGTGATCCTCGACGAGCAGGACCGGCCGCGCACCGAGACGGCCCGTCTGGCCGGACACACTCTCATCTGGCCGCTCGACGAGCTCACGCTGCGCCTGGAGGGCGACCTCAGCCTGGAGCGGGCCGTCGAGATCGGCGCGTCCGCGACGCCGTACTCCCCCTGAACCGGAACCAGACCTCGCTCGGCGGTGTAGCAGGGACACCCACCCCGAGGAGGCACCATGCGCGTCCGTCTCGTCCGAACAACCCTCACCGCAGCCCTCCTGGGCGTCGCGGCCCTCATCGCAGCGCCCGCGGCCGCCGGCGGCCCGACCAGCGCGCTGCTGTCGATCCCCGGCGCCGGCAGCACCGCGTCGCTCTACTACACGGATCCGGAGTACGACGAGCTCGCCGAGCTGGTCGGGGTCTCGCAGCCCAGTGGGACGTTCGACACCGAGCCGGGGACCCACGCGTCCGGCCCGGGCATCACCATCACCTGGCTGATCCACGACGTGGACCCGTGGCGGGTCGACCGGGTGTACTTCGGGGACGAGGACGGGCCCTGGATCTCCACGCAGACGGCGAGCGGCAACGCCTCGATGTGGGAGAGCCCCGTGCGGTGGCACCGACCGGAGGACGGTGCACGACTGGCGCGCCTGCTCGACGGGTTGGGGCTGGGCACCGCCGCTTCCGGGGACACCGACTTCGAGGGGGTCGCCGGCGCGGCGGGGCAGGCCACGACCACGGCGCCGTCCACCGAGCCCGCCGCCCCGGCCGGCACCGAACCCGGGAGGCTCGCGCGCGTCGGCTGGGCGCTCGGAGGACTGGTGGGCGGGCTCGTGGTCGGGGCCGTGCTGATGCTCGCCTGGACCAGGCGCAGGATCGCCGAGCCCGGCGAGGCGGCCCGCACGCCGGACGGTTCCGTGGAGGTGCTGGCCCGCTGACATCGCCACGCGCGGTCCGCGATGATGCTCCGGTGGGAGCAGACGAGGACGCCGTGGCCGCCCTGGTGGCGGCCCGTACGGCCGCGCTCGTCGAGGGTGACGTCGGGCGGATGACCGAGATCCTGGCCGAGGACTTCACCTACACCAACGCGAGCGGCGACTCGTGCGACCGTGACGGCTATCTCGCGGCATACGTCGGCTCCCCCGACCTGGTCTGGCTGTCACAGGAGTCCTCCGGGCCGGTCGTCCGGACGTACGGCGACACCGCCGTCGTCACCCTCGACGTGCACGACCGGGCCACCTGGCAGGGCGAGCCGTTCGCGGGCGAGTTCCGGTCGCTGTTCGTCTACGTCCGCCGCGACGGGGTCTGGCGCTGCGTCGCCGGCCAGACGACGTCCCGTTCCTCGGACACCGCCTGAACCACCCGTCGTCCGGCTCCGTACGCGTGGGGGTAGCCACCACCCGACGAAGGGATGCTCGCCACCATGACGTCACGGCCCGACCGCCGCCACGCCCTCACCCTCGCCGCCACCGTCGGCCTCTCGCCTGCCGTGCTGGCCGCGTGCGGTGGCGACGACGAGACCCCGACCGACGCGCCAGATGAGCTCCTCGACACCGGACACACGCCCGACGCGCCCGACCCCGGGCCGCTGACCAGCGCGGACGAGATCCCGGTCGGTGGCGGCAAGATCTTCCCGGACCAGCAGGTCGTCGTGACCCAACCCACCGAGGGCGAGTTCAAGTGCTTCACCGCGGTCTGCACGCACCAGGGCTGCATCGTCAGCTCCGTGCAGGCGGGCGGCATCCGGTGCGAGTGCCACGGCAGCGCCTTCTCGATCGAGGACGGCGCGGCGGTCAATCCTCCGGCGACCGAGCCTCTGGACGAGGTGGACATCACCGTCGAGGGGGACCAGATCTCGATCGCCTGACTCCGCGGGCACGGCAGGGTGGTGGCATGCGATCGACCCCCATCACCCCCGACCTCGTCCGCGGGGCCGTCGAGCTCGAGCCGACCGAGCAGGGCCTGCTCCCCCACCGGCTCCCCGCCTGGGCGCGCGCCCAGGTGCCCGACGACCAGCTCGCGCTGGCCGAGTCCCAGCCGTCCGGCGTACGACTCGTCGTCCGCACGACCGCGACGGCACTCGAGCTGGACGTCCTGGCGACCAAGCTCGCGTACGTCGGGGCGCCACCGCGACCAGACGGCGTGTACGACCTGGTGGTCGACGGCCGCCTCGTCGGTCGGGCGAGCGCGGACGGCGGCAACGTGCGCAGCATCGACATGACGACCGGTGCCGCCACGACGACGCCCGGGCCCGTCGGCACGATCCGCTTCGGCGACCTGCCGTCGAGCAGCAAGCTCGTCGAGCTCTGGCTCCCGCACAACGAGGTCACCGAGCTGGTCGGGCTGCGCAGCGACGCCGACCTCGAGCCGGCGCCGCGGGACCGACGTACCTGGGTGCACCACGGCAGCTCGATCAGCCACGGCTCCAACGCCGAGAGCCCGTCCACGACCTGGCCGGCGCTCGCGGCGTCGCGCGCGGGCGTCGACCTGGTCAACCTCGGGTTCGGCGGCGGCGCGCTCCTCGACCCGTTCGTCGCCCGGACGATGCGCGACCTGCCGGCGGACCTGCTCAGCGTCAAGATCGGCATCAACCTGGTCAACACCGACCTGATGCGGCTGCGCGCGTTCGCTCCGGCGGTGCACGGGTTCCTCGACACCATCCGCGACGGCCACCCGACCACGCCGCTGCTCGTCGTCTCACCGATCTGGTGCGAGATCCACGAGCGCACCCCGGGTCCCGCGATGCCGGACCTGACGGCGATCGCCGAAGGACGACTGAGCTTCGCGGCGACCGGCGACGCCACCGACCGCACCCGCCTCACGCTGGAGACCGTCCGCGACGTGCTCGCGGGCGTCGTCGAGGCACGGTCGGCCGACGACCCGCACCTGCAGTACCTCGACGGGCGGGAGCTCTACGGCGAGGCGGACGCCGCCAGGCTCCCGCTTCCCGACCAGCTCCATCCCGATGCGGAGACCCACCGGAGGATCGGCGAGCGGTTCGCCGAGCACCCCCTCCTACGATGAGGCTCATGCCCGGCCCACCCGCCACCGACGGCCGACGTACGGCGGCCGCGGCCCGTCGACGGGCGCGTGAGGCCGAGATCGTGGCGGCGACGCGGCAACTCTTCGACGAGACCGGTGTCCGCGAGGCCAACATCGACGACATCGCCCGCGCCGTCGGGGTGAACCGGGCCATCGTCTACCGGCACTTCACCGGCAAGGAGGACCTGTTCGCGCTGACCATGGTCGGCTACCTCACGGAGCTGGCCGAGCGGCTCGACACCGCGTCGGGCGAAGCCCCGACCCCCGAGTCGCGGGTGACCGCGATCGTCACCACCTTCGCCGACTACGCGCTCGCACATCCGGCGTTCCTCGACTGCGCCCAGGCCCTCATGCGGCGACCCGGCAGCGAGCTCCTCGACGAGGTCTCCGAGCGGGCGCTGCTCAAGCTGGGCGGTGGGATGGCCTCCTGCCTGCGCAGCCTCTCCGGCGCGATCGAGGACGGCGTCGCCGCGGGCGACTTCAAGGTCAAGGACGCCACCCTGCTCGCCAACACCCTCTACGCCAGTGGCCTGGGAGCCCTGATGCTCGCCCGCTCCGGCCTCGTCATCCGTGAGTCCGCGCCGGGAGTGCCGGTGGTCGGCGAGATCAGCGCCGAGCAGGTCAAGCGGCACATGGTCGCGACCGCCCTGGCGGCCGCGCGCGGGCAGATCTGACCGCCGGCGAGCTCGCTACGGACTGCGAGCAACCCGCCGCGTGGACCGGTGACGGCTCAACGCTCCAGGATCGCGACGACGCCCTGGCCACCGGCGGCGCAGATCGAGACCAGGACCCGTCCCGACCCCTGCTCGGCGAGCAGCTTGGCGGCGACGTTGACGATCCGGCCGCCCGTCGCGGCGAACGGGTGGCCGGCGGCGAGCGACGAACCCTTGACGTTGAGCCTCGACCGGTCGATCGAGCCGAGCGGCTTGTCGAGGCCGAGCCGCTCCTTGCAGAACACCGGGTCCTCCCAGGCCTTCAGCGTGGCCAGCACCTGCGACGCGAACGCCTCGTGGATCTCGTAGAAGTCGAAGTCCTGCAGCGACAGGCCCTCGCGCTCCAGCATGCGCGGGACGGCGTACGCCGGCGCCATCAGCAGCCCCTCGTGCCCGTGCACGTAGTCGACCGCCGCGGTCTCCGATGCGCGCAGGAAGGCCAGCGGCTCGTGGCCGTGCTCGGCGGCCCAGTCCTCCGAGGCCAGCAGCACGACCGACGCACCGTCGGTCAGCGGCGTGGAGTTGCCCGCCGTCATGGTGGCCGCCTCCCCCTTGCCGAACACCGGCTTGAGGGTGCCGAGCTTCTCGACGGAGGAGTCCGGGCGCAGGTTCTGGTCGCGCTCGAGGCCGCGGAAGGGCGTCACCTGGTCGTCGAGGAACCCGGCGTCGTACGCCGCCGCGAGGTGCTGGTGCGACGCCGCGGCCAACGCGTCCTGCTCCTCGCGGCCGATCTTCCACTCCAGCGCCGTGAGGGCTGCGTGATCGCCCATCGAGAGGCGGGTGCGGGGTTCGGCGTTCTGCGGGATCGACACACCGATGTCGCCGGGCCGGATCTGCGCGAGCGCGGTGACCTTGCCCAGGGTGTCGCGGGCGGCGTTGACCTTCATCAGCTTCTTGCGCAGCTTGTCGCTGATCGCGACCGGGGCATCCGAGGTGGTGTCGGTGCCTCCCGCGATCCCGACCTCGATCTGGCCGAGGGCGATCTTGTTGGCGACCTGGACCGTGGCCTGCAGGCCGGTGCCGCACGCCTGCTGGATGTCGGTCGCCGGCGTCTCGGGGGCGAGCCTGGAGCCCAGCACGCTCTCCCGGGTCAGGTTGAAGTCGCGGGAGTGCTTCAGCACCGCGCCCGCGACGACCTCGCCCAGCCGCTCGCCCTCGAGCCCGAACCGGGCGGCGAGACCGTCGATCGCCGCCGTGAGCATGTCCTGGTTGGACGCGTCGGCGTAGACGCTGTTGGAGCGGGCGAAGGGGATGCGGTTGCCGCCCAGGACGGCCACGCGACGAGGAGAAGGCATCTGTCTATCGTGGTCGAGAGACGCCATCGCGCCAACCGCATGAGGGGCAGATCACGAAAGGTGGACTGAGAGTGTCACAGGGAGTTACAACTTCGTCATGACCGACCGCTACCAGGGCTTCGTGCAGTCCTCCCTCGGCCAGCTGCTGGTCAAGACCCTCGGCCTGCCCGATCCCGTGCCCCTCAAGAGGTACGCCGCCGGCGAGCCGCTCGTGACCGGCACCGTCCTCACGGGTGGCAGCGGCCGGCTCGCCGAGTCGCTGCCCGGGCTGCTCGACGAGCTCGACGTCACGCACGCGCAGACCGCCGACCCCGAGGCCCGCTACCGGGCCCTGGTCCTCGACGCCACCGGCCTCACCGACTCCTCACGCCTCGGGGCGCTGCGCGACTTCTTCGGTCCGCTCATGCGCAGGCTGGAGACCTGCCCGCGGCTCGTCGTCATCGGCACGCCGCCGGAGTCGGTCGGCGGCTCGGAGCGGGTCGCCCAGCGCGCGCTCGAGGGCTTCACCCGCTCCCTGGGCAAGGAGGTCGGCCGCGGTGGCACCGCCCAGCTGGTCTACGTGGCCGAGGGAGCCGAGGGTGGGCTGCTGTCGACGCTGGCGTTCGTGCTGTCGCCCAAGTCGGCGTACGTCTCCGGCCAGGTGGTCCGCATCGGCACCACGTCCGGCCACGCCGAAGGCGGCGAGGTGGCCGACTGGCTCAAGCCGCTCGAGGGCAAGGTCGCCCTGGTCACCGGCGCGAGCCGGGGCATCGGCGAGCAGATCGCCCGCGTCCTCCACCGCGACGGGGCCACCATCATCGGCGTCGACGTCCCGCAGGCCGCCGACTCGCTGGTGAAGCTGACCAACGAGCTCGACGGCGACTACCTCGCCCTCGACATCACCGCCAAGGACGCGCCGCAACGTATTGCCCACCAGGTCCTCCGCGGCGATCTCGGGCACGGCGGCGTCGACATCGTCGTGCACAACGCGGGCATCACCCGCGACAAGTTGCTCGCCAACATGGCTGAGGACCGGTGGGAGTCGGTGATCGGCGTGAACCTCACCGCACCCGAGCGGATCACCCGCGAGCTGCTCGACCAGAAGGCGATCAGGGCCAACGGTCGCATCATCGGCGTCGCCTCGATCGCCGGGATCGCCGGCAACCTCGGCCAGACCAACTACGCCACCTCCAAGGCCGGCGTCATCGGCCTGGTCGACTCCCTCAAGGACGACGTGAGCGACGGCATCACGGTGAACGCCGTCGCACCGGGCTTCATCGAGACCCAGATGACCGCGGCCGTGCCGTTCGCCACCCGCGAGGTCGGCCGTCGCCTCAACGCGATGAGCCAGGGCGGCCTGCCCGTCGACGTCGCCGAGACGATCGCCTGGTTCGCCAGCCCCGGCTCGACCGCCGTCAACGGCAACGTCGTCCGGGTCTGCGGCCAGATGATGCTGGGCGCCTGATGGAGGCCCGCATCGTCGAGGGCGACACTGGCGTCGCCACCCTTGTCCGCGCCGCTCTGCCGGCCGTCCCGGGCGTGAACCTGCTGCCGGGCATCCGGAAGACCGGCGGCGACGACCTGACCGGCCTCGTCCTCAGGAGAACGCCGCTGGAGATCCGGCGCGACCACGTGACGGCGTACGACGCGGTCTGCGGCTTCCCGGTCAAGGACACCGTGCCGCTGACGTACCCGCACCTCCTCGGCTTCCCGCTCCACCTGCGGGTGATGACCGACCCGGCCTTCCCGTTCCCGGCGATGGGCAGCGTGCACCTCAGCAACACCATCACCGCCCGCCGCGTCATCTCCGTGGGCGAGACGGTCGAGGTCACCGTGTGGCCGGAGAACCTCCAGCCGCACGCCAAGGGCCGCACCGTCGACTTCGTCACCGAGGTGACCGCGGGCGGCGAACTCGTGTGGCAGGGACGCTCGACCTACCTGCGTCGGGGCCCAGCCGCCGACGAGGCCTCGACCGGTGCGGCGACCGCTCCCGGGTACGAGGACGTGCCGCCCTCGGGCCTCACCTGGCGGCTCGAGGGCGACCTCGGCCGCCGCTACGCCGCCGTGTCCGGCGACCGCAACCCGATCCACCTCTATGCCTTGACCGCCAAGGCCCTGGGCTTCAAGCGCCAGATCGCGCACGGCATGTGGTCGAAGGCCCGCTGCGTCGCGGCCCTCGAGAACCGCCTGCCCGACGCGGTCACGGTCGAAGTGGCTTTCAAGAAGCCGATCCTCCTGCCGGGGAAGGTCGCCTTCGGGTCCCTGCAGACCGACGAGGGCTTCGCTTTCGCCCTCCGCGACCCGAGGTCCGGCGCCCCTCACCTCCAGGGCAGGACCACCCGCGGCTGAGCCCTCTCCTACGGTTGGCGCATGGGAGCACGCGACTGGGTCGTCGGCATCGAGCAGGCCTGGGACCGCGTCAAGCTGCGCCGAGCAGGCGACCGCACGCCCGACGACTTCCGGATCGAGGCGTACGGCGGCCACGGCGGCGCCGAGGAGGGCGTGGTCGTCCGCGGGCGGGCGCTCGACGACCCGGTGCCCAGCGAGGCCGTCGCGGGCGAGGGAGTCCGGGCGTCGACCCGGCGCACCCTGCGGCACTTCGTCACCGACGAGCTGCCCGGCGTGCCGGTCCGCGTGAGCGTCGCCGGCGCCACCGTCGAGGCCACGACCGACGCGGAGGGCTACTTCCTGGTGCGGCTCCGGCCGGACGCGGGCACCCTCACGGCGCCGCGGACCACCGGCACCGTCGAGCTCGCCGACTCCTACCGCGGGCTGACCGAGCCGCACAGGGCCACCTTCGACGTGTTCGTGCCGCCGGCCGAGGCGCGGTTCGGCGTGATCTCCGACGTCGACGACACCATCCTCGAGACCGGCGTGCAGCGGGTCGCCCGGATGGTCAAGCAGACCGTCACCGGCTCGGCCCTGACCCGGACGTCCTTCGCGGGTGCCCCCGAGCTCTACCGCGACCTGGCTGCTGGCGGGAACCCGTTCTTCTACGTCTCGTCGAGCCCGTGGAACCTCTTCCCGTTCCTCGTCGCGTTCCTGCGGCACCAGGACTTCCCCCGCGGGCCGATCCTGCTGCGCGACCTGCTCGGCACCTCGGCGGGCCGTGAGGCGAAGGCCGTCCGGCTGCACGAGATCCTCGACCTCCACCCGCAGCTGAGGTTCGTCCTGATGGGCGACTCCGGCGAGCACGACCCGCAGATCTACGCCGACCTGGTGCGCGCGTACCCCGGCCGGGTCCTCGCGGTCTACATCCGCGAGGTGCGCCTCGACCCCGGCGACGGCCGGGTGGAGGAGGTCTCGAGCGCGTGGGCCGAGGACGTGCCCTTCGTGCTCGCGGCCGACAGCGACACCATGAGGCGGCACGCGGCGAGCATCGGGCTCCTCTAGCGTCGAGGCGTCCCGTAGGTACGACTCACGGTCTTGGTCGCAGGCGCGGCCGGCGAGGGCGCGATGCGCTGGAAGAACTGCGCGGTCGCGGGTTGCCACACGCCGAGGTCGGTACGTCCGTTGCCGTCCCAGTCGCCGGTCACGGGCAGGTCGCCGGGCGAGCCGTAGGTGACGCGGGTGATCCACACCAGCCCCGCGGCGTCCTTGACGCGCAGGCTGAACCGCGCCCTCGTGATGTCGTAGACGCCGAGGTCGGTGGTCCCGTCCCCGTTCCAGTCGCCGCTGATCGGGATGTCGCCGGCCTTGCCGAGTCGCACCGGGAAGGACTTGCCGTCGGGCTTGCGCAACCGGAAGACGTTGCTCGACGACTTGCGGACGCCGGGCTCCCAGGTGCCGTTGCCGTCCCAGTCGCCCGCCACCGGGATGTCGCTCCGGTTGCCCATCACGATCGGGACGATCCCCGACGGGGTGCCCAGGTAGAACTTGCGCTCGGAGGCGCGGCGCACGCCCACGTTGAGCACGCCGTCGCCGTCCCAGTCTCCGACGACCGGAGTGTCGGTGGGCAGGCCGAACACGACGGAGATCGGGCCCGCCGGCCCGCTGATCTGGAACGTGGCGGTGGCGCGGTCGAAGACGGCCACCTCGGCGATCCCGTCACCGACGAAGTTGCCGGCCATCGGGACGTCGGGGCAGTTCTGCGACTGGGGCGTGCTCCCGAAGGCGAAGGCCGCCCCGTGGAACCACGGCTCGACCGTCTTGCCGTTGAGACGCTCCTCGAAGTGCAGGTGCGGACCGGTGGAGTTACCGGTGTCGCCCACGAGGCCCACCAGGCTGCCCTGGTCGACGGTCTGACCGATGCCGACGTTCACGGTCTGCAGGTGGCCGTACAGGGTCGACTCGCCGTTGCCGTGGTCCACCACGACGTACCGCCCGTAGCCCCGCGTGCCGTTGGGCACCGCGGTCGTGACCACGCCGGCCGCCGCCGCGACGACCGGGGCGCCGACGTCGTCGGTCCGGTTCCAGTCGATCGACCAGGGGCTCGGGCTGTGGCTCGGACGCGACGTCCCCGTCCACGTCTGCCCGCAGGGGAACGGCATCTCGTACGCCGTCAGCGGCGCCGCGGCCGCCGCCGAGGCGGTGGCCAGCACGGCGCCGACAGCGAGGAGCGCTGTCGCGGGGACGAGGCGGGGAAGTCTCATGTGACGCACCTTGGGGCCGGCCTGGGTGGAGCGGGGGGTCGAGCTGGGTCGATCGGGGCCGGTCGAAGACGTCTCGTCGTGGTCACTCAGGCCACATGCGTCACACCAGCGCTCAAAGGTAACGGCGCGTCGGCGTGTCTGTCACGAAACTACAACGTTGTAGTGCTATTGGAGGGCGAATCGGCCAATCAGCCGCGCATGCGGATGAGGCCCTCCTGGGCCACCGTGGCCACGAGGGTGCCGTCCTCGGTGAACACCCGCGCCAGGGCGAGGCCGCGGGCTCCGGAGGCCGACGGCGACCACTGGTCGTACAGCCACCACTCGTCGGCGCGGAACGGCCGGTGGAACCAGATCGAGTGGTCCAGCGACGCCGGCTGGAGGCGCGGGTCGCCGATGGTGACCCCGTGGCCGACGAGGGTGGCGCCGAGCAGCGTCATGTCGCTGGCGTAGGTGAACGTGGCCAGGTGGTCGGCCGGGTCGTCCCCGAGCCGGCCGTTGACGCGGATCCAGAGCTGGGCACGGGCCGGCCGGGACGGGTCGTCGGTGAGGTTGTGGTCGGAGTTGGCGAGGTACCTGACGTCGAGAGCGGCCCACTCCCGGGCGAAGCTCTCCGATGACTGGCCGCGACCCTTGGCCAGCTCCGCGAAGTCGACGCCGGCGTGGGGGCCGCCCGAGACCTCGGGCATCGCGTCCTGGTGCTCGAAGCCGTGCTCGGTCACCTGGAAGTTGGCGGTCATGAAGTAGATCGCGTGGCCGTGCTGGCGCGCGACGATGCGCCGGGTCGCGAACGACCGGCCGTCCCGCAGCCGCTCGACGTCGTAGATGATCGGCACCGCCGTGTCGCCGGGCCGCAGGAAGTACGAGTGCAGCGAGTGCACGTGGCGGTCGTCGGGGACCGTGCGGATGCCGGCGATCAACGCCTGGGCGGCCACCTGCCCGCCGAACACGCGCTGGCGGTCGGTCTCCGGCTGGCGGCCCCGGAAGAGGTCGACGTCGAGCGACTCGATGTCGAGGAGCGCGACGAGCTCGTCGGCAGAGGCGGGCACCCTGTCTCCTTGGCTGAAGCGGCTGGGAGTGGTCAGTTGTCGGTCGGGTTGTCCGGCTTGTCGAGCCCGGCGAGGAACTGCTCGAACTGCTGGCCGATCTCCTCGCCCGTCGGCAGCGGCTGGTTGCCGGCCAGGAGGCTGCTGCCGCTCTCCTCGGCGCGGGTGAACGCGTCGTACTGCTGCTCCAGGGCCGCGACGACCTCGCCGACCTCCTCGTTGGCCGCCAGGTACCGGGTGATCTCGGCCTCGCGCTCCTCGGCCTCGGC
>JAICRP010000129.1 GCA_025966445.1 Nocardioides sp.
ATTCTTTGGGGGTGGTCGCCCCCACCCGCCCCCCCCCGACAGGGTCTAGCTCCTGATCACGAACCCGACAGGTACGACGTGACCGGGATCGAGCCGTCGATGATGCCGGCCTTCACCTGCTCCAGCTCGTCGGACACCGTGTCGGACACGCTGTCCTCGAAGTTGTGGAACGGCGCGATGCCGACTCCGTCGTTCTCCAGCGTGCCGATGTACGGCGAGAAGTCGAAGTCCTCGTCGCTGGCGGCGGACATGATGGACTCGTAGGTCGAGACCTTCATGTTCTTCAGGATCGAGGTGAGCACGACCTCCTGGGTGTTGGGGTCGGTCTCGAACAGGTCGGCGTCCACACCGAGCATCGCGACGTCGGAGCCGGAGGCGTCGATCGCCGTCAGTGCGCCCTGGTAGATCGGGCCACCCACCGGGAGGATGACGTCGACGTCCTGGTCGAGGAGCTGACGAGCGGTGTTGGTGGCCGTCTCGTTGGCCTCGAAGCCACCGGTGAACAGGCCGTCCTTGCCGTCCCAACCGACGACCTTGACGTCCTTGCCCTTCTCCTTGGCGTAGTACTCGGCGCCCTGCTTGAAGCCGTCCATGAAGATGGTCACGGTCGGGAACGGAAGCCCGCCGTAGGTGCCCACGACACCGGTCTTGGTGTAGTCGGCAGCGAGGTAGCCACCCAGGAACGCCGCCTGCGCGGTGTCGTAGAGCAGCGGCTTGATGTTCGGCTCGTCGGCCTGGCCGTCGAAGGTCTCACCGTCGTCGCCGCCGTCGGCAGCGTCGTCGATGAGGATGTACTTGATGTCGGGGTTGGCGGCCGCCGACTCCTTGGTCGCGGACGCGAGCGCGAAGCCCACGGTCACGATGGCGTCGCAGCCCTCGGCCACGAGGCTCTCGAGGTTCGGCCCGTAGTCGTTCTCGCTGTTCGACTCCACGGCCTTGAGCTCGACACCGAGCTCGTTGGCCGCCTGCTCGGCACCTTCGAAGCCGAGCTGGTTGAACGACTTGTCGTCGAAACCACCCGCGTCGGAGACGATGCAGGGCAGGAAGTCGAGCGCCGCAGGGGTCTCTTCGCCGCCGTCGCCTCCCGAGGCGCTGCTCTCGGGCGCGTCGCCGCAGCCGGCAAGGGCCGCGGTCGCGAGCAGGGCGGTGAGGCCGCTCGCGACGGCCTTCCTCATTCTCATCATGTGCCTCCATGTATCGGTGTACCCAGGGATCGAGCCGTCAGGACCCGGCTGAGCGATGTACGTGCGAATGGTGCCTGCTCGGAGGCTTCGCGGGAAGACCGCCGCGCCAAGGGTTATCCAGTCGCGATGTTTGCAGGCGAGGCGGGGGCATAGGTTAACGCCCTATGGACTGGGAGTTACTCACCGCCGAGGCGGTCGCCGTGGCCGAGCGCGCGTACGCACCGTACAGCGGGTTCCCCGTGGGCGCTGCGGCAAAGGTTGACGACGGCCGGGTCGTGGTGGGGTGCAATGTTGAGAACGCGGCATACGGCGTGGTGCTGTGTGCCGAGTGCGGGGTCGTCTCCCAGCTGTACGCCACCGGAGGGGGTCGCCTGACCCACTTCGTCTGCGTCAACGGGCTGGGTGAGGTGATCATGCCCTGTGGTCGTTGTCGCCAGCTCCTGTTCGAGCACGGCGGGAACGAGCTGGTCCTGATGACGCCTCTCGGCGAGAGGACCATGGACCAGGTGCTACCCCAGGCCTTCGGGCCCGACGACCTGAGGCACGTGACGGATGGACGGCCGGGGAGCCGGGAGGGGGGCCGATGAGCAAGCACGACGCCGTCGAGGTGATCATCGCCAAGCGGGACCAGGGCGAGCTCAGCGACAGCCAGATCGACTGGGTGGTCGACGCCTACACACGCGGCGAGGTGGCCGACGAGCAGATGTCGTCGCTCGCGATGGCGATCCTGCTCAACGGCATGAACCGTCGCGAGATCGCCCGCTGGACCGACGCGATGATCGCCTCGGGGGAACGGATGGACTTCTCCGGACTGTCGCGACCCACCGCCGACAAGCACTCGACCGGCGGTGTCGGCGACAAGATCACCCTGCCGCTCGCACCGCTCGTGGCCGCCTGCGGGGTCGCCGTACCCCAGCTGTCGGGCCGCGGCCTCGGCCACACCGGCGGCACCCTCGACAAGCTCGAGTCCATCCCTGGCTGGCGGGCGCTGCTGTCCAACGAGGAGATGTTGGCCCAGCTGGAGTCCGTCGGCGCGGTCATCTGCGCGGCCGGCGACGGGCTGGCTCCCGCGGACAAGAAGCTGTACGCCCTGCGCGACGTCACGGGGACGGTCGAGGCGATCCCGTTGATCGCGTCGTCGATCATGTCCAAGAAGATCGCCGAGGGCACGGGAGCCCTGGTGCTCGACGTCAAGGTCGGCTCGGGCGCCTTCATGAAGTCGCTCGACACCGCTCGCGAGCTGGCCGAGACCATGGTGGCGCTCGGCACCGACGCCGGGGTGCGCACGGTGGCGCTGCTGACCGACATGGCGAGCCCGCTGGGCCTGACCGCCGGCAACGCGATCGAGGTCGCGGAGTCGGTCGAGGTGCTCGCCGGCGGCGGACCGGCCGACGTGGTCGAGCTGACCCTGGCCCTGGCCCGCGAGATGCTCGCCGGGGCCGGCGTGACCGACGTCGACCCGGCCGACCGGCTCGCCGACGGCTCGGCCATGGACGCGTGGAAGGCCATGATCCGCGCCCAGGGCGGTGACCCGGACGCCGCGCTGCCGACTGCCAGGGAGTCCCACGTCGTGACCGCCCCTGCCTCCGGCACGCTGACCCGGCTCGACGCGATGGCCGTCGGGCTGGCCGCGTGGCGGCTCGGGGCCGGTCGCGCCCGCAAGGAGGACCCGGTCCAGGCCGGGGCCGGCGTGGTGTGGCACGCCCGTCCGGGCGACCGGGTCACCGAGGGCGAGCCCCTGTTCACGTTGCTGACCGACGAGCCCGACCGGTTCGCTCGGGCCCTGGAGTCGCTCGAGGGCGGGTACGACGTAGGTGACGGCGCGTCGTACCAGCCCACGCCGGTCCTGCTCGACCGCGTCGGCTGAGAGCCGGGACTCCCGGACTACGGCAGCAGGAGGACGACGGTCTCGGCGACGCATGCGGGCTTGGCGCCGCCCTCGATCTCGATCGCCCAGCCGAACGTGACCTGCTTGCCGGCGGGGACGTCGGAGACGTCGACGACCTTGACGTGCGCGCGGATGCGGGAGCCGACCGGGAGCGGGGTCGGGAACCGGACCTTGTTGACGCCGTAGTTGAGCTTGGCGCCGGGGGTCTCGAGGCCGAAGACCTGCGCGCCGAGCATGGGGATCAACGACAGGGTCAGGTAGCCGTGGGCGATGGTGCCGCCGAACGGCCCGGCAGTGGCGCGCGGCACGTCGACGTGGATCCACTGGTGGTCACCCGTCGCTTCCGCGAACGCGTCCACGCGGTCCTGCTCGATGGTCAGCCAGTCGCTGGCGCCGAGGTCCTCGCCCACGGCGGCGGTGAGGTCGTCGAAGCTGGTGAAGGTACGCACCGGGGCAACCTAGCCGGTCTGCGAGGATCGGGCGCATGCCCGTCGCCTCCGGAGAGCCCGCCACCGCGGAGCAGATCGCCCGCGCCCCCAAGGCCCTGTTGCACGACCACCTCGACGGAGGGCTGCGGCCGCAGACGATCCTCGACCTGGCTGTCGAGATCGGCCACGCGCTGCCCGCGTCGGACGCCGACTCGCTCGGTCGCTGGTTCGCCGAGTCGGCGAACTCCGGGTCGCTCGAGCGGTACCTGGAGACCTTCGACCACACGGTCGCCGTCATGCAGGAGGCCGATGCGCTGACGCGGGTCGCCCGCGAGTGCGTGGAGGACCTCGCCACCGACGGCGTCGTGTACGCCGAGGTGCGCTACGCCCCCGAGCAGCACGTCACCGGGGGGTTGGACCTCGACGAGGTCGTCTCCGCTGTCCAGCGCGGCTTCGACGAGGGGATGGCCGCCAGCAACGGCACGATCGTCGTCCGCCAGCTGCTGACCGCGATGCGGCACCAGGCCCGCTCGCGCGAGATCGCCGAGCTGTCGATCGCCTGGCGCGACCGTGGGGTCGCCGGCTTCGACATCGCCGGCGCGGAGGCGGGGTACCCGCCCACCCGGCACCTCGACGCGTTCGAGTACCTCCAGCGGGAGAACTCGCACTTCACGATCCACGCGGGCGAGGCGTTCGGGCTGCCGTCGATCTGGCAGGCGATCCAGTGGTGCGGCGCCGACCGGCTCGGCCACGGCGTGCGGATCATCGACGACATCACGGTCGACGGTGACCGGGTCGACCTCGGCCGGCTGTCGGCGTACGTGCGCGACATGCGGATCCCGCTCGAGATGTGCCCGCACTCCAACGTGCAGACCGGGGCCGCCGCGTCGATCGCCGAGCACCCGATCGGGCTGCTGACCCGGTTGCGCTTCCGCGTCACGGTCAACACCGACAACAGGCTGATGAGCCAGACGTCGATGAGCAAGGAGATGGCCGCGCTCGTCGACGCGTTCGGCTACACGCTCGAGGACCTGCGCTGGTTCACCATCAACGCCATGAAGTCGGCGTTCCTGCCGTTCGACGAGCGGCTCGCGATCATCGACGACGTCATCAAGCCCGGGTACGCCGAGCTGGGCGCCCTGTAGCTCAACGCCAGACGGGCGCGATGTCCTTCTTGTACGACCTGCCCAGCAGCGCCGTGATGACCCCACGGACCGGGGCGGGAATGGTCGCGTTGATGCTCTCCGTGCCCTCGGGGGAGATGCCGTCGGTCACCCACGCGAAGAAGACGCCGCCCTCCTTGGGTGGGACCCTGGAGAACTTCTTGCCCATCTCCTTGACGGCCGGGTCGTCCTTCTTGGACTGGTAGACCGGCTCGAGCTCCCGCTCCTCGTGGTCGAGGTGCTCGATGGTGACGGTCTTGAGCTCGCCCATGGCGGTGTGGGCGGTCTGCGCGTTCGCCGCCGTCGGGGCGGCGCGCAGGGCGGCCATGGAGGCGCGGGCTGCCGACAACCGGTCGGCCATCACCTCGTGCTCCGCGTCCATCTGGTCGATCATCTGCTGCGTCACCCCGACCTGGACGAGTGCGGGCCAGGCGATCTCGTGCTCGCCCTCGTGGTGCTTGGTCAGCTGGAAGTCGAAGTTGTCCCACGCCCGGCCGAGTGCCTGGGCCCGGGCGGCGTCACCGTCGGGGAACCGGCCCAGCGCCCCGAGGAACCGGTCGAGGTCGCGACGGAACGCCGCGTGGATCACCTTGTTCATGCTCATCGTGGCCACGCGCAGACGATAGGTGCGCGCCGCGGCGAGCGGAAGGCCCTGGCGTGGATGAGCGCTCAGGACTCGGGCGTCACCACGAACCACGCCACGTCCCAGCCGGCGATGTCGACGCGGTTGCCGAGGAACGCGAGACGGTCGAGCTCGTCGAGCCGGCCGCGGGCGGGGTCGTACACGTCGAGGGTCCCGCTGTCGGTCGCCTCGACGACCAGCGCGACGTGGCGGGGCACCCACGTGGTCCCGACGTAGACGGCCGACACCCGGCCGGCCCGCGAGGCATCGAGCAGCCGCTGGTACCCGCCCGGCAGGCTCGTGCGCGCCACGTGCCAGGAGTACGTCGCCCGGGTGCCGTCCGCCCCGACGGTGCCGGAGAGCTGGCGGGCGACCGCCCAGGGCGGGGTGCCGAACTTGCGGGGCCACGGGATCTGCGGCTTGCCGCTGACGTCGGAGAGCCCCGTGATGCGCCGGTGCATGGCGAGGGTCTCGGTCTTGAACCGCTCGCGCAGCGCCGTGTCGCCGGCCAGCGTGCGCGGGCTGGTCAGACTGCCGCCCTCGAGCAGCTTGCGGTAGTCCGGGTCGCCGAGGAACCGGGCCACGACCATCGCCGCCGCCCCGCAGGACCGTTGGTCGGGCTGCACGAACAGCTGCCAGGGGGCCGGCGCGTCAGGCATCGGCCGAGCTCCTGTTGACCAGTGCCGACACCGCGCGGTACGCCTCCTCGGGCGAGACCGGCTCGCAGCCGAGATCGACCGCATGGGCGACGACTTGCCGCTGGTCGCGCAGCAGGGCCAGCCCGCGGCGGACGAGGACGAGGGGCGGCTTGCGGTGCTCGCGCAGGTCGCGGGTGAGCCGCCGCCAGAACGTGACGAGACGGTGCTGGCGGACGCAGTACGCCGCCGCGAGGTGGCCGCGGTCGCGACACGCAGGCACGATCTCCTGCGCGAAGATGCCCTCGGCCAGGAACAAGCGGCTGCCGCCCAGGTCGAGGACCTGGCTGCCGCAGCGGCCGTCCCGGGCGATCTCGTACACCGGCACCTCGGCGCTGCCGTCGCGGCACAGCCGTTCGATGGCCGCGAGGGCGTCGTCCGGCAGCCACGAGTCGGGGTGGTCCCAGTCGACGAGGCCGGCGTTCGCGCCCTCCGCGATCCGGGGCAGGGTCGGGTCGCCGCCGCTCTTGTAGAAGTCGTCGAGGCGCAGCACGGGGAGCCCCAGGCGTTCGGCGAGGCGGGACTTGCCGGCGCCCGAGGGGCCGGCCAGCACGATCACCCGCGCGCGCACCGGCCCATTGTGCCCCCTCTCCGCCACCTAGGCTGTCCGGGTGCTGCCACCCCTCCGGACCGCGACCCGAGCCCTCGTCGCGGCCCTGCTGGCGGGTGCGCTCCTGTCGGCCTGCTCCGGCGACTCCTCGAGCAGTACGCCGTCCGAGTCAGAGCCTGCGACCGACCCGGCGGACGGGTCGAGCTCGGCTCCGGTGACGGACGCCGCCTCCCAGGCGCTGTGCTCCGCCCTCACCAATGCCGTGGGAGCGAGCACCCCCTGGGAGCTGGGCGAGGCGGAGGCGGGCGTCCGTGACCTCGGCGGGCTGTCCGTGCCCTCGTGCGAGGTGCGAGAGGCCGACGGCGACCCTCAGACTCACCTGACGGTGGCCTACCTGCCGTCCACCGAGGGGCTGGCGGGCCTGGATCTCCTGGCCGGGCTCTGCCAGGCCGTCGTCGGCGCCACGGAGCCCACGGCCGACGGCCGCGCGTGCGCGGTGCCGACGAAGGCGCCGGCCGAGGCCGGCACCGCGCTGCGCCGCGCCGACCTCGCCACCAAGGACGTCGGTGTCCTGGTGTTGTCCTTCAACAGTGACGAGCCGTCGTACCGCAAGACCTCGGTCGACGACCTCGCGACGGTGGGCCAGGCACTGGCGGCCGACCAGCTGCTGGCGATGGCCGTCGGCTGACGAGTAACCACCCCGCGGACCCACTGGTAGCCCGTTCGAGCGGGTCAGTAGTGGGTCGAGGGGGTGGTTACTCAGCGACCCACGGACTCAGACGCCGATCGGGTGCCAGACGGTCTTGGTCTCCAGGAAGGTTGTCATCCGGCCGATGCCCGGCTCGACGGTCCAGTCGGGCTCGGTGTCGGGTGCACGCAGGACGCGCTTGAGGTTCTCGGCCGCGGCGTCCTCGAGGGCGGTCGCCTGCTCGTCATCACCGGCGAAACCGGTGAGGTCGATGGCGTTGACGTCCATGTGGGACGCCAGGGTCGGCGCGGTGTTGGAGAGCTTGCCGGTCAGGATGTTGACCACGCCACCGGGTACGTCTGAGGTCGCCAGCACCTCCGAGAAGGTGACGGCGGGCAGCGGTCGCGCGTACGAGCCCAGCACCACGGCGGTGTTGCCGGTGACCACCACGGGTGCGACGACCGAGACCAGGCCCAGCAGGCTGGACTGCTGCGGGGCCACCACGGCGACGACGCCGGTCGGCTCGGGCGTCGAGAGGTTGAAGAACGGGCCGGCCACGGGGTTGGCGTTGCCGGTGACCTGGGTGATCTTGTCGGCCCAGCCGGCGTACCAGACGAGCCGGTCGATGCTCAGGTCGAGCACCTTGCCGGCCTGGGTGGGCGTGAGGCCCTCGGACTGGCGCAGCGCCTCGACGAACTGCGGCCGCCGGTCCTCCATGATCTCGGCGACGCGGTAGAGGATCTGCGCGCGGTTGTAGGCGGTCCTGCCGCTCCAGCCGCCGAACGCCGACCGGGCCGCGAGCACGGCGTCGCGGGCGTCCTTGCGCGAGGCCAGGGCGGCGTTCGCGACGAACCTTCCCTTGGCGTCGTCGACGACGTAGCTGTGCCCGGACTCCGAACGAGGGAACTGCCCGCCGATGTAGAGCTTGTAGGTCTTGCGGACGTCGACGCGTGTCACAGGTCCTCACCCTTCAGGTAACCGGCGAGGCCGTGGCGACCACCCTCGCGGCCGTAGCCGGACTCCTTGTAGCCGCCGAACGGGCTGGTCGGGTCGAACTTGTTGAACGTGTTGGCCCACACCACTCCTGCGCGCAGCCGGTCGGCGGTCCAGAGGATGCGGCTGCCCTTGTCCGACCACACCCCCGCCGAGAGGCCGTACGGGGTGTTGTTGGCCTTCTCCACGGCCTCGGCC